>CBCTVZ010000212.1:0-1699 GCA_965150505.1 uncultured Robinsoniella sp. | reverse complement strand
AATGCCATGTGAACAAGTCTTTAAGACTCTTGTTCTGCGAGGAGAAAAGACAGGATATTTCGTGTGCTGTATTCCAGTAGATATGGAATTGGATTTAAAAAAGGTTGCAAAGGCAGCAGGCGATAAAAAAGCAGAGATGATTCCAATGAAAGATTTGCTTTCGGTGACAGGATATATCAGAGGAGGCTGCTCTCCGATTGGAATGAAAAAGAAATTTCCAACGTATCTGGATGAGACGGCACAGTTGTTTGAAGAGATTGCTGTCAGCGCCGGAAAAAGGGGAGAACAGATTTTGATTCATCCGGATGCGCTAAGAGAACTGATCGATGGAAAATACGCTGATTTAATCAGAGAATAGGGGATTTAAAATGCGAAAAATGGAATTTAAGATGGAAAGACCAAATCTTGTGAAAGAAGGTCAGGAAGTAGAGATAACAGAGAGTCAGCTTCCGACAAGCTATTATTATACGATTTTGCCGGCTGTGGGGATGTCTGGCAATTATTCGTTTAGAGAACGACTCAAAAGCAGAAACGGAGTAGTAAAGGAGATCAAGGAGACACCAAGAGGGTATTATGTGATTGTAGAATTTGATGAGGAAGAGGTATAAAAAATGCCTTTTCCACTATACAAAAAAATATAAAAAAATATTGATCTTTTTAGATAGAAGCGTTAAAATAAAACAAAAGTCAATTACTTTTCTACTTGGCTGGGAAACAGCTTGAAGTAGGTATTTAAAATCAATTCAATTCATGGCATTCGCCATTTCTTTCCAAAATAAAAAAACAAACAAATAGAATAAAAAGAAAGGATGATGTGATTGTTCAGTACATCATATTCAGCAGTTCTTTGCGGTGTGGAGAGCTGCTTAGTCTGTGTTGAGGCAGATGTGAGCAATGGACTTCCGACATTTCAAATGGTAGGATATCTGTCTTCAGAAGTAAGAGAGGCACAGGAACGAGTCCGAACAGCTATTCGTAATTCTGGTATTTTGCTTCCGCCTAAGAAAGTGACCATTAATTTGTCGCCAGCAGATTTAAGAAAAGAAGGATCAGGCTTTGATCTTCCGATTGCAGCGGCAGTTTTAGCGGCATATGGATATTTTCCAAAAGAAGAGCTAGAGCATATTTTTATGGTAGGAGAGCTGAGTCTAGGTGGAGAAATCAACTCCATAAAAGGAATTTTATCGCTTGTAGATGGGGCTAAAAAAGCAGGATATGATAGATGTATGATTCCAAAAGAAAATGAAAAAGAAGGCGCTATGATTTCAGGAATAGAAGTGATCGGTGTCTCAGATTTAGGAGAGATGATTCGTCATTTTCAAGGAAAAGAAAAAATAAAACCTTGTATTCAAAACGGGGAAGAACAATGGGAATTAGAAGAAGAGGAAGATTTTTGTGAGGTGAATGGGCAGGAAATTTTAAAGCGTGGAGCGGAGATTGCAGTGAGTGGACGACATCATTTTTTGATGATTGGACCGCCGGGGTCTGGAAAATCTATGATTGCGAAAAGAATACCATCCATTCTTCCTGATCTGACGTTGGAAGAAAGTTTGGAAATTTCTAAGATTTATAGCGTATCTGGTCTTTTATCGCCACAATCGCCTCTTTTAAGAAGAAGACCATTTCGTGCTCCGCATCATACCAATACCCAAAAGGCATTGATTGGCGGAGGAAGAAATCCAAAACCTGTAGAGATCAC
>CBCTVZ010000211.1:0-1806 GCA_965150505.1 uncultured Robinsoniella sp. | reverse complement strand
AAAAAGATATGATTTCCCACTTCAATTTCTCCTTTTTCTGGTGTCTCAATACCAGCAATCATCTTTAACGTCATACTCTTCCCAGAGCCAGAAGAACCTAAAATACCTATCCTTTTTTGTTCTGTACAAAATTTCATATCAAGTGTGAAGTTTTCCCATGTTTTAACTGCATGAAATTTGATTTCCATGGCATTCACCATTTCTTTCTATATTTTTTATTTTTTGCTGAAAAAATATTTGTTAAAATAATAAGGAAAAGAGCAAGGATCAAAATTACACCTGTCCAAAATCCTGTCATTACATAATCACCATTTTGAAGTACCATTGCAATTTTCTGTGAAATCGTTCCTGTCTTTCCCGGAATATTGCCAGCTAACATAGAAGTTGCTCCATACTCTCCTAGCGCCCTCGCAAAAGTTAATACCGTTCCTGCCGCAATTCCTGGTCCTGATATCGGCAACACTATTTTCCAAAAAATTTTTACATCTGACATTCCTAATGTTCTTCCAGCATACACAAGATCTGCGTCAACCGACTCAAATGCTGCCTTTGCATTGCGGTACATTAAGGGAAATGAAATTACAGATGCTGCTATCACGCATCCGATCCAGCTTTGTACAATCTTAATATCAAACGTTTCATATAACAACATTCCAAGCGGTCTTCTTCTGCTGAAAAGCAAAAGCAAAAAAAATCCCGCTGCTGTTGGAGGAAGAACCATAGGAAGTGTTAAGATTCCATCTACAACAACCTTTGCTCGTCCTCTCATTTTCATCACCTTTCGTGCCGTAAAAATTCCTAGAAAAAAGCAAAGAATCGTCGCAGCAATTCCTGTTTTTAAAGAAATGATAAGAGGACTCCAATCTAAGCTTTCTAAAAATTCTTTCATTCTTTTTTATCCTTTTCTCTACGATTCGATGGATTCTGCTTCATATGGCAGATATAAATATTCTTCAAAAATCTCCCTTGCTTCCTCACTCTGTAAAAACTGATAAAAATGATCTGCCGCTTCTTGTTCCGCCTCTTTAGCCTCTTCATTTACAATACGAGCCATCGGATAAATAATCTCTCCTGTCAACTCCGTACTAATACGCTCTATAATATCCACCTCTTCTTTTACAGAATACGCATCGGTATAATAAACCGTCCCGATCTCACAAGAACCTTCCTTTACTGCTTCCTTTACTTTACTGACATTAGAACATTCATTGATTTCTATTCCTAAGGTATCCATTATTTCCTGTGTAGAAATTTCTGATATGTCTTCTTTTTCTTTTAAAATGTTCGCTCTGACAAGAGCCTCTCTCGTATATTTTCCTACTGGCACACTTCCATCTGCAAGCGCCATACTTTCAGCCTGATCTAAATTATCAAGTCCTGTCACTTTTGTACCGCTTCCTTTTGCACTGATTAAGACTACCTCATTGCAAAGCAAATTCTTTTTTGTACCCTCCACAACAAAGCCTTCTTTCTCCAAAGCTTCCATTTGTTTTTCAGCAGCCGAAAAAAACAAATCACATTCATATCCTTCCTCTATTTGATGTTGAAGGATTCCAGAACTGTCTGCATTGTAGACAACTGTTATATTCGGTTGTTTTTCTTGATATGCTGTAATGATATCCTCAAATACATTTTCTAAACTTGCTGCAATAAAAACATGAATCTCTGCCTCTTCAAGCATCTCTTTTTCTTCTGCTGCACAATCTGCTGAGATCATACTGCAAAGACATACTGCACTGATAGGTACAATCCATTTATATTTTCTATTTTTTTTAACATATATTTTTCATTATATTTTTCAAAATA
>CBCTVZ010000210.1:0-1810 GCA_965150505.1 uncultured Robinsoniella sp. | reverse complement strand
AGAGACAAAAAAAGAAACAGATCATGTGACAGAAATGCAGACAGATTCTTCTAAAAAACAGCCAAGAGATGAAATGGAAAAAGAGACAGAAAAGGAAACAGAGACAGACGAAGAGGAAAAGACAGGCAGTCTGATTACAAAAAAGAAAGAAAAAAATTCGGAAAAAGAAACGGAAGAATTTCAAGAGGGGAGTCCTCTGATTCAGAAAAAACAGGAAAATGATTCTTCGCCAGAAGAGACGGAACAGGAATTAAAGCCGTTGATTCAGAAAAAAGACCCTTCTGAGTTTCAGCCCGAGACACTAGAGACAGATCCAGAGGAAGAAGACCCAAATAAGCCTCCAGAGGAAAGTGAAACAGAAACCATGTCACCTCAGCAAGAGCCGCAGACAGAAGAGCAAAAAGAGAGCGAATGGACTCCTCCTTTTATAGAAGGAAATCCTTCCGAAAAAAAAGAAACGATTTCTGTATTTGTGACGGCACAGCTTGAGGATGCTGTAGAGGAGATCAAAGAGGCATATGTGAAAAAAAATAAAAACGTTTCTTTAGAAGTGACTGTAGCACAAGACAACATTCTGTATCAAAAAGTAATGAATGGGGAAAAATGTGACGTTTATTTGAGCGGATCGCTGGAATATCTGGAGATGTTGGCAGGGGAAAAGAAGATTGATAAAAACTCGATCCATCCTGTAGCAGAAAATCCAGTCGTCTTAATTCAAAGAGAGAATGGAGATTGTATCATAAATAATTTTAATCAAATTGCAGAAGCTCAGGATTTTGCAATCGCACAGCAAGATACGGAGCTTGGAAAGGTCTCCAGAGAAATTTTAGAAAAGATGGGCATTCAGATCACAGAAATGGATTATAGCGAGGTAGGAAATGCAAACGCAGTCATGGCATCTGTCAGTACAAAAAGCAGTGAAGTTGGTATCGTATATGGAACGGATGTGGCAGATGCAGAAGGGCTAGTGGAG
Organism: uncultured Robinsoniella sp.; assembly: GCA_965150505.1. GTDB lineage: Bacteria > Bacillota > Clostridia > Lachnospirales > Lachnospiraceae > JAGZHZ01. Next base: position 837 of record CBCTVZ010000210.1, on the reverse strand, counting down.
GTGATTGCACAAGCTCCAAAGAATCTGATTTCCAATCCAATCTATTTTTATAGCGGAGTGTCTGAAAAAGAGAGCAAGACAACAGAGATAGAAGGAAAAGATGAATTTTTATTCTATTTAAAATCAGATGAGGCGGCAGACATTTTAGAAAAATATGGATTGAGTACAGCTGAGATCAGTCAATAAAAAGAGTAAAATATCCCTCGAAAAGACGGGGGATATTTTTCGTTTCTTCAGAAAATTTAAGATGAAGAAGAGATTATTTTGTAAATGTAGGAAAAAATCAGAATAAAAAACACGATGATCGAAAAAGAAACGGAAACAGAATGAAAAAAATGATGATTTTTTGAAAAAATATGTGTATAATATCATGTATTGTCATAGAAAAAGGTACGATATTATTTGCATAAAAAAATGACCTATATTATAATGAAAAAAGAAAAACAAAAGCAAAGGTGAAAAAAGTGAATTATACAGAAGCAGTAGAGTACGTTTTAAGCGTACCAAAATTTACAACAAAAAATAAACTGGAAAATACAGTAGAGCTGATGGAGCGTCTCGGAAGACCTGACCGCAAAATGAAGATCATTCATGTTGCTGGAACAAATGGAAAAGGGTCTGTATGCGCTTATCTTTCTTCCATTTTGGAGAAAGCAGGAAAAAAAGTAGGATTATTTACTTCTCCGCATCTCATTAAAATTAATGAGAGATTTCAGATTAATAACGAGCCAATCAGTGATGAGCTGTTTTTGCAGTCTTATGAAAAGGTGTGGAACGTAATTCAAGATATGGTAAAAGATGGATTTTATCATCCTACTTATTTTGAAATTTTATTTG
>CBCTVZ010000209.1:0-1847 GCA_965150505.1 uncultured Robinsoniella sp. | reverse complement strand
CTTAACTCCTGGCTGTTCATCGCTATATCGGATCTGTGCCAGTGAATCGGTCACAGCGCGTTTGCATTTGCGCATAATCGTATCTGGATCGTCCATCAGATAAATACTGCCATTTACATTTTCATCAGATTTTGACATTTTCTTTGCCGGATCCTGAAGACTCATGATCTTTGCTCCTGTCTTTCCAATATATGCTTCTGGTACGGTAAAGACATCTCCATAGATCGCATTAAAACGCTGTGCCAGATTTCTTGTCAATTCCAAATGCTGCATCTGATCAATTCCTACTGGAACGACATCGCTTTGGAATAATAAAATATCTGATGCCATTAAAACTGGATATGTAAATAATCCGGCATTAATATTATCTGCATGTTTTGCCGCTTTATCCTTAAACTGCGTCATTCTGTTTAATTCGCCCATATATGTAAAACAGTTTAAAATCCAGCTCAATTCTGCATGTCCAGAAACATGAGACTGGTAATAGATACAATTTTTTTCAGGATCAAGACCTGCTGCAATGTATAAAGTCAAAAGTGCTCTTGCTCTCTTTCTTAAAACTGCTGGGTCTTGACGAACGGTGATGGAATGCAAATCTACCACACTGTAAAAGCATTCATATTCATTGCTCAATGTCAGCCAATTTTTTAAAGCTCCCAGATAATTTCCAAGTGTCAGGTTTCCGGTCGCCTGCATCCCACTAAATAATACTTTTTTGTCGTTAATCATAACTTCTGTCCTCCAATTGACTATGGCTAAAGTGTATCACTCGCCATTAATAAAGTCAAGGTTGTATCTCATCGGATTCTCTGCTAAAATAAATAGAAAAACAGAAAAAGGAGGCTTTATTATTATGGAAAAAATTACAAGTTTTACGATTGATCATTTAAAGTTGCTGCCTGGTTTTTATGTATCAAGAAAAGATCGCGTCGGTGAAGAAACCGTCACTACATTTGATATTCGCATGACCAGACCAAATCATGAACCTGTCATGAATACGGCTGAAATGCACACGATTGAACATCTTGCCGCTACTTATCTGCGCAATCACGCAGAATACGGCAGCAAAATTCTTTATTTTGGACCAATGGGATGCAGAACAGGATTTTATCTTCTGATGAATGGAGACTATACCTCAAAAGAAATCGTTCCTCTCCTGACATCTATGTTTGTATTCATCCGCGATTATGAAGGGGATGTTCCTGGCGCTTGCGCAAAAGACTGCGGCAATTACCTCGATATGAATCTTCCAATGGCAAAATATCTTGCTGGAAAATATCTCACAGAAGTATTATCAAATATTTCAGATGAACGTCTTATCTATCCTGAATAAACAGAAACTATTTTTTCGTATTTATTCCACTTAAAACAATATCGGATCATTTTTTACTCAAAATAGTTTCAAAATGATCCGATATAGGAAAAAGGTTATCTTATTTATATTATTTATCTTATTTATCTTATTTATCTTTTATTTCTTTGTCTTTAAAATTTTCTCATGTTCTTTGTTTAATCTCTTTACGATTGGAATGGAAGCCAAGATGGCAATAAGGTTTGGAATTACCATCAAACCATTGAACATATCCGACATATTCCAAACTAAATCCACTTTTAATGTTGAACCAATCAAAACAAATAAAACTACAAGCGCCGCATAAATCTTAACTGCTTTTTTGCCGAATAAATTTCGCACATTCACTTCTCCAAAATAATACCAGCCAATAATTGTTGTAAAAGCAAAGAACAACATACAAATAGCAATAAATATTTTACCAAAAGAGCCAAATGCAGAATCAAAGGCTACCTGTGCCAATGCAGAAGCAGTTTCACCGCTAGACAAAGCTCCT
>CBCTVZ010000208.1:0-1936 GCA_965150505.1 uncultured Robinsoniella sp. | reverse complement strand
AAGAATTGACAGAATAAGAAAGTTAGTCTATACTAACGCTATGGAGTTAGTTAAAACTAATACAGAAAGACAGGAGGTATCTAAAATGAGTGTAGTAATTGTAGGGGGTCATGACCGCATGGTCGCTCAATATAAAGAAATATGTAAATCTTATAAATGCAAAGTAAAAATATTTACCCATATGAGCGCTGATTTCAGTAAACAAATCGGATGTCCCGATCTGTTGGTACTGTTTACAAGTACGGTTTCACATAAAATGGTAAAGAAGGCTTTAGAAGAAGCAGGGGATAAGACAGATATCATACGCTGCCATACTAGCAGCAAAAATGCTTTAACAGAAATTTTAAAAAATTGCTGTCAATAAATAGAGAGAAAAAATGGCGCTGGAAAAATTATTAATGGAACATTGCTCGCCTACTCTTGCATCTTTGAAATTTTCTAAAAGATATGAATAATAAAAAATATAAATAAGCAGAGCTTTTTGCAAAAATATATTTGACGAAAGCTCTGCTTATAATACGTTTAGATTAAAAAAGTAGATAAATGATAGTGCCGATGATACCTGAACCAAAAATAATTTTAATTGGACCTACTTTATATTTGCGAATTAAAAATAAAGAAATACAAAATAGAACGGCTTCTACCACACGGAAGTTTTCTAGTTTTAAATCAGACAGGGAAGAGTTAAATAAAGCAAGTACAAAAAGAGAAAGAGCGGCAGAAGCAATCATTGCCACAATAGCTGGACGAAGACCTGTTAAAATTCCCTGCATCGTTTTTAAATTTCGATACTTCATATATAAAAAAGATAGAAGAAGTACGATGATAAAAGATGGAAAAACACAGCCAAGTGTACAGATAATAGCGCCAGGGACACCTGCGATCTGTTGACCGACAAACGTTGCACTGTTAATGGCAATCGGTCCAGGTGTCATCTCCGCAATCGTGATTAAATCAGCAAACTGACTCATTTCAAGCCAATGATTTGTCTCAACAATCTGATGCTGAATAAGAGGAACAGCAGCGTAACCACCACCAAAGCTAAAAAGTCCAATTTGAAAGAAAGCAAAAAATAGACGAATATAAATCATAAGCGTTTCTCCTTATTTTTTTGATCTGCTGTTTAAAAAACCTGCCATTCCACAGATCAGGATAATTACAACAGCGCTGACATGAAAGAAAACAGTAGCAATAAAAGCAAGAATCATCAAAGAAATCCAGAGGATTTGTTTTGTCTTGATGACATTTTGAGCAAGTGAGAAAACAACATCACAGATTACAGCTGCTACACCGGCACGCATAACCTGCAGTGCAACCGCAATATACGCATTATTTTTCCATTGATTGTAAAATACAGAGATAATGGAAATGATAAATAAGGGTGGCAGAACAGCGGCAAGTGTGCATACAACAGCCCCCTTAAATTTTTTTAGACGATAGCCTACAACAATGGCAATGTTAACGCCAAGAGCGCCAGGAGAGGATTGGGCAATCGCTGTCATATCAAGCATTTCTTCTTCAGAGAGCCAATGGAGTTCTTCTACAAATTTTTTTTTCATCATGCTGATGATCACAAAGCCTCCGCCAAATGTACAGGCGCTGAGAAAAAAGGTGATTTTAAATAATTGCCAGTACATAGCGTGACTGCTAGGTAAAGATGGTTCTTTTTTTTGATAGCTCATTTTTTCCTTCCTTTCTGTAAAAAGATATCGTGGGTACAAAGATTTATACATAAAAAGCATACCACTTAAGAAAGAAAAGTAAAGAAAAAAACAAAAACATGAGAAAAAATTATAGAAACAAAAAGAAAAAAGAGAAGGAGTGTAAAGAAGAAGCGAAAAGGGTGGTTTTTTGAAAAAAAATACTAGACTATTTTGACGATTTATGAGAAAATATTTATAAGTATGACGAATAAAAAGCGTTAAAGGTTTGTCAT
>CBCTVZ010000207.1:0-2029 GCA_965150505.1 uncultured Robinsoniella sp. | reverse complement strand
TACAAGAAGGCGCAGATATTATTGATATCGGAGGAGAATCTACAAGACCTGGATATACGCTTTTACCAGATGAAGAAGAGATGGAACGCGTACTGCCAATGATCGAGATGGTGAAAGCCAACTTTGATATTCCTGTTTCGATTGATACATATAAAAGTCGTGTTGCTGAGGCGGCAGTAAAGGCAGGAGCAGATCTGGTAAATGATATTTGGGGATTGAAATACGATGAAAAATTGGCAGATGTGATTGCTAAATATGATGTGGCATGTTGTCTGATGCACAATCGAAAAGAAGCAGTATATGAAAATTTTATAGAAGATATGCTAAATGATTTAAGAGATACGGTTGCGATTGCAAAAAAAGCAGGAATTGCAGATGATAAGATTATGTTAGATCCAGGAGTGGGATTTGGTAAGACGTATGAGCATAATTTGGAAGCGATTTCTCATTTGGAACGGCTTCATGAATTATCATATCCGATTTTGCTTGGGACATCAAGAAAATCCGTAATAGGAAATACGTTAAATCTTCCAGCTTCTGAAAGAGTAGAAGGAACACTTGTGACAACTGTTTTTGGAGTACAGAAAAAAGCTGCTTTTATCCGTGTTCATGATATCAAAGAAAACAAAAGAGCAATTTTGATGACAAAAGCGATCTTAGGATGCTGATAAAAATGGATACAGCAGGATAAAGAGAGAGGGAGAGACAGATGGATAAAATCAAAATCAAAGATTTAGAAGTATTTGCAAATCATGGAGTATTTCCAGAAGAAAATATATTAGGACAAAAATTTGTGATCTCTGTGACAATGTATACCGATACGCGTAAAGCAGGAAAAAGCGATGATCTGACACAGTCGATTCACTATGGGGAAGTCAGCCACTTTATTAAAAAATTTATGGAGACCCATACGTTTAAATTGATCGAGACCGTGGCAGAAAAATTGGCAGAAGAACTGTTAAAAGCATTTCCGCTGATGCAGAAATTAGATTTGGAGATTAAAAAGCCATGGGCTCCTGTAGCATTGCCGCTTGATACCGTATCTGTAGAAATTTCAAGAGGATGGCATACGGCATATTTAGGCGTAGGATCTAGTTTAGGCGATAAGAAAGGATATTTAGATGGCGCTGTTGAAGCTCTCAAAGAAACAGAAGGGTGTGAGGTGATCGCTGTAGCTGATTATATTGTGACAGAACCATACGGGGGAGCTGCAAAAGAAGAATTTTTAAATAGCTGTATTGCTGTGAGAACACTTCTGACACCGAATGAATTGTTAGATCGTCTGCATGAAATTGAGCAGGCTGCTGACAGAAAAAGACTCGTACACTGGGGAGACAGAACGTTAGATCTTGATATTTTATTGTATGATGATCTGGTGATGGAAAGTGAAGATTTAACGATTCCTCATGTAGAGATGCACATGAGAAGTTTTGTATTAGATCCACTCTCACAGATTGCGCCGTATAAGAAACATCCTGTCTTGCAAAAAACAGTAATGCAGTTAAGGAGTGAGCTGGAAAATGATTGATTTAGGAAAACTGCGCAGTGAGATCGATGTGATAGACCGTCAGATCGTAGAGCTGTTTGAAAAAAGAATGGAGATTTGTGGGGAAGTAGCGGAATTTAAAATTGAGACAGGCAAGAAAGTGTTTGACCGAGAACGGGAAAAATCAAAAATTGAGACTTTGACACAACTGGCCCACAATAATTTTAATAAACATGGCATAGAAGAATTGTTCTTGCAGATCATGGCAATGAGTAGGAAACTGCAGTATCAGCTGCTTGCAAAGAACGGAGTGGTTGGACGATTGCCTTTTATTGCAATTCCAGATGTAGATAGAGAAAAAGTGCGCGTTGTATTTCAAGGAGTGGAAGGCGCTTACAGCGAAGCGGCAATGCGGCAATATTTTAGTGAAAAGATCACATCCTTCCATGTGGAAAGATGGAGAGATGCTATGGAGGCAATTCAGGAGGGAGCGGCAGATTATGCAGTGCTTCCGATTGAAAATTCTTCCGCAGGGATTGTGGC
>CBCTVZ010000206.1:0-2165 GCA_965150505.1 uncultured Robinsoniella sp. | reverse complement strand
TCTGTTTGCTGAGGACATCTATGTAGCAAAAAAGAAACAAGTCATGAATGAGGCGTTTCAAGCTTTAAGAACGATACAGATGGAAGATGAGTTGCTAGAAGAACATTCTTTTTTCAAACAATATGAGACAGAAAGTTTTTTTGTGATGATTTGTGATGAATCTTTTCAGACCGTTTATGTTTCTGGAAGCAGAGCAAAAGAACAGATTATGCGTAACAAAATAGAAAAAGAGAAAGAAATGTATCAGGAAGATGCAAAAGCAGAATTGGACGCAGAGAAAAAAAGAATTATTCTAAGAGGAAAGATACAGCAAAAAGAAAATAGATACTATGTATATATTTATGAAGATATCGCTGTTATCCGTAAAAGCGTGGAGTATTCCAGCCATTTTCTAAACAATGTACTGTTCATCTTGATTATTCTAGGCGGTATCTTCGCATATATTGCGGCAGTCAGAATTGTAAAGCCGATAGAGGAGATGAATCATGTTACAAAGAAAATTGCTGAAAATGATTTTTCAGTGAGGGTAAAAGTACCTGTCTCAGAAGATGAATTGGGGTGTTTGGCGCGAAATATCAATCATATGGCCGAAAAAATTCAAAAGGATATGAATGAACTGAATAATTATAATTATCTTTTGAGAAAGAAAAATAAAGATCTGGCTCAGTTTGAAGATATGAGAAAAACGTTTGTTTCCAATGTGACACATGAATTAAAAACACCTCTTGCTATTATTTCCAGTCAGGTGCAGATGATGCAGTATGATGAATCGAAAAAAGAATATTACTATGAATCTATTATGGAAGAAATTGAAAAAATGAGCCATATGATCAGCCAGCTTTTAGGAGATTCTTTTTTGGAAAATAAAATAAAGCAGCGAGAAATGGAGCAGCAGAATATATCGAAATTGATAGAAAACTTAATCCCCAAATATAAGGCATGGCTTGCAACAAAGAAAATTCAGATTATATCGGAAATTGAATCCGACTGCTATGCGAAAGCAGATGCTGGGCAAATTGAGCAGGCAGTTGGAAATTATATTATGAATGCCTACAATTATACAAAAATGGGGAAGGCAGTAAAACTTTTATTGAAAAAAGAAGGGGAAGATCTATACATTTCCGTCTATAATGAAGGAGAACAAGTGGCTGATAAAGAAAAGATATGGGAGAAATTTACTCAGTTACAGAAGCAGACAGAAAATGAAAGCAGAGTAGGATTAGGGCTTTATATCGTGAGAGATATAGTGCAGGCTCATAATGGTCAGTGCGGTGTCAACAATAAAAAAGATGGAGTAGAGTTTTGGATTCGTATTCCATCTGTATAAACCGTATAAAAAATAATTTTTTTGTGTTTTCTTTCTTGACCAGAAGAATCTTAAGAGAAAGAAGAAAAGAATCTGAACAAGAAAGAAAACAAGAAAGAAAAGGAAGTTTAATTTTTCAGAGCATTTTCAGCAAATTGTGTTGAGATGAGCGTTTCATATGGAAGCATTTCATCTAATTCACCGGCGCTTTTTAAAATTTCTTGAAGAAGCAAAAAGCTGTCTTTCTCAAAAATGAGATTTTCTTTCCATGTATCCTGATTTTTATAGCGAGTTACGATTGTAATAATCGTTTCTAAATCATTTTCAGGGAATTGTGTTTGGATAACCGCTGCAATTTCTTCAGGAGAATGGGTATTGACATAATCCATTCCTTTTTGAAGAGCATTTGTAAATTTTTGAATGAGATCAGGATGGTCTTCCAGATAACTTTGTTTTGCACTGTAGGCAGTATATGGCACATATCCAGATTCCACACCACAGGATGCAACGACGTATCCGATGCCTTCTTGTTCCAGCGCAGTAGCCGATGGTTCAAATTCTACTGTAAAGTCTCCTTTTCCACCTGAAAAAGCAGCGGCAGTAGAACCAAAATCAATACTCTGGTCTATCATAAGATCTTGTAAAGGATCGAGGTCATGTTTTTTTAGGATATATTCAAATACCATTTCTGGCATACCACCTGTCGCCATCAATATAATGTAAATAATTGTCCGATAATTGTTCAGAAGTCATTTGAGCCAGTAAATCCGGTAGATATTGATGCATCAATACCGTAATCTCTTCTTTTGTTTTCACAATATTGTAAGGTTTCAGCGGATTATCCGTATCTTCCAAAATT
>CBCTVZ010000205.1:0-2197 GCA_965150505.1 uncultured Robinsoniella sp. | reverse complement strand
AATAGGTCGAAAGCTTAACCAAAGAGGTTGGTTAAGACGGATGGAGAAGATACAAGTCGAAAGATAAGAAAGATACAATGATCTGTGTGTAGTTTTGAAGGTACAAAGAGAAGGAACATAATCCTCCTTAGCTCAGTCGGTAGAGCATGCGGCTGTTAACCGCAGTGTCGTTGGTTCAAGTCCAACAGGGGGAGCTTGAAAATCCGTAAATATATTATTTACGGATTTTTTTGTGTTTAAAAATATAATTTTGTGTTAAAAAATATAAAAAAGGAAAAAAGGTTTTTTACCTAATCTTTATACAATCTTAATACAAAACCTTATTTATTCACACCGATTTAATGCAATTAAAGATATAATAAAGACGACATAAAAATCAAATAAAGATAATACAGGCGGTATGAAAAATGTGGAAAATACGAGGAAAAAAGAACAGACATATTTCAACATTTCAGGTGATTATTCTCGGATTCTTTTTTGTAATCTTAATGGGAAGTTTATGTTTGACTTTGCCGATTGCAACGCAAGACGGAAAAGGCGCGACATTTATGGATTCCCTGTTTACAGCCACTTCAGCGGTATGTGTTACGGGACTGATTGTGGAAGACACAGCAACATACTGGTCATCATTCGGTCAGGGAGTGATTTTATTCCTGATCCAGATTGGCGGTATGGGAGTTGTCACGATTTCTGTTATGATTGCGATTATCTCCGGAAAAAAAATCAGTCTGATGCAGAGAAACACGATGCGTGAGGCAATATCTGCCCCTCAGGTAGGCGGAATTGTTAAAATGACAAAATTTATTTTAAAGACAGCGCTTATAGTGGAAGCAATCGGCGCAGCTGTGATGCTTCCTGTATTTATAAAGGATTTTGGGATTCTAAAGGGAATCTGGTATGCCATTTTCCATTCGATCTCTGCCTTTTGTAATGCAGGATTTGATTTAATGGGCGTGAATGAAAAATTCTCTTCCCTGACGGGATACTCAGCCCAACCTATTATCAACATCACCATTATGGCTTTGATCATAATTGGAGGTATCGGTTTCTTAACATGGGAAGATATACAGAGAAATCGCTGGCATTTTACAAAATATAGAATGCAGAGTAAAGTCATTATCACGATGACAGGATTGTTGATTTTTATTCCAACAATCTGGTTTTTCTTCTGTGAATTTTCCGATATGCCTTTAGGCGAGAGGATTTTAAGTTCTTTATTTCAAGCGGTAACGCCGAGAACGGCAGGATTCAACACCGTTGATCTGACGACACTCAGCGAAGTCGGCATCTTGATTATGATTATGCTGATGTTGATCGGTGGTTCTCCAGGATCTACAGCCGGCGGTATGAAGACAACAACGATTGCAGTGTTGATTTCTTCTTCTCTTGCTGTATTTAAACAGAAAGAAGATGCGCATTTCTTTAAACGCCGCATTCCAGAAGATGCGATAAAAAGTGCAGGAACTATTTTGATGATGTATGTGGTACTGTTTCTGACAGGTGGTATGATTATCAGTTACACAGAGGGAATCCCTCTTTTGACCGCTATGTTTGAGACAGGATCTGCAATCGGTACAGTAGGTTTATCACTTGGAGTTACACCGACATTAGGTATTGTTTCAAAAATAATTTTGATTTGTCTGATGTTCTTTGGAAGAGTAGGCGGTTTGACTTTAATTTTTGCAACTCTTTCCAGAAAATATACAGGTGGATCGAAATTTCCACAGGAAAAGATAACAGTGGGCTGATAAAGCCGAAAGGAGAAAAGAATGAAATCTATTTTATTGATCGGTCTTGGAAGATTTGGCCGTCATATTGCGAGAAAACTGGATGAACTGAATCATCAGATCATGGCAGTTGATATCAATGAAAAACGTGTGGAAGCGGCGCTTCCATACGTCACAGAAGCGCAGATTGGAGATGGAACAGATGAGGAATTTGTCAGTTCTCTCGGCGTGAGAAACTTTGATCTTTGTATTGTAGCAATCGGTGATAATTTTCAGAGTTCTCTGGAAACGACATCCCTTTTAAAAGAGATGGGAGCTAGATACGTCGTTTCAAGAGCGGCAAGAGATGTACAGAAGAAATTTCTTTTAAGAAATGGTGCAGATGAGGTTGTCTATCCAGAGAGACAGCTCGCAGAATGGGCTGCTGTGCGTTACAGTTCAGATCATATTTTAGATTATATTGAATTAAA
>CBCTVZ010000204.1:0-2201 GCA_965150505.1 uncultured Robinsoniella sp. | reverse complement strand
TGTCTGCCACTCTTCTTTATGCGGAGCAGTCGTTTCTGTATTACACTCTGTCTGCGGTGCAGCCGTCTCTGTCTTCCACTATTCTTTCTGTGGTGCAGTCGTCTCTGTCTGCCACTCTTCTGTCTGCGGCGCAGTCGTCTCTGTCTGCCATTCTTCTGTCTGTGGTGCAGTCGTCTCTGATTCGCCTGTAGAAACTGGATTTCCCGCTGCATCTCTTACTTCTGTTGTAACTTGCTGGGTATCTTCTTTAAATGTAATCACTACTGTTGCATCATCAACAGGTACATCAACTGTGCTTCCATCTGCATAAAATTCTGTCAAAGAATGGTCTTTGCTGATTTTAAAAGAATAATTTCCCATAGGAACGTGTTTGTATTCCATTTTAAATGTTCCTATTTCAATATCATCTTCCTTCATATCATTCTGATATGCTTCAGAATCTTGTTCTTTTCCGCAAAGTTTTTCTGATCCTACGATTGTATACGTATGACCGCTTACAGACAGCTCCGCTCCATAAATAACTTCCACTGTCTGATTTCCACTGACAAGTAGATTATACTGATCCACACTGTCAGCAGCTGCTACTTCTTCTGCGGAAATTGGAATGCCATCCACCTTGATCTGTGCCACCTTATATTTATAATCTGGTGTCATCATAATGCTGAGTGTTGATCCGCTAAAAACGGTCTGATCTCCCTCTGGTGTTATGCTTCCTTTTCCTGTTTTTTTCACGGTTACTGTGTACTGTTCCTGTCCTTGTACATCTCCTGTGCTGTCAAAAGTTTCTTCTCCCGTATAACCTTCCTCGGCTAAAATTGTGAAACTCAGTGAGGTAAATAAAAATATTACTGCCATAAGACAGGAAAGTGTTCTCTTCCATGCTCCTTTCATAACAACACCTCCTACTTTTTCTTTATTTTATCATATCGCTTTCCAACAATCAATGAAGCTTTTCTTAAGATCTTTTTTTGAATCTATGATGCTTTTCACTTTACTTTTTTCGTCCTATTTTTTTAGATAAATTGCAAAAAAAATGCGTAACAGATTTTAATATCTGTTACGCAATAAAAGTCTAACTTTTTGGTGTCATATCAAATTACTGTTCCGATGATTTGCTTTTTTCACTATATTGTTTCATTTTTTCTTTGAAATCGTATAATATGCTAACGCTACGCTCGCTCCACCGATCATATTTCCTAGAGTGACGACACCTAAATTGTAGAAATATCCTCCGATTGAAATTGATGCTGCTGCTTCGCCAGGATCAAGAAGACCGCCTGCCATAATAGACATATTTGCGATACTATGTTCAAATCCACAGCAAACAAATACGAAGATACACCAGAAAATCATAATTAATTTTCCAGATTCTGTTTTCATCTTTGTACAGCACCATACAGCCAGACATACCAAAATATTACAGAAAATCGCTTTCACAAAAAGAGGAAGAAATTCTCCGTTCATCTTTGCAGCTGTTGCATTTGCCATATAAGTTCCAACAGCGCTTCCATCTGCCGGCAGTTTCGTCAGATGAAAAAGAAATGCTGCAATCAAAGATCCTACCCAGTTTCCAAGATAGCAAACGACCCAAAGTTTTATTGTTTGTCCCCAGCTCACTGCTTTGTTCAAACTTGCCGCTGTCATTACCATATTATTTCCTGTAAATAATTCAGCTCCTGCCATGACAACAAGACTCAAAGCTGCCGCAAATACCATAGCCGCTACTATTTTGGCTATCTGCAATCCGCTCAGCATTCCGCCTGCCGTACACATGATCAGTCCGCCAAACGCTATAAAGATTCCTGCCACAACAGATGCCACAAAATATCCAAGCGGATTATTTTTCAACAAATTTACTTTTGCTTTTCCCGCATTACAAACCGCATTAAATTCATCCTGAAACATAATGCACGCCCCCTAAAATTTATTTCAATTTTTCTGCGGGATTAGGATATTTTATCCCGCAGAATATATTATTTAGAATAATCCAGAGATTTTTCCTGTCTCGTCTACATCGATTCTCTCTGCTGCTGGTACTTTTGGCAGACCTGGCATTGTCATGATCTCTCCTGTCAATGCTACGATAAATCCTGCTCCTGCAGAGATCTTCAGATTTCTTACAGTGATTTCAAATCCCTTTGGCGCACCCAGTTTTGTCTGGTCGTCTGTAAAGCTGTACTGTGTCTTTGCTACACAGATTG
>CBCTVZ010000203.1:0-2258 GCA_965150505.1 uncultured Robinsoniella sp. | reverse complement strand
CAAAATGCACGATATGAATGGAGTTTTGTAACTGGGGAAAGTATGATAGAAATTCAGATTTTTTCAGATGAGACAGCGCAGATTGATCCAGAAGATATACCAAAAGATAAAGAAGAATTGCAAAGTATGGTGGAAGAAGAAATTGAAGTGATACAATTTGAAACGGAATTTTTGCAAGAACAGACAATCATTAAAACGATTTTATCCTTTCCGGAAACCGATCAAGAGATCTACCGCTATGCCGTCTCTGTTCAGCTGTATCAAGAAGATAAATATTTGGAAGCAACAGCACATACGGATGATGAGCAGATCATCTATCTTTTGATGGAATCTTTATCAAGCGCAGAACTTTTATAAAAAGTGAGTGTAAAAATTTTTTTTATTAAGCATGGATAGGGCATCTGTAAAGGAAAAGAACAGTATTTTACGGGTGGGGATTGACAAAAAGAAATCCCCCTGTTATGATAAAAAACAGAGCAAAGGCGTTCTTCGTAGGTAGAGAAAGAGCGCCTTTTTTTATTAAAAAAGACAGGGAGGACAGATATGTGGCATTACACGAAACAGGATATCTTAAAGCTTGTAGAAGAGGAAGATGTAGAGTTTATCCGACTGCAGTTTACAGATGTATTTGGGACATTAAAAAATATTGCAATTACCTCCAGTCAGCTTGAAAAAGCTCTGGAAAACAAGATCGTGTTTGATGGAGGATCTATTGACGGATTTGTAGGAATAGAAGAGTCCGATATGTATTTGCATCCAGATTTGGATACCTTTACCATTTTCCCATGGCGGCCTCAGCAAGGAAAAGTAGCGCGTTTGATCTGCGATGTTTACCGATCAAATAAAGAACCATTTGAGGGGGATTCGAGACAGATTCTAAAAAAAGTGCTAAAGGAAGCAGAAGAGATGGGGTATGAATTTTATGTAGGCCCTGAGTGTGAATTTTTCCTATACCATCTGGACAATGAAGGACAGCCGACAAATACGACGACAGAAAAAGCTGGATATTTCGAGTTAGGACCAGTTGATTTTGGGGAGAATGCCAGACGAGATATGGTATTGACATTAGAGGAGATGGGATTTGAAATCTTAGGCTCTTATCATGAAAAAGCTCCTGCACAGCATGAAATAGATTTCCGCTATGATAAAGCATTGAACACAGCAGATAACATTATGACATTTAAACTGGCTGTCAAGATGGTGGCAAGACGGCATGGATTACATGCTACTTTTATGCCAAAGCCAAGGATGGAACATCATGGCTCTGGAATGCACACGCATATGTCTTTGTTTCAAGACGGAAAAAATATTTTTGATGATCCACAGGGGGAGAGAGGTTTGAGCAAGGAGGCGTATTATTTTATAGGAGGTCTGATTCATCATTGTAAGGCGATTACAGCAATTACAAATCCACTGATCAATTCCTATAAACGTCTGACATCTGGTTATGATGCTCCGCGCTATATTGCTTGGGCAGAAAATAATAGAAGCCCTCTGATTCGCATTCCTTCAGTGAGAGGAGTTGCAAGCAGAGTGGAACTGAGAAGTCCAGATCCATCGGCAAATCCATATCTGACAATCGCTTTATGTCTTGCGGCAGGTTTAGATGGAATAAAAAAGAAAATAAATCCACCTAAATTGGCGAAGGGAAATCTTTTTACAATGACGGAAGAAGAACGGAAGAAACAGGGAATAGAGACGATGCCTTTAAACTTAAAAGAGGCTTTGGATGAAATGAAAAAAGATCCTCTGATTCATGAAGTGTTAGGAAATCATATTTTTGAGAAATACATACAGGCAAAAGAAAAGGAATGGGAAGAATATACAAATTTTGTGACAAACTGGGAGATGGAACAATATTTATATAAGATCTGATCAAAGTATGTTCAAAAGGAAAGGGGAAGTGAATGGTATCCGCTATCGTCGTATTTTCAAGACTGGAAGATGCAAAGAATATCCGGAACATTCTGCAGCGGGCAGGATATCACGCAGCGGCAGTTTGTACAAGTGGAATCCAGGCACTTAGTTATGCAGATCAGTTAGGCGAAGGATTAGTAATCTGCGGATATCGGCTGAACGATATGATTTACTCAGAGCTAAGAGAAGATTTGCCGCCTGATTTTGAGATGATTTTAGTTGCCTCAAAGCAGGTTTTAAGTGATTACAGTCAGGGAGATGTCGTGGCGCTGAGTACACCGCTGAGAGTAAATGATCTGATTCATACAGTGGAGATGGTTACCGCTGATTTTTTGAGAAGA
>CBCTVZ010000202.1:0-2263 GCA_965150505.1 uncultured Robinsoniella sp. | reverse complement strand
TCCGCCCCATCCGCCTGATTCGGCTGCCTCTGCTGCCTCTGCTGCCTCTGCTGCCTCTGCTGATTTTTTCTCATAATCTGCATTCTGTTCTTCTAAGAAGCTTGTATTTACAATGTCATATCCTGCTTCTTTAAATCCCTGCCATACATTGATATTTGCTCCGTCTTTCAGATAAACGTCTCCAGATCCTGTACCGCCTTTGATTGTTGCATATGTTCCAGTGCCAAACAGAGCTACTTTTGTTCCCTGTTCGCTTGAGAGTGGCAGAACATCGTTATTGTTCTCCAGCAAAACCATACCTTCTGTTGCTGCTTCCTGTGAAATCTGTCCGTTCTTTTCTTCTCTTTCTGCGCTTGCTGCTGGGTCTGTTGCAGCTGCTGCAAAAGCTGGTACAACACTTCCTACTGTCATGCTTGCTGCCAATGCAACGGTAAGCATTACTTTTACAATTTTATTTTTCATAAAAGCCTCCTGATATTTTTTATATATTTATCGTTTTCTATTTCTGTTTTTTTAGAGGATTGCATCTTTTCGTTTCTCTCGCTCCTCAAGATGTTTCCCATTATACAAAAAATATTGCCCTAAAAATATAATTATTTTGCTCAAAAATTATACATTTCTGCTTTTTTATGCTTTTCATCTTTTATTTTATTTGGAAGTATTGTGTATTATTTTTTATTTTTCTCTTATTTTTTTCGTTTATTCGTCAATTTTTTATCATTCTCTATCCATTTTTCTGACGCAATCGCCCCAAAAAGGCAAAACCTCCAAATCCGATCATCCAGATTATGGATATAAAAATGGTTTGAAGAAATGTTTTCTCACAGATCTGACTGCAAAATCTTGAAAAGGTCTGAAACATTCCATAAGAAAGAAACTCTGCTCCTCCCACCACACTCATCATTTTTTCAAATGCAAAATACAAGGGCCATCCCCAAATAAAAATGGACAATACAGCAACTGCCGTCCAGATGCCTTTTATCCATTCTGCCAGACAAATTCCAACGGTTACAAAAGCCATGCAAAAAAATAGATTTCCAATCCAAAATGCCTCTGCCTCCATCATCTCTATTGCTGTCCACGGCAGACGAAAATAAAATACCTTTGCCAAATGTTCTGCAAAAAAGAAAAGCTCTATCAAAAAACTGAGCAGTATACCAAATAAAAGTTTTTCCATCACCTGTTTCCATTTTGGATAAAGAGGGGCAATCTGTCTGATAAAACCGCTTTCTCTTTCCTGATACAGATAAAATAAAAGAACCATCCCCGTCAATAAGAATATAAATTTTTGCTCTGTTCCAGAAATCATGAGATCCAAAAAAGAACGGTTTTTCTTTTGAATGATCCTTTTTATGATTTCATTTAAAAGATCTATCCCTGTCATACACAGAAGACTCACATAAAAAAATCTCCATCTTTTTATCCGATACCAATCAGCGCGCAGTAGATTTATCATATTTTTTCTTCCCTTTCCCTCTTTGAGAGCTACTCTGTCCAGATTGTGACTGGATTGCAAGCACTCCTCTTTTTATCATTCCATACGATGTTCCAACACGTTTTACGCTCTGCGGATCAGAAGCGGAAATCAAGATGGTCAGACCATATTTTCGGTTCAATCCTTTTATCATTTTTAAAAGATCTTCCCTCTCTTTTTCAGAAATGTGTGCAAACGGTTCATCTAAAAGTAAAAGTCTTGGACTCCCCACAATCGCCATCGCAATTCCTAGACGAATTTTTTGTTCCTGCGTGTACGATTTTACTTTTTTTCGTACTATATGCTCTAAACCTGTAATTTGTACGGCCTCTTCTATCAACTCTTTTCTATAATTTCCAAAGGCAAGCGCTTTCATTTTTAAATTGGCTCTTCCACTCATATTTTCATAAAATCCTTCATCTTCCTGAACAAATCCTACTTTTCGATATTCTTTAAAAGAAGGCGTTGGATTTCCAAACAAAGCCAATATTCCTCTTTCTGGTTTTATATATCCGCTTAAAAGCTGAAACAGAGTTGTCTTTCCGCTTCCTTCAGGTCCAATTAAAACAAAAATTTCTCGCTCCAACACAGCCAAATTTCCATTTTGAATCCATGGTCTGCCCTTTTTGGAATAATACAATCTTTGTGCCACAACTATATGTTTTCGCACTCTGCTCTCCTTCCTTTCTCTGATATAATAAGCGATATATGCCTCTTATCTTATCACTTCTTTGCCAAAATTGAAATGAAAAGCCATTTCCTACTTGCTTTTTTCTTCATTTCGGTTAC
>CBCTVZ010000201.1:0-2324 GCA_965150505.1 uncultured Robinsoniella sp. | reverse complement strand
TTTACCTTATTTTCTTCATCTTTAATCACTGCGACAAGCGTCGATTCCGACCCTGTCCCTGCTGTTGTCGGAATTGCCACAAATGGAATCTCCTTCCCTTTTTTGAGGCTCTCGCATCCCGCAAGATGAATGATATCCTTCGTCCCTTGAGAAAGCACCATTCTCATTCCTTTTGCCGTATCCAACACAGAACCGCCTCCAACTGCAATAAGACTGTCACATTTTTTATTTTTGTATTCCATCGCAAGACGGTTCACACAGCTTAAAGAAGAATCTCTTGGAATATCAATATCGATACACGCCGGTCGAATATCGCCCTCCTCCAGCGCATTCAAAACAATCTGAAGCGTTCCTGCTTTTGCCAGACCGGCATCTGATAAAATCATTGGATTTCTTGCTCCAATTCCTTTTAGTTCAAATGGAATTTTTTCTAGCGCCAGTTCTCCAGCCATGATTTTTGTCTTATGCTGAAATTCATAGTAGTCATGTCCCATATTTTTTTACCTCCCTATCTTTGCCAACTCCCGTTCCCGCCATTCACTTGGAATATGCCAAAAAATTTTTCCATAAATTATAAAAGAAGAGATCTGCTTTTTCGGAACTTCCTTTAAAATCCGTTTTGTAATCATTTTAGGAAATAAATACGTTTCCAGCAAATCTACACACCGCGCAAAGGACATCGTATCTGCAATGTTTCCATATAAAGTAATATTGTGTCGCGCATAGGATTTTGCCACACTTTCTCTACCGGTCAATACGCAAAAGGCATGAGCAAAGCTTTTAAACTGAATACAGACATCAGCGACATCCTGAATAGACGGGTCTAACTTTTCCAAACCGTATTCTCCCTTTCTGATATAAAGGTCTGGTCCGTCTGTTCCGCATTTCAGAGCATAAATCATCCCCGGCTTCCAGTTTTTTATCTCTGCTTTTATCCGATCATCCTGTTGACTTAATTCCTTTAAACCGCCATACAAAAAGTATAGGATCACTTCTGCTATCTTTCTTTCCATGCCGCACTTCCTTTCTTTTTATTTTTTTCAGTATATCGCATTTACCCTTTTTTTTCTACAAAAAAACGCCATTCAAAAAATAAAAAAGAATCCCTGCTTTATCTACTTGACAGATCAAATTAGGAGCAATAAACTAAAATTAGCTTATCATATGAAACGGAATATTCTGATTTTTTTACTGTCAAAAAACGAGTGCCTTATACTGTCATTAGGAGGATTGCCATGATTTACACGGAATTAAGCAAAAAAGCGATGCTGATCGCCTATCATGCCCACAAAGATCACGTTGACAAAGGCGGTATGCCTTATATCTTTCACCCTCTTCACCTTGCCGAACAGATGGACACAGAATACTCTGTCGTCACAGCGCTTCTTCATGATGTCATTGAAGACAGTGACATTTCTTTAGAGGATTTAAGAGCCGAAGGATTTCCTGAACCGATATTAGAAGCTCTTTCCCTTCTCACCCACGAAAAACACACACCTTATCTGGAATATGTTCAGCGTTTGAAAAAAAATGAACTTGCAAAAAAAATCAAGCTTGCTGATTTGGCACATAACAGCGATCTCTCTCGTCTCCCTGTTCAGGATACCTGCGCCAGACAGCGTTTTGAAAAATATCAGCGTGCAATCGCACTTTTAGAAGCCTGACATTTCAGATGGATTTTGATAAAAAATGACAATCAAAAAAGACTGACGCAAAAGATCGCTTTGTCCGCTCTCTTGCCAGATCAGTCTTTTTTGTTTCTTATTTTTGATTCTTTTTATCGCTTTTTATTTTATCTTATTGCTTTTTATCTTATAATTTCTCATTATTGCTTCTATTTCTTCACTATGGTTTCTTAATTTTATTGCTTCTATTTTTTTTTATTGTTTCTTATTTATTTTTGTTTTATCAAAAGTACATTTTTGAGAACATCCGCTGCAGCTTCCACAACATCCGCCCGTCTTTTTCTGTCTATATATACTGTGCACAGCAACTGCCGCCAGTAATACAATCACAATGATTACAAGAATCGTTCCTGCCACCTAAGTTTCTCCTCTCTGCTATCCTCTCTTTATGGTTTTATATTTATTTTTCTCACGCTTTTCTCATTCAAGTATACCACTTTTTCATCATTACATTTTTTCTTTTCTGATACAGATATGTTCTCCAAGCATCAAACATCTTGAATCACTTCCATGACCAATCTGCTCTGTTTTTGCAATCGGCATCTGCGGATGATCTACAATCCTTTTTACTAATTCTTCGATTGGCAGTTCTCTTTGTATCTGCTGCATCTTTGTGAATGTGCCAAGCAAGATTCCACG
>CBCTVZ010000200.1:0-2330 GCA_965150505.1 uncultured Robinsoniella sp. | reverse complement strand
AAGCAAATTATTATGCTATGAAGACACTCCGCAAAGTACAGAAAAAAGTAGGATTTCCAGAGAGAATCCGATAGATGCTTTTGAAGAAAGTAAAAGAAATTCCGGAATAGAAGAGTTAAGAAAAAAAGGGGGCAGCACCGATTAGGTGCTGTCCCCTTTTTACATAGAAATTGTCATTTCTTAATTTAATCGTCTTCTTCGCTCTGAACTGTGTAGGTCTGGCGTTTTCTTGCCATCTCATCACTCTCTAAATATTCGTCGTAAGTTGTAATCTTATCAATGAGTTTTCCGCCAGGTACGATTTCCATGATTCGGTTTGCTGTTGTCTGCACGATCTGATGGTCGCGGCAGGAGAAGAGCAGTACGCCTGGGAATTTAGTCATACCATTGTTAAGCGCAGTGATAGATTCCATATCCAGATGGTTGGTAGGTTCATCGAGAATCAATACGTTAGATCCGGAAATCATCATTTTAGAAAGCATACAACGAACTTTTTCGCCACCGGATAATACGTTGACACGTTTTACTCCGTCATCGCCTCCGAAGAGCATTCTTCCGAGGAAACCACGTACATAAGTTGCGTCTTTTTCATCGGAATACTGTGTCAGCCATTCCACGATCGTGGAATCATTATCAAATTCGCTGCCAAAATCTAATGGGAAATAAGACTGAGATGTTGTAATTCCCCATTTATATACTCCTTCATCCGGTTCCATTTCGCCCATGAGAATCTGGAAAAGTGTTGTTTTTGCAAGCTCATTTCCGCCTACAAATGCCACCTTGTCATCATGGTTCAAGGTAAAGGAAATGTTGTCCAATACTTTTTCTCCGTCAATGGTTTTACTCAATCCCTCTACAGACAGTACGTCATTACCGATGGAACGGTTTGGACGAAAATCAATATAAGGATATTTTCGGCTGGATGGCTGAATATCATCGAGCTGAATCTTCTCCAACGCACGTTTTCTGGAAGTTGCCTGCTTTGATTTTGAGGCATTAGCGCTGAAACGAGAAATGAATTCCTGCAATTCTTTGATCTTTTCTTCTTTCTTCTTATTCGCTTCTTTCATTTGACGGATCAAAAGCTGGCTGGACTCATACCAGAAATCATAGTTTCCGGCGTAGAGTTTGATTTTACCATAGTCAATGTCTGCAATCTGTGTACATACTTTATTTAAGAAATAACGGTCATGAGATACAACAATAACTGTGTTGTCAAAGTTGATCAAAAATTCTTCCAGCCATGCGATGGCATCAAGATCCAAATGGTTGGTAGGCTCGTCAAGGAGAAGAATATCAGGATTGCCGAACAGTGCCTGAGCAAGGAGTACCTTTACCTTCTCAGGACCATTTAAGTTTTTCATGATTTCATAGTGGTACTCTGTAGCAATACCAAGTCCGTTTAATAAGGTTGCAGCATCTGATTCTGCTTCCCATCCGTTCATGGCAGCAAATTCACCTTCCAGTTCACTTGCTTTGATCCCATCTTCGTCTGTGAAATCTTCCTTGGCGTAGATGGCTTCTTTTTCCTTCATGATTTCATAAAGTCTGGCATTTCCCATCATAACAGTGTCAAGAACAGGAAATTCATCATATTTGAAATGATCCTGCTGAAGGAAAGAAAGACGTTCACCCGGAGTGATAATCACTTCACCTTTTGTAGGCTCCAGCTGACCGGACAAAATTTTAAGAAATGTGGATTTTCCGGCGCCGTTTGCACCGATCAGTCCATAACAGTTTCCTTCTGTAAATTTAATATTTACATCTTCGAATAATGCTTTTTTTCCGACACGCAGTGTAATATTGCTTGTGCTTATCATAATCTACATGCTCCTTATCATTATTTTCTTGCCGCAGTTTGTTAGCGGATTCTATTTATCTACATACATTCACCATCATAACAAATCTATATAGAAATAGCAATATAAAACGAGGAAGCTGTAAAGCATTACAAAGATTTTTAAGAAATGTTTTCGGATTTTATGGTTTCTCTTCGTAAAAAATGGGTATATAATAGTTGAAAGAAGGAGGGAACGCATATGATAACTGGAACGATTGTATTAGAAGGTGGAGCAACAAGAGGCGTCTTTACTTCAGGCGTATTAGATTATTTAATGGAAGAAGATTTGTATTTTTCTCATGTGATTGGCGTGTCTGCCGGTTCATGTAACGGTGTAGATTATGTATCTCGTCAGATTGGAAGAACGAAGAAATGTATGATTCCTGAGAAGAAAGAATACAGTTATTATTCTGGAGTGCGCAATGTGATCAAAGGAAAGAGCATTCTGGATATGGACATGGTATTTGACACATTTCCGAAGAAGATTTAT
>CBCTVZ010000199.1:0-2344 GCA_965150505.1 uncultured Robinsoniella sp. | reverse complement strand
AGAAATAAATAAGAATTAAAACAGATCTTTTTGATCTCTTAGAATGGTCTTGCTTTTCCTATTCTTTTCCTATCTTTCTTTGCACTTGAAATAATCATGGAAAAACCATATAATCTATGTATGATAACTTAAAGTTTGACAAATTTTGATAAATAGCCTAAAAAATTTGACCTTCTTTTTATAAGAGGTATGTCAAAAATAATCGATAAAAGATCATCATAAATTTGAAAAAAATAGGAGACAAGATGTATGACATTAAAAGATATCGCAAAAGAGTCCGGTGTTAGTGTTATGACCGTTTCTAATGTGATCAATGGAAAATTTGACCGCGTCTCTCAAAAAACGGTTCAAAAAGTGCAAGCTGTCATTGACAAATATCAATATGTTCCAAATCTGAGCGCGCGCAGTCTGACTGCCCGTTCTACCCATATCATCGGATGTATTTTGTCAGATCAGACAAATAACTATGAAAATATATTTGAAAATCCTTATTTTAGTACCATGCTTGGTATTATTGAACATGATCTGCGCGAAAACGGATATTACGTTATGATCCGAGCTGTACAGACATATGAAGACATTGTTTCATTTCTGAAAAACTGGAATTGTGATGGCGCTTTATTTTTTAATCCGCAAAATAATGAAGTCATTCAAAAACTGTCGCAGGATTTTTCTATGCCGCTCGTCTTTTTTGACAGCAACTGTTCCGATCCGGACATTCTGGCTGTTGACACGGATGACTTCCACGGCGGTTATCTTTCAACACGCTACTTAATTTCACAAGGGCACAAAAGAATTGCTTTTCTGGCAGCGCCAACTTCATCCGTCATAAAAAATCGTTTTGATGGTTATAGAAAAGCTCTGGCAGAAGCCGATCTTCCATTCGATCCTTCTCTCGTCTTTCCGATTCAGCCCATTTATGACAATGGAGTCAAAGCTGGAAAAGAGATTGCTTTCGATCAGCGCGGCATTACAGCGATTGTCACAACAGCCGATATCTGTGCTGTCGGATGTATGGAAGGACTCCGTTTGGGCGGTGTTCGCATTCCAGGAGAAATTTCAATCGTCGGATACGATGATCTTTCGATTTGTAATTATACATATCCAAAATTAACTAGTATTTCGCAGAACGTTCCCCAAAAAGCCCGTCTTGGCGTGGAACTGCTTCTCAAATGTCTTGGTGATCTGCCAATTCAGAAAAAACATCTCACTACTTCAGTCAGCTTAATTGAACGACAGTCAACCATTTCTTTAATCCCTTGACACCGCTTTTTGTGTTCTGCAGTAGTTCTTGTTTTTTCTTGTGAAAAAAGTTCTGCTGCGTTATAATAAAATAAAAACGGGAGGATTTTATCCATGCTTGTCTGTGATTATATCGTTGTCTCTATTGATGGCGACTATGCACATCTGCGCCGTACGGATGAACCTGACGGTGAATTAAAACTTGTAGCCAGAGCCTTGCTTCCTATTGAAATTCGAGAAGGAAGTATGCTCCACTATGAATGGATGCAATATACATTAATGGAATCATAAAAAGAACCATACAGGAGGAACTCATATGTTGAAAGAACTTTCCGCACAGGAATTTACAGGTAATCCTTTTACAAAGATCGGAAAAGAATGGATGCTCATTACAGCTGGCACACCAGAACACTGTAATACGATGACTGCAAGCTGGGGCGGTCTTGGCGTATGGTGGGGAAAAAATACCGTCACCTGCTATATCCGCCAGTCTCGCTATACAAAAGAATTTGTAGATCAAGAAGATACTTTTACCATTTCTTTTTTTGAGGAATCTTATCGCAGTGCGCTGTCTCTGTGCGGCTCGGTTTCAGGACGCGATCATGACAAAATCAACGATGCAAATTTGACTCCGATTGCTATAGAGCAAACTACTGCTTTTGAGGAAGCATCCATGGTTTTTGTATGCAGAAAATTACTTTCTCAAAAACTAGAACCGGAATCTTTTATCGCAAAAGAAATGGATGAAAAATGGTATTCTGACAAAGATTATCATACCATGTACATTGCTGAGATTGAAAAAATTTTTGTCAAAGCTTGAGAAAAAGAAATCCTCTCCTTACTGTCTTGTCAGTAAAGAGAGGATTTCTTTTCACTCTTTTTCTATGATACGCATTTCATCTCCTTCCCGTATTGTACCGCCTTTGATTACCCTTGCAAAAACGCCTTCTCTTGGCATGATGCACTCTCCCATAATCTGATAAATCTCACATCCGTTATGGCATTGTTTTCCAATCTGCGTCATTTCCAAAATTACATCTTCACATTGAAGTCTTGTTCCTACTGGCAAAGTCCGAAAATCGATTCCCTGTACAATCAAATT
>CBCTVZ010000198.1:0-2385 GCA_965150505.1 uncultured Robinsoniella sp. | reverse complement strand
AAAAACTCCGGTGTAATCGCTCGGTCTACCGTCACTTCATATTCTTTCTCGTGGTAATTTCCAGCTCGCATGATTTTATTGAAAATTTCTCCGTTATTCGTCATCAAAAGAAGACCTTCGGAATCCTTATCGAGCCGTCCTATTGAAAAAATCCGCTTTGGATAGTGAAGAAATTCCTCAATGTTATTTGATCCCCACTTTTTTTCTGTTGTGCATACGATTCCGACCGGTTTATTCACCGCGATCAAAACCATCTCCTTTTCTCTTGTAATATTTTTTCCATTCACTAAAATTTGCTGCGATGGTAAAACTTTCATTCCTTGTATGGCTTTTTGTCCATCTACCGTCACCATACCAGCCTCGATGAAACGATCCGCCTCTCGCCGTGAACAGATACCGGATTCAGCCAGAAATTTATTTAGACGTATCGGCTGTTTTTCATCTCTCTCTTCAAATTCCTGCTGCATCTTATTTTTGCTCATCATCTTCTTTTTTCCTCATTTTATCTACAATATCGCTAAAAGTATGGAAAGCGAACCTCATATAGAAGGTTCGCTTTTCTTTTTACGCTGTTTTCTTTTCCTCAAAAAAAACTCGATACCATACCAAAAAGGCATAGACTACCCAAATTTTTCTGCTGTTGTCATCTCTTCCTGCTTTGTGATCATCTAACAGTTTTACTAACTCTTTTGTATTGAAAAATTTCTTTGCCAGATCGCTTTCCAGCTCTTTTTTCATCAGATTATATCCTTCCTCATCTGCCAGCCATACACGAATTGGCACTGGGAATCCCAATTTCTTTTTATCTGATGTCTTCTGAGGCAAATGTAATTCTGCCGTTTTTCTGAAAATATATTTTGTCACACGTTTTCTCTGTTTTGCTTTTGGCTGAAGCTGTCTCGCCAGCATAAATACCTCTTTATCCAAAAATGGTACTCGCAATTCCAAAGAATGTGCCATACTCATCTTATCTGCTTTTTGAAGAATATCTCCTGGAAGCCAGTTTTTCAAGTCAATATACTGCATCTTGCTTGCATCGTTCAAATCAGAGACTTTTGCATAGCAGCTCTTTAATACTTCCTGAGGGGATGGCGCGTTCGTAGGATGTTTTAAAATCTTTCTTCTCTCTTCATAGGAAAACATATTTGCATTGCCGATAAAACGTTCTTCTACTGTCTTGCTTCCTCTGATCAAAAAGTTTCTTCCTTTTACATGAGGACGTTTCTGTGCCCATGCGCCAATTTTCTTTCTTAAACCGCGTGGAAGCATCTGATAATATTTCAGAGAATCTGGCTCTAAATAAATATTATATCCTCCAAACAAGTCATCTGCACCTTCGCCTGATGTTACAACCTTTACTTTTTTTGCTGCCTCCTGAGCAACAAAATATAATGCTATCGCAGATGGATCTCCAGAAGGCTCGTCCAGATGATACATTACTTTTGGAATGGCATCCCAATATTCTTCTCGGCTAATTAACTTAGAATAATGTTCCAGACCGAGATGATCTGCCAGCTCTTTTGCATACGATGCCTCATTATACTTGCTTGTCTCACTGATAAATCCAACCGTAAATGTCTTATCCGCTGAAAATTCACTGACTACAAGGCTAGAATCCACACCGCTTGATAAGAAACCGCCGACTTCTACATCCGCAATCATATGTGCATTGACAGATTCCTGAATAACCTGATCCAATTTTTTAATCAACTCTTCATCGGACAGATTTAACTTTGGATCAAGAGTAGGATCAAAATACTGTGTTTTATAAACTTTTCCATTTGTAAAGCGAAGAAAATGTCCAGGATCTAGTTTAAAGATACCTTTGAAGAATGTTTCATTCATCACAGAATACTGAAAAGAAAGATAATGTTCCAAAGCTTCTTCATTCAACTCTTTTTTATATCCTGGATACTCTAAAATACTTTTTATCTCAGATCCAAATACAAACACACCATCTACAACGGTATAATAAAATGGTTTGATTCCAAAAAAGTCGCGTGCCGCAAAAATTTCTTTTTTCACATTATCCCAAATCAAAAATGCAAACATTCCGCGCACACGATCTAACAGTTTTTCGCCCCACTCTTCATATCCATGGAGCAATACTTCAGAATCTGCATGTGTTTTAAAAATATGTCCTTTATCTATAAGTTCTTTTCTCAGTTCCTGAAAATTATAAATTTCCCCGTTAAACACCAGCGCCATCTCGCCTGTCTCATTCACCATAGGCTGAGATCCATTTTCCAGATCAATGATACTTAATCTGCGAAATCCCAGTGCCGCTTCTTCTGTAATATACTGATCTGCTGAATCAGGTCCTCTATGAACGATAACATTCATCATATTTGTTAAGATTTCACTCTGATTTTGCTTTTTTCCAAT
>CBCTVZ010000197.1:0-2425 GCA_965150505.1 uncultured Robinsoniella sp. | reverse complement strand
GTCTTCTATTGACACGGGAATAGGTTTTTTTGATCATATGTTGGAAGGATTTGCACGCCATGGCTTGTTTGACTTATCTGTAAGCGTAAAAGGAGATCTATTTGTAGATTCTCACCATACAATAGAGGATACAGGAATTGTCTTGGGACAGGCGATAAAAGAAGCTTTGAGTGATAAAAAAGGGATCAGACGGTATGGGGATATCATATTGCCAATGGATGAAGTGCTTGTTTTATCAGCGATTGATTTGTGCGGTCGTCCTTATCTCTGTTTTGATGCCGCATTTACGACGGAACATCTTGGAGGGATGGAGACAGAGATGGCAAAAGAGTTTTTCTATGCCGTTTCTTATGCAGCAATGATGAATCTTCATTTGAAAGTATTGACCTCTGGAAACAATCATCATATGATGGAAGCTTTGTTTAAAGCATTTGGAAAAGCTTTAGATGAAGCCGTATCATATGACCCAAGAATTCATGATGTGCTTTCTACAAAAGGAAGCCTATGAGAAAGGAGAAAAGTGTGCAGAAGAAAATTGTACCATATTTATTTATAAAAGAGGGAAAAGCCGTAACAGATTTTTCAGCGTCAAAGAAAATGGGAGACGGCGATCTATGCAGAATAGCAAAAGCATACAGCGACAATGGAGCGGATGAAATTTTAATTTTTGATCTGTCAGACAGTGATGCGGAGCATGAACAGTCGTTAGGAGCGATCAAAGAAATTTCTAGAAGCGTTGATATCCCAATCATGGGCGGAGGAAATATCAAACGGGTAGAAGACGTAAAAAAATTGATTTACGCAGGATGCAGAAAAGTATTTTTAAATTATGAAAAAGACAGCAATATAGAAATGACAGAAGAAGTTTCCAGACGATTTGGAAAAGAAAAAATGGCGGTATGCACGAAAGATAGCGCTGTTTTAGAAAAATATAAAGAAAAGATTGAGACATTCACAAGCGAGATTTTATATCTGGTAACAGAAGAGAAAGAGCCAGATTTTTCCCAGATTTGTATGGAACAAATGATTTTGCCTGTTTTTTTGAAAGAAAAATCAGAAAAAGAAATGTGGGATTATTTAAAAAAAGAGAGAATGAGTGGCATTAGTACGCAATCCATATCAGCAGAAATGATCGACTTTATGGAATTAGAATATAAGGCAAAAGAAGAGGGAATCTGTGTCAATACCTTTGAAAGCAGTATGAACTTTGAAGATTTTAAGCTAAATGGAGATGGATTAATACCAGTAGTGGTACAAGATTATAAAACAGAAGAAGTATTAATGCTCGCTTATATGAATAAAGAAGCATTTGAAATGACAATTCGGACAGGGCGTATGACTTACTTTAGCAGAAGCCGACAAGAATTATGGGTAAAGGGAATGACAAGCGGGCATTTTCAATATGTAAAGCAGCTTTTGATTGATTGCGATCAAGATACAATTCTTGCAAAAGTAGCACAGGTTGGAGCGGCATGTCATACAGGAAACAGAAGCTGTTTTTATAGAAATCTGGTAAAAAAGGAATATCATGAAGCCAATCCTATGAAGGTATTTGAACAGGTATACAGCGTAATAGAAGATAGAAAAAAACATCCGAAGGAAGGTTCTTATACAAATTATCTGTTTGATAAAGGAATCGATAAAATTTTGAAAAAAGTGGGAGAAGAGGCAACAGAGATTGTTATTGCTGCTAAAAATCCAAATCCAGAAGAGATAAAATATGAAATTTCTGATTTCTTATATCATGTGATGGTTCTGATGTGCGAAAAAGGAGTGACATGGGAAGATATCACAAAAGAACTTGCAGATCGATAAAAAGGACATGATTCCAATTCTGCCGTCATATAGTGAAGAAAAGAAAAAAAGAGGCGGACAACATGGAGATGTATCAAACTCCACAGATGGAAGAGGAAATCAGACGACTTCGAGAGATTTCAAATGAAAATCAAAAAAAAGTAAACAATGGAATCTTTGTACAAGAAAAGACAGAACAAATATATGAGAAAGAAGAAGAGGAGACAGGAAGCGGCATCTTTCGAGGTATTTTTTTTCTGTTGCTTGCGGCGATTTTACTTGGTCAAGTAGGAAAAAATGATGCGGTGACACAGGTAATGGCGCAGATTGGGAAGACGATTCAGAATATTAGTCAAAAAGCAGAAGATGAAAAATGGTTTTCTTTTGGAGATAAAAAAAGAGAAGGGGAGCCAAACAACGAATAAAATAGAATCCATTGTGTAAAGGATACTGTAAAAAAGAGCAGTATCCTTTTTTATTGCGATGTATGGAGAAGATATCCAAAAAACATTACAAAATTGTTAGATAGCAATGAAAGGTGTTAGGAAAATGAAAGGATTTTTTCGACCTTTTTTGCTAAAATAAAAAAACAAAAGCCAGAATAGAATGAAGAGTATAAATGATATAGGGG
>CBCTVZ010000196.1:0-2463 GCA_965150505.1 uncultured Robinsoniella sp. | reverse complement strand
ATTATGCGTACAGAACAGATCCCTCTGTTTGCTTTGGAAAGTCAAGATCCGATCAAAAATTTTGACTTTTTAGGGATTACGATTCAATATGAAATGTGTTATACAAATATTTTACAGATCTTGGATCTGAGCCAAATTCCACTTTTATCAAAAGACCGTACGGAAGAAGACCCTATCGTTATCGGTGGAGGACCTTGTACCTACAATCCAGAACCGCTTGCTGATTTCTTTGATTTGTTTTATATCGGCGAGGGAGAAACACAGTACTTTGCATTGATTGATTTGTATAAAGAAATGAAACAGGCAAAAAAGACGAGAGCAGATTTTTTAAGAGCTGCTGCACAGATACCAGGTATCTATGTTCCGTCTTTATATGAAGCTTCTTATGATGAAAATGGTATGTTATGTTCTTTTGTGCCGAAGTATGAAGACGTTCCAGCAAAAATTGAAAAACAGATTGTAATGGATGTCACAAATACATACTACCCAAAAGCTCCTGTCGTTCCATTTATCAAGGTGACACAAGATCGAGTGGTGTTAGAGATTCAAAGAGGATGTATAAGGGGATGTCGTTTCTGTCAAGCTGGAATGTTATACCGTCCGACAAGAGAACGCTCTCTTGAGATGCTAAAGAAATACGCTTACGAAATGCTGAAAAATACAGGACATGAAGAGATCTCTTTAAGCTCCTTAAGTTCTAGCGATTATTCTGATTTAGAAGGAATCGTAAATTTCTTGATTGAAGAGTTTGGAAATAAAGGCGTTAATATCTCCCTTCCTTCTCTGCGTATCGATGCGTTTTCTCTAGATGTTATGAGTAAAGTACAGGATGTGAAAAAGAGCAGTCTGACTTTTGCGCCGGAAGCTGGTTCTCAGAGACTGCGCGATGTCATCAATAAAGGATTGACAGAAGAAGTCATTTTAGATGGAGCAAAGGAAGCATTTGACGGCGGTTGGAATAAAGTAAAACTGTATTTTATGTTGGGACTTCCGACAGAAACGGAAGAAGATATAAAAGAAATCGCTCATCTTGCTGATCGAATTGCCAGAAGATACTATGAGATTCCAAAAGACAAACGAAATGGAAAATGTCAGATCACAGTTAGTACGTCATTTTTTGTTCCAAAGCCATTTACACCATTCCAATGGACTTCTATGAATACAAAAGATCAGTTCTTAGGAAAAGCAAAGATTGTAAATCATGAAGTGAAAGATCAGTTAAATCATAAAAGCATTCGTTATAATTGGCATGAAGCGGATGTCACTGTCTTGGAAGGCTTACTTGCAAGAGGAGACAGAAGAGTGGGAGAGACGATTCTTGCTGCCTATCAAAATGGTGCATTGTATGATGCTTGGTCTGAAACATTTCACTATGAATACTGGGAAAAAGCATTTTCTCAGACAAATTTGGATCTTGATTTCTATACAACGAGAGAACGTGATGTAAATGAACTTCTCCCATGGGATTTTATTGATATTGGCGTTACAAAGAAATTTTTACAGCGTGAATGGGAAAGAGCAAAACAGGAGGTTGTAACATTGAATTGCCGAATGAAATGTTCCGGATGCGGTGCAGCACAGTATAAAGGAGGTGTCTGTTTTGAAAATCAGAATTAAATTTTCTAAACATGGAGTGATGAAATTTATTGGACATCTGGATATTATGCGGTATTTTCAAAAGGCAATTCGCCGTGCAGATTTAGATATTGTCTATACAGAAGGGTTTAGTCCTCATATGGTCATGTCCTTTGCTTCTCCTTTAGGAGTAGGATTGACAAGTGATGCAGAATATTTTGATATTGAAATTCACGGTACTATTTCTTCAAAAGAGGCGTTAGAGCGTTTAAACCGTGTGATGGTCGATGGAATAGAAGTTCTTTCTTTTCGTCAAGTTCCACAGGATAAGGCAAATAAAGCAATGTCTTTGGTCGCAGCAGCAGATTATCTTGTCTCTTATCGCGAAGGAAAAGCTCCTTGTGAAGACTGGGAAGAAAAAATATTAGAATTTTACAATCAAGATCAGATTTTAATTGTAAAAAAGACAAAAAAATCAGAAAAAGAAATGGATATTCGTCCTTATATTTATCAATTAGAAGTTCGAGATCACCATATTTTTATGCAGTTATGCGCAGGCAGTGTTGTCAATATTAAACCAGAACTTGTATTGGAAGCGTTTGCGCAGTGGATGCAGGTTGAGCAAGAACCATTTTCGCTTCTTGTTCATCGTTTGGAAATGTATGCAGATACAGGAATAGATGGAAAAAGACAATTTGTTTCATTAGAAGATTTAGGTGAAGAGATTGCAGAATAAATTGATTTTTACAAGGATACATGATTTGGCGATTGCAGCTTCCTTTTCAGAAAATCGCTGTGTTCAGTTAGAATGTGCTACAGAACAAGAATCTATTCTTGGCAATATCTATATTGGAAAAGTAAAAAATGTTGTGAAAAATATTCAGGCAG
>CBCTVZ010000195.1:0-2588 GCA_965150505.1 uncultured Robinsoniella sp. | reverse complement strand
TAAATAAGGAGAATAGGAGATATGAATATTTTTATTCAAAAATATGAGTCAAAGGATGTAGAACAGGTATGTGCCATATGGAATCAGGTAGTAAAGGATGGCGTATCCTTTCCTCAAGAAGAGATCTTGACAATTCAGACAGGAGAAGTTTTTTTTCAAGAGCAAACGTATACGGGAATTGCTTTTGACAGAGACAGTGGAGAAATCGTAGGATTGCATATTTTACATCCTAATAATGTAGGAAGGTGTGGACATATTTGTAATGCCAGCTATGCAGTCAAAAAAGAACTGCGTGGACAGCATATTGGAGAAAAGCTAGTCTTAGATTGTTTGGACAAGGCAAAGTCATATGGATTTGGTATTTTACAGTTTAATGCTGTGGTAGCAACAAATATTTCAGCGCTTCATCTATATGAAAAGCTGGGATTTCAAAAACTGGGAATCATTCCGAAAGGATTTCGTATGCCAGATGGAAGATATGAGGATATTATTCCCCATTATATTGTTTTATAAGCCATTCTTTTTAATACATATAAAAAATAGAATCCTTCTCAAATATTTCTTTTGCAGAAAATGTTTCTTTTCAAACAGTTAAATTTGTCTCAACTTCTCCTAATGGAGGAGAAGTTGAGGAATACTTTGACACATTCCCACGGCTAAAGGTGAGATGAAAGCAGTTTATTTGTAAAAAGACTTTATCGGTTGATATAGGCTATTAACATTTCACGACAATTTTTTAAATAGGTACGGCTCACTGGCAGTTCCTGTCCATTGTCTAAAATCAGATTTTGGGTATTCAGACGTTGTATATGTCCTATATTTACAAGATAACTATTATGACATCGAACAAGAATCTCTGAATCGGCTTGTTCTTCTACTTGCGCAAGACTAAGTGGAAAGTTTTCCATTTCACGTGCAAAATAGATCCAGACACCATGTTGGCCATCTGTTTCGGCATATAAAAAATCCTTCAATAGCAGTTTTAGGAACTTTTTTCCTTTTTGGAGTACGATATAATTTTGATTGCTCCTCTTGTGATAATCGCGTAGAAGCGCCTTGCGCAGCTTATCCCATATGAAAGGTTTTACAAGAAACTGTGCCGCCTGTACATCATATCCCATTTCCATATATTCTTCACATCCAGTAACAAAGATAATGCTAGTGTCTTCATCCCATATACGGATCTTTTTTGCTAACTCCATGCCGTTTTTTTCTCCCAACATGATATCTAGAATCAAAAGGTCAAAGAACTGCTTTTTTGCTTTTAGTGTATTCTCAAGCTCCTCTGCACCAGAAAACTCTGTAATTTCATAATTGATATTTTCTTTTGCCAGTGTTTCCTCGCAAAATCTACGTATACCTTTTCTCACAATGTCATCGTCTTCACAAATTGCCAGACGATATTTGTCCATAATATTACTTCCTTCCTGTGTTCTTTACGGATATATATTATCCAATAAATGAAAGAATCTGTCAATCTAAAATATCCTATTAGGTGTCAATGGAATAAAAAATAATCAGCTTTTCGTATAGAGATACGGAATCTGAGCATTTTTTTCATTTATTCTGGTAAATGTGGGCATTGACTAACTGGTTCAGTTGGAGTTTCAAATAATAGGCAAGATACCCGTTTCTTAATAGGGATATGGCAAAACAAACTAGAAGAGCGCCGCCGCTCCAAAGAGCAGCAATCCCCAGATAACGCCAGAACTGTCGTCTGCGGTTCATTAGGAAACAGAGATTTTGATTGCCAGATCGTTTCCCCGTTTAGATCAACGGACATAGAAAGACCGGCCGTTTCAAAAAGGAGACTCCCTGCTCCTAGATCTTTTGCTAGCGTTCCATCAAAGCGGTAGCTTCCGGACAGACTAGAATTATTTCTGTAGCTGTCAAAATCAAATGGTTCTTCTGTTCCATCCCCCAGAAGATGCATAGAGGTTTCCCAGTCCACATAGGACATGGAACATTCTACCTTGACAAAAAGGTGCAAAAAGCCAATAACTGTAAAAGTAGCCAAAAGAAAAAGTGTTGGACAGAGCCAGCGCAGATATTGTTTCATACACATCACCTTGTATCATTCTTTCTTAAAATAATCATATCTAATGAGTGTATAATTTTCAAACCTGTTAGAAAAAAGGCAAAATTTGCCTAACTTACATTTATAATGCCTAATTAACATATCTATAAAGGTGAATTTTATGTTACGATATTATCAGATATATAAAATATCTGACTTTAAAATGTACATATAGTGAAAGTGATAGAATATGCTTTCAATTTCCAGAAATGTGGCAGAAAAGGAAGGGGGAAATCTTGTAAGAGTAGGTTGCTTTTAGCAACAAAATTAAAAATTTAATAAAGAAATGGGGTATGATATGTGATGCAAAGCAAAAGAATTGCGAAAGCGTTTTCGCTGGTTTTGTCTGTTGTAATGCTGTTTTCATCACTTGGAACATCTGCTTTAGCTGCAAATGTGGAAGGACATATTCCAAATGCACAAGAAAAGATGAAAGAACAGACATCAGATTTTGTATCAGAGACACAGTCGGAAACACAGTCAGAGACACAGTCGGAAACACAGTCAGAGA
>CBCTVZ010000194.1:0-2588 GCA_965150505.1 uncultured Robinsoniella sp. | reverse complement strand
TTAGATTTTATTCCTGTTTTTCTGGGACAGATTGCGCTGATTGTAGCATTTGTGTTTAGTGGATTTGATATCATAAGTGTGCTTGGAATTATTTTTGAAGTTCAAAAATACAATAAAAATGTGGAAGATCTGGAAGAAAGTATGCACCAGATTTCAAATAAACTGGGAAGAAAAATTTTATTATCAATTGAGAGACGTATGACGAAAGCGCATCCGCCTGTGGAGATGGAGACATCATCAAAACAGACAAAGAAAAAAGATGTCTTTGCGTATGGATGTAGTTTTTATAAATTAGTATGGTTGTTTTTTATCGGCGCATTTTTAGGAGATGTGATCGAGACGATTTTCTGTCGATTTTCGATGGGAAGATGGATGAGCCGAAGCAGTGTCGTCTATGGCGATTTCAGTATCGTATGGGGATTAGGAGTTGTTGTGCTGACCGCAATGCTTTATCGGTATAAAGATAAAAAAATTTCTTTTATCTTTTTGTTTGGAACGGTGATGGGCGGCGCGTATGAGTATATATGCAGTGTTTTCACAGAAATTGTGTTTGGAACGGTATTTTGGGATTACAGTAAAATTCCGTTTAATCTGGGCGGAAGAATTAATCTTCTGTTTTGCGTCTTTTGGGGAGTCGCAGCGGTGCTGTGGATTAAATTTGTATATCCAAAACTGTCGGCTCTGATTGAGAAAGTACCAAAAAATATTGGAAAAATTTTAAGCTGGGTGATGATTGTATTTATGATTTTCAATATGCTGATCTCAGCGGCTGCACTGGATCGATATACACATCGAGCGATGGGACAGAAAGCTTCAACCAAAATAGAAGAATTGTTGGACGAACATTTCCCAGACGAAAGAATGGAAAAAGTTTATCCGAGTGCAATTATGAGAAATAAGAAAAAATAGAAAATGATTGCTGTGTAAAATTTTGCGGTCGATGAAATCGGCAAAGCTTCTCTTACACAGCAGTCTTTTTTGTTTTCAAAATCAATTAATTTTTACTGAAATTTTACAATCGCGAGATAGAAGAATAGAAATAAAAAGGTTAAAATAAAAAATGTGGGAAAAATAAAAAGAAAGGATTGCTGCATAAAAAATGAGAACGTGATGCGGCACAGACAAATAGATGGGAAAATTGTCTGATATAGGTATAAAAATGACGTACGAAGAAATTAAGAAAAATGAAGAAATTAATCTTTTAATTGCACGGGGCAATGAGGTGCTAGGAGCGCTTGGATATACAGAACATTCTAAAAAACATGCGGCAAAAGTTGCTGCAACAGCAGGAAAAATTTTAAAAGAATTAGGATACAAAAAAGATCAGATTGAACTTGCAAAAATTGCTGGGTATATGCACGATATTGGAAACAGTATTAATCGCCATGACCATGCGCAGAGCGGTGGAATCTTGGCGTATCAGATTTTAAAAGAATTGAAAATGCCTCTGGCAGACGCGATGATTATAGCATCGGCAATCGGAAATCATGACGAAGGGACAGGAACGGCGATTGATATTGTGTCAGCGGCATTGATTTTGGCAGACAAGACAGATGTGCGAAGAAACAGAGTGCGGAATCAAGTGATTGCCACTTTTGATGCACACGACCGTGTCAATTATGCGGTACTTTCTGTAAAATTATCAGTAGACAAAGAAAAAAAGGTAATTCAGATGGATATGGAACTGGACGATACCATGTGTACGGTGATGGATTATTTTGAAATTTTTCTTCAGAGAATGATGATGTGCAGAAGAGCGGCAGAAGTGTTAGGCTGTAAATTTAAGCTGACGGCAAATGGAAGTAAACTGTGCTAAATTAGACAATTAAAATAATAGAAAGACGGTATTGCATCCTTTTTTTTCGTGTGATATACTGCACACGTCTTCAGACAAAATTTTGAAGAGAGAAAGGATGAAAGATGAGATCAGGAATCAAAAAAGAATTTTTTAAATATATTTCCTCGAACGTTATGGGGATGATTGGACTGTCCTGCTATATTTTGGCAGACACTTATTTTATCGCCGCAAAGATGGGAAGTCAGGGACTGACTTCATTAAATCTGGCGATTTCTATCTACAGTTTTATCAATGGATTGGGACTTATGATTGGAATTGGAGCGGCGACAAGATTTGGAATTTACCGCTCACAGTCGAAAGAAAAAGAGGCAGATGAAACGTTTACATCGGCAGTATTTTTAGGCGGACTTGGTGGAATCATTTTTCTGTTTATCGGGGTATTTGGGGCAAGATCGCTTGCGTTTCTTTTGGGAGCTAGAGGAGAGATTCTTCCGATGACAAGCGTATATCTGAGAACGATTTTATGTTTTT
The DNA here is from genome assembly GCA_965150505.1 of uncultured Robinsoniella sp. Taxonomy (GTDB): domain Bacteria; phylum Bacillota; class Clostridia; order Lachnospirales; family Lachnospiraceae; genus JAGZHZ01. The sequence goes on along the minus strand of CBCTVZ010000194.1, from coordinate 259 downwards.
CGCCTTGCTTTTTGCTCAACAATATTTTTCTGGCATTTGTAAGAAATGATAAAGCGCCGCAACTTGCGATGGCTGGGATGCTTCTTGGAAGTCTTGCTAATATTGTGATGGATTATATTTTTATCTTTCCTCTCGATATGGGGATGTTTGGAGCTGCCTTGGCGACGGGAACAGCGCCTGTCATCAGTATGATTGTACTTTTAATTCATAAATTAAATCCTTTCGTTTGCCATAGGCGGAAACTCACTACCTTCAGGTG
>CBCTVZ010000193.1:0-2746 GCA_965150505.1 uncultured Robinsoniella sp. | reverse complement strand
TGCTCTTAAACCACCGATCAGCTGGAATACGGTATCTTCTACTGTTCCCTTGTAAGCAACACGTCCTTCTACACCTTCTGGCACAAGTTTCTTTGCGTTTGTCTGGAAGTATCTGTCTTTACTTCCATTTTCCATTGCTGCAATAGATCCCATTCCACGGTATACTTTATATTTTCTTCCCTGGAATAATTCAAATGTTCCTGGACTTTCATCACATCCTGCAAAAATACTTCCCATCATGCAGACATTTGCGCCTGCTGCGATGGCTTTTGTCATATCACCGGAATATTTGATACCGCCGTCTGCGATGATCGGAATACCATATTCTTTTGCAACTGCATAGCAATCCATCACTGCTGTCACCTGAGGAACACCAATTCCTGCAACAACACGGGTTGTACAGATAGAACCAGGTCCAATACCAACTTTTACTGCATCTGCACCAGCTTCAATCAAATCTCTTGTTGCAGCTCCTGTAGCTACGTTTCCGGCAATTACCTGTAAATCTGGATAATGCTCTTTGATCATCTTCACACAGCGAATAACATTTGCAGAATGACCATGTGCAGAGTCTAATACAATAACGTCAACATGAGCTTTCACAAGCGCCTCTACACGCTCTAATACATTTGCTGTAATTCCAACTGCTGCTCCGCATAAGAGACGACCCTGCGCATCTTTTGCAGACAAAGGATATTTAATCTGTTTTTCAATATCTTTTATTGTGATTAAACCTCTTAAATTGTTCTCTTCATCTACAATCGGTAGTTTTTCTTTTCTTGCTTTTGCAAGAATCTTCTTTGCCTCTGATAAAGTGATTCCTACTTTTGCAGTAATCAGATTTTCAGAAGTCATAGATTCTTTTATTTTCTTTGAAAAATCTTCTTCAAACTTCAAATCACGGTTTGTGATAATTCCTACAAGTTTTCCATTCTCTGTGATTGGCACACCTGAGATTCTGAATTTTGCCATCAGATTATTGGCATCCTCCAAGGTATTCTCTGGAGATAAATAAAAAGGATCAGTGATAACACCATTTTCTGAACGTTTTACTTTATCCACTTCATCTGCCTGCGCTTCAATCGACATATTTTTGTGGATAATTCCTATACCACCCTGTCTTGCCATCGCAATCGCCATTCTGTGCTCTGTAACTGTATCCATTCCGGCGCTCATCATCGGAATATTCAGCTTAATTTTTTTTGTCAGATATGTTGACAAATTAACCTGATTCGGAACCACCTCAGAATAAGAAGGCACAAGAAGCACATCATCAAAAGTAATTCCATCGCCAATAATACAACCCATTTTTCTACCTCACTTTCCTATAGTTTCTCTAGTCTAACAAAAGTAAAAACAAAAGTCAACACTGTTTTCGACAATTTTTACATTGTACTGACTTTTCTCGGCGCTATTCGCTTCATATCCTCTAAAATAATATGATTTGGCTCAATAATCACCATAAACAATCCACTGTCATTTTTCATGACGATCCCATACTGTCGATCATTCTTCACACCGGAAGAATAATCCGATATTTTTATATTTTTATTATTTTTATAAGCATCCAGAGTATGTGACTGAAAAGGAGCCATACATTCCATATTTTTTATATCAAGACTGCATATCTTCTTTCGTTTCGATTTCGCCATAATCTTATCGATATCCAACTCTCCATTGACATATAAATATTCATATTCCAGATTAAATCCTGGGATAAAAAAATAATCTGCCGCAGCCAGGCCAACCAATGCAATTAAAAAAAACCATTTCAGCGTCATGAAATATAAAACTCCAAATGCTGCTGTCGCTGCAATCATCATACTTTTTATAAGCTGTTCTGTCAACGGCGTTTTTCGCTTTACAATCAATTCGGAATATAAATCACTCATTTGTTCCCCTTTCATTCCTCTCTTCTGTTCTCTATTTTATAGTATAACGAATTTTTGTCAGCCTGAAAAGCCCTTCTGCTTACTTTTTTCAAATTTTTTTATTCTATTTTCTATTTTCACAAAAAAGAGGATACCTCCTCCATGAATCTGCATTCATATTTTTAAGTATCCTCTTTTTATATTTTTATTTCTATTTATTTTTTTATTTACATCATTCCCATGCCTGGTGCGCCTGCTGGAGCGGCTGGTGTTTCTTCTTTAATATTTGCCACACATGACTCTGTTGTCAGGAATGTAGCTGCAACACTTGTTGCATTCTGTAAAGCGCTTCTTGTTACTTTTGCTGGGTCCAGAATGCCAGCTTCTACCATATTTACATATTCTTCTTTATAAGCGTCAAATCCGACACCTTCTTCAGATTCTCTTACTTTATTGATAATAACAGCGCCTTCTAATCCAGCATTTGCTGCGATATGATACAGAGGAGCTTCCAGAGCTTTTAATACTACTTTTGCTCCTGTCTTCTCATCGCCTTCTAAGCTTTCTGCCAGTTTTGCCACTTTTTTAGAAGCGTGAATGTAAGCAGATCCACCTCCGGAGATGATGCCTTCTTCAACAGCTGCTCTTGTAGCTGCTAAAGCATCTTCCATACGAAGTTTTGCTTCTTTCATTTCTGTTTCTGTAGCTGCTCCTACACGGATTACTGCAACACCGCCTGCCAGTTTTGCAAGTCTTTCCTGCAGTTTTTCTCTGTCAAAGTCAGATGTTGTCTCTTCGATCATTGCTTTGATCTGAGAAATTCTTGTCTGAATTGCTTCTTTATCTCCCATACCATCTACGATAACCGTATTTTC
>CBCTVZ010000192.1:0-2750 GCA_965150505.1 uncultured Robinsoniella sp. | reverse complement strand
AGTAAATCGTCCTTTCCACGTTGCCTTTTTTAATCCTCTGCGCAGCTGTTCTTCTGATATCTTGTATCCAAGCATTTTTATTCTTTCTAATGCCTCCACAGCCAATGCAGCATTTAAAATCTGATAGCTTCCTGCAAGCGAAATTTCTAATTTCTGATACTGTTTGTAATCAAAAGTCTGTTCATCATATCCATAATGAATATTACGGATATCCTTTTTCTCTGCTATATAAAGATTACATTTTTTTTCTTGGCAGACAGAAGTCAGCACTTCCATCGCTTCTTTTTCCTGTTCTGCTGTAATGACAATCGTTTCAGGCTTAATAATTCCCGCCTTATTCTGTGCAATCTCTTTTAAATTATTTCCCAATACGCCTAAATGATCTAAGCTGATGGATACTATAATTTCTGCTACCGTTGTCTTCACTACATTTGTCGCATCAAGCAGACCGCCCATCCCCGTCTCTAAAACGACAAAATCACATTTTTTCTCTTTAAAATATAAAAAAGAAAGAGCTGTCTCTATCTCAAAAACCGTCGGATGCGTTTTTCCTTCCTGTACCATTGTTTCAATGACATCTCGGATTTTGCTCACCCATCTCGCAAGAGAATCTTTTTCTATATATTCTCCATTAACCTGTATACGTTCTCTGTATGAAAACAATGTAGGTGAAATATATCTTCCTACACAATACCCAGCTTCCGTCAAGACAGTTGATACGTATGCAAGCACGGAACCTTTTCCGTTTGTCCCTGCGATATGTATGAATTTCAATTCATCCTGTGGATTTGAAAGTCTGTTTAAAAGCTCTTTCATATTTTCTAAGCCAAGTACACTTCCGTATTTAGTCACATTTTCTAAATAAACTCTCGCTTCTGTATAATCCATTTTTCCATTTCACTTTCCCAAAAAATCTTTTATTTCATTGACTATTTATTATAGTACACCCTATCTCTTTTGTAAAGGGATACATTCTTTTGTATACATGGAATATTATTTTTCTTTTTCGTTATACTAAAACATATGAAAAATATTATTCGATGCGGAATCTGCGGATGGTGTTTAGAATTGGTGTGGACTGGTTTTCTTTCTTTTTGCCGCAGAGATCCTAAATTAAAAGGTCAGTCCTCACTTTGGATGTTTCCGATTTACGGCATGGCCGCTTTTATCGGTCCTCTGTCAAAATTAATTAAAAAATGGAGTACGTTTGCCAGAGGTCTGCTGTACACATGTTGTATCTTTTTTGCTGAATACTGTTCTGGCTCTTTTTTAAAAAAGCATAACAGCTGTCCTTGGGATTACAGCGAATCCCCTTTTCATATCAATGGCGTAATTCGTCTTGATTATGCGCCTTTATGGTTTACAACGGGTCTTTTTTATGAAAAACTTCTTCGTTGAAAAGATTATACAAAAATAAATTTTTGAAAGTTCTCCTAAAAATCCGTGGAGAACCTTCAAAAATCTATTCTTTTTGAGTAATATAGCTCATATTTTCTCTGCACAATTTCAATCTGTATATCCTACAGATCATCATTATCATAAAAGATTCCTGAAATATCTTCTGTGCGAATTGTTTTTCTCTTTAATCGCTGTTCTTCAGAAACTTGACGAATAAAATCTTTTACCTCTTTTGCATGACGAATATGCTGAAGTTTCAGCGTCGGATCTGTCACATCTCCTCCATAACATACGACAGTACCCAATTTAAAAATTTTCTCAAAAAAACTTTGCTCCAGACGGACATCCATCACTTTGTACATATAACAGTCGTCTTCTTTACTGTTAAATAATCCAGTATTTATTGTGATCATCTCATCATTGACCGTATATTTTGTAAAGGTAAAAGGAAGTCCTAAAAAAACCCATCTTTTTCTTTCTGTGTAAACCATAATTCTTCTTCCCCTTATTCTTTTATTTTTTATTATAGATCACTTTTTTAGGAAATGCAAAAGTTTTTTAAATCTCCTTGAAATTTCTCTCCGAATAGTATATGATATTAAAAATGTATTTCAAGTGAAGGAGGAAAACTATGAAACATTTAATGAGTCCGCTTGATTTTTCCGTTGATGAATTAGATCGTATTTTAGATCTCGCCAATGATATGGAAAATCATCCTCAAAAATATGCACATGCTTGTGCCGGCAAAAAACTTGCCACTTTATTTTATGAACCAAGTACAAGAACCAGACTTAGCTTTGAAGCTGCAATGTTAAATCTGGGTGGTAGCGTACTTGGTTTTTCTTCGGCCGATTCCAGTTCTGCTGCAAAAGGCGAAAGTGTTTCTGACACAATCCGTGTTATTTCCTGTTATGCTGATATCTGTGCAATGAGACATCCAAAAGAAGGCGCTCCAATGGTAGCCGCTGCAAAGTCTTCCATTCCAGTCATCAATGCAGGCGATGGCGGTCATCAGCATCCAACACAAACATTGACTGATTTATTGACGATTCGCACCTTAAAAGGACGCTTAAATAATTTGACAATCGGTTTATGCGGAGATTTAAAATTTGGCCGTACCGTTCATTCTCTGATTCATGCACTTGTGCGCTATCCTAATATTCGCTTCGTTCTGATCTCTCCAGACGAGCTGCGCATTCCAGATTATATAAAAGAAAATGTCTTAGACAAAAATCATGTCCCTTATAAAGAAGTAGAACGTCTGGAAGAGGCTCTGCCTGAGTTAGATCTTCTGTATATGACTCGTGTGCAGAAAGAACGTTTCTTCAACGAAGAAGATTACGTCCGCATGA
>CBCTVZ010000191.1:0-2755 GCA_965150505.1 uncultured Robinsoniella sp. | reverse complement strand
TCTTTGAAAAAGGTTTCTGAAGCGCTACAGCAGAAGGAATCTCTTCTCTTTCATATTTGCTCAAATACTCTCTATCCAGCCATTTCAGTCTTTCTTCCATGTCTGCATTTCCATACAGATAAATATAACTGTTGGAAGGATGATAATATTTTTTATGGAATGATAAGAACTGCTCATATGTTAAGTCTGGAATACAAGCCGGATCGCCCCCTGATTCACAGCCATACGTCGTATCTGGAAACAGAGAGTTCATGATTTCTCTCTCAATTACATCTTCCGGTGAAGAGAAAGCGCCTTTCATCTCATTATATACCACTCCATTATAGGTCAATTCGTCTTTCTCATCTTCTAACTGATAACTCCAGCCTTCCTGACGGAAAATTTCTTCTTTTCGATAGATATTCGTCTCAAATACCGCATCCATATAGACATCCATCAAGTTGCAGAAATCTTTTTCATTACAGCTCGCTACTGGATACATCGTCTTGTCAGGATATGTCATCGCATTTAAAAAGGTATTTAACGATCCTTTTACTAATTCTACAAACGGATCTTTTGACGGAAAACGTTTGCTTCCACAAAGCACACTATGCTCAAGAATATGCGCTACGCCAGTGCTGTCCTCAGGCGGTGTGCGAAAGGTAATATGAAATACCTTATTTTCATCGTCATTTTCCAAAATAAGCACGCGTGCGCCACTTTTCTTATGTTTAAAAAAATATCCCTCAGAATGGATATCTTCGATTGTTTCCTGCTGAATTAATTCATATTCCGGAATATTTTGAATCTGCATCTAATTTCCTCCATCTTGCCATTTTCTAACGATCAGCTCTTTTCTTAAGACTGCCCTATTTCGTTAATTAGTTTTTATTATACCACCGATTCAAAATCAATGGAAGCTCTTTATCTTTAAGAAAATGAGCCGAATTTCTTTGCTCTCCTATTCAAGATGCGATCTCTTTTTCTTTTCCTAATTAAAAAGTAAAAACGATATAAAAAATCCTGCGGGATGAAAAAATTTCATCCCACAGGTTATTTCATTTTGAAAAAAATTTTTTATATAGCGATTCTATCCTTTTCTGATCTTGCTATTTTCGGATTCCAGAAATTCCAGCTGTGTCATAAGGACTATATACCGTCTTTCCATTTACTTTTCGATATCCACGAACAGTATAAAGGTATTTTTTACCTTTCACAGCCCCTGTATCGGTATAGGAAAGTGTACTCGGTGAAGAAATCTGTTTTATTCTACTCCATGTCTGTCCCGGTAATTTTCGATATACAAAATATCCTTCTGCTCCGCTTATTCTTCCCCAACTGATTTTCACACCATTGGATACGGAAACTGCGCTTTTTAAGATTGGCGCTGACATCATCGCTTTGCAGGAAATTCCTTTTTTGTCATAATCACTTAAGTCAGATCCAGCTTCTGCGCGAACGGTATAGGAGTACATCACGCCTGTCAATGCTGAGGTATCTGTATATTCTGTTCCAGATATCGTAGCCAGTCTCTGCCATCCTGTTCTATCTGTTTTTCGATATACACGATATTTGGATGCAAGTGGCTCTTTCTGCCATTTAATCTGAATGGAATGATAATTTACTGATTTCGCTGATTTTAAAACAGGAGTCCATACCGTTACCTTGCAGCTCACATTTTTATTATAGCTGCTAAGCTGTACAGAACCATTTATTTTTCTGACTGCTCTGACCGTATAATAGAACGTATCCCGATTCATTCCTGTGTCAACAAAAGAAGTCTTTGTATTTCCTGTGACTTCTCCAACACGTCTCCATGCGCCGCCTTTGTATTTGCGATATACATAATATCCAGTTGCCTTTGGAACAGATTTCCATGTCACTTTTACTTTCTGGCTTCCCACCTGTACGGCTGATACAAGCGTTGGAATTTTTAATTCTTCTAATTCAATCTTTGCGGAAGCTGTCTCCTTGTTGACTCCCTGCTCATAATAGATTCCTCTCTCATCGTCTGTATACAGCTTCAGCGCATAGAAATATTCCACACCAGGTTTTACTTTTTTGTCAATATAGGAATAATAGTCAGAATTATATTCTGATTTGATATCTCTGACATATTCTTTCCATGTTCCATTTTTGCCTTCTTTTCGCATCAGCAAATATTGATTGCTATTTCCTGTTTTGTTCGTCCATGTCAGTTTCAGACTATTTCCGTTGACCACAAAAATAGAGTCAATCTCTGGCGTGTATCCCTTTTTATCGATCGGATTATATTTGTAATAGAGCTTTGTTGCTGTCGTCTTTGGAACTTCTGACAGATAATTATAGGAAACGTCCAGAGATTCCAGTCCGCTACATCCTGTAAGATCAATCTTTGTCAGCTGGTTATTATTCGCATCAATTTTTTCTATTCTACTGCCTCCGCTTAAGTTCAAAGTATCCAGCATATTATAAGCACAGTTTACATTTTTCAGTTTTGTTCTATTTTTTATATTCAGATCTGTAAGCTGATTATAACTGCAGTCGATTTCCTCAAGAGAATTCCCTGCCGGCAGTAAAAGACTTGTCATCTGATTGTGAGAACAGCTCAGCGTACTCAGCGCTGTATTGCCTGTAAGCTCCAGATTTTTAAGCTGATTGGAACTGCAATCGATCTCCCTGAGTGTTTTCGTATCCGGAAGAATCAACGAAACCAGATTATTTTTTTCACAGGAAAGTTCCTTTGACACTCCACACGGCTAAAGCCGTGGGATTCTTGCTACCTGCTACACATAAC
>CBCTVZ010000190.1:0-2786 GCA_965150505.1 uncultured Robinsoniella sp. | reverse complement strand
AAATGATTCACCTGCGGAAAATAGGAGGATGTCTATGTATAAAATACGTAAAGCTGAAAAATTGGCGGACAAAATTTTTCTTATGGTTGTCGAAGCTCCACGAATTGCAAAACATTGTGAGCCTGGACAGTTCGTCATTGTAAAAGAGGACGAGGTAGGAGAAAGAATTCCGCTGACAATTTGTGACTATGACAGAGAGGAAGGAACAATCACAATTGTATTCCAGATTGTGGGTGCGTCAAGTGAAAAATTTTCAAAACTTCAGACAGGAGACGCTTTTAGCGACTTTGTAGGACCTCTTGGACAGCCGTCTGAATTTGTTCATGAAGATCTTGAAAAATTAAAAAATGAAAAAATTTTGTTTGTTGCAGGAGGTGTAGGAACAGCTCCAGTTTATCCACAGGTAAAATGGTTAAAGGAGCATGGAATTGATGCGGATGTCATTGTGGGAGCAAAGACAAAAGATCTGCTGATCTTAGAAGATGAGATGAGAGCAGTAGCAGGAAATCTGTATATTACAACAGATGACGGTTCCTATGGAGCACATGGACTTGTAACAAATGTAATTGAAGATCTTGTGTTAAATCAGGGCAAGAAATACGATAAATGTGTAGCGATTGGGCCAATGATCATGATGAAATTTGCTTGTCTGACTACGAAAAAACTGGAAATTCCTACAATTATCAGTATGAACCCAATTATGGTAGACGGAACAGGAATGTGCGGAGCATGTCGTCTGACAGTCGGAGATGAAATCAAGTTTGCATGTGTGGACGGACCAGAATTTGATGGTCATAAGATTAATTTTGACGAGGCAATGAAGAGACAGCAGATGTATAAGACTGAGGAAGGAAGAGCAATTCTGAAACTGCGCGAGGGCGATACCCATCACGGCGGATGCGGACATTGTGGAGGTGACGAATAATGGCAGATGTATTGAAAAAAGTTCCTGTAAGAGAACAGGACCCAAAAGTACGTGCTACAAATTTTGATGAAGTTTGTTTAGGATACAATAAAGAAGAAGCGATGGAAGAAGCTCAGCGCTGTATCGGATGTAAAAATGCAAAATGTATGCAGGGATGTCCAGTTTCTATCAATATTCCTGGCTTTATCTCACATGTAAAAGAAGGAAATATTGAGGAAGCATACAAAGTAATTTCTGAGTCAAGTTCATTGCCAGCAATTTGTGGTCGTGTTTGTCCACAGGAAAGCCAGTGTGAAGGAAAATGTATTCGCGGAATCAAAGGCGAAGCTATTTCCATCGGTAAACTGGAGCGTTTCGTAGCTGACTGGGCAAGAGAAAATGGAATCAAACCTCCAGCGCCAGCACAGAAAAATGGACATAAAGTTGCCGTAATCGGTTCTGGCCCTGCTGGACTGACCTGTGCAGGTGATTTAGCAAAATTAGGATACGATGTGACAATTTTTGAAGCACTGCATAAAGCCGGCGGCGTACTTGTATATGGTATCCCAGAATTCCGTCTTCCAAAAGATGCGGTCGTAGAAAAAGAAGTAGAAAATGTAAAATCTTTAGGCGTTAAAATTGAGACAAATGTAGTAATTGGAAAATCTACAACAGTAGATGCCCTGATGGAAGAAGAAGGATTTGAAGCAGTATTTATCGGATCTGGAGCAGGACTTCCAATGTTTATGGGTATTCCTGGAGAAAATGCAAACGGCGTATTTTCTGCAAACGAATTCCTGACAAGAAACAATTTGATGAAAGCTTTCCGTGAAGATTATGATACACCAATCGCAAGAGGCAAAAAAGTTGCTGTAGTCGGTGGTGGAAACGTAGCAATGGATGCAGCAAGAACAGCATTGAGACTGGGCGGAGAAGTGCATATTGTATATCGTAGAAGTGAAGCGGAACTTCCAGCACGAGTAGAAGAAGTACACCATGCAAAAGAAGAAGGAATTATTTTTGATCTTTTGACAAATCCAAAGGAAATCCTTGTGGATGAAAATGGATGGGTAAAAGGAATGAGATGTATTCGCATGGAATTAGGAGAGCCAGATGCTTCAGGAAGAAGAAGACCAGTAGAAGTTCCAGGATCTGAATTTGAACTGGAACTGGATACGGTAATTATGTCTCTTGGAACATCTCCAAACCCACTGATTTCTTCTACAACGATTGGACTTGATATCAATAAGAGAAAATGTATCATTGCTGACGAAGAGACAGGAAAAACATCAAAAGAGGGCGTATATGCAGGCGGTGACGCTGTTACCGGCGCAGCAACAGTAATCCTTGCAATGGGAGCTGGAAAAGCAGCAGCAAAAGGAATTCACGAATTTCTGTCAAACAGATAAGTAAAATAAACAATAAGATAAAAGAGGGAATGTCGGGAGAAAAGCCGCGTTCCCTTTTTGAGTCAGATGGAGGTTAGAATGGTAACACATATCGTATTATGGAATTATATTGACACATTGACACCAGAGCAGAAAATCGAAGCAGGTACAAAGATAAAAAGCGATTTGGAAAATTTGAAATCAATCATCCCAGGAATCATTTCTTTAGAGGTAAAAATTAACCAGATGGATTCCAGCACAAAGGATATCGCTCTGTTTTCTGAATTTGAGTCAGAAGAGGCATTAAAGCAGTATGCCGTTCATCCAGAACATGTAAAAGTTGGACAGTATATTAAGACGGTAACGTGCGGACGTACTGCATTTGATTATTAAGATGAAGATTACATTAATCACAGTCGGAAAAATAAAAGAAAAATATTTTACAGATGCGATAAAAGAATATGCAAAAAGACTGAGCCGTTATTGCAAACTGG
>CBCTVZ010000189.1:0-2835 GCA_965150505.1 uncultured Robinsoniella sp. | reverse complement strand
ATCAGCAGAATCAATGGAGAAACTGTTCCAATTTCGGCTGTGAAGGAAGCAGCGGCGGCATTGATTGATATTCATGGACAGCACGAACATCAATCCCTCTTGTATAAAAAAAATCATTTGAAAATTTTAGATGAATTTGCAAAAGAAGAATTGCAGATCCTAAAAGAGAAAAATGAACAATTCTATGCGCGCTACCAAAAATGCAGAAAAAAACTGGAAGAATCTCAAAAGGAAGAATCAGAGCGGATGAAAGAGGCTGATTTTTTGACCTTTGAGATTGAGGAGATTGAGGCGGCACATCTAAACGTAGGAGAAGATGAAAAGCTTGAACAGCAATATCGAAAACTTTCAAATGGAAGACAGATTTTGCAGTGCATCGATGAGATTCGTCAGATGACAGGAGCTGAGACAGAAGGAGGAGCTGCGGGAAATATTGGAAGGGCAGCGCGTGTTTTGGCAAATGCAGTGCGCTATGATGAGTCATTGAAAGATCTTCAGGAACAAATTTTAAATTTGGAAGATTTGCTTGGAGATTTTAACAGGGAATTAAACGACTACGAAGAAGAACTTAACTTTGATGAATCTCAGTTTTGGGAAATGGAAGAGCGCTTAAATCTGATTAATCGTCTCAAAGGAAAATATGGAAAATCTATTGAGGATATTTTGCAATATCAAAAAGAAAAAGAAGAACGGCTTTCTATTTTGCAAGATTATGACCATTACGTCTTAAACTTGAAAAAAGAATATGACGATACAAAAAAACAGTTATTGGATAATGCAGAGAAAATTTCCAGAATTAGAGAAAAGTATGCACAAGGACTGGCGGTAAGCATTCAAGATGGATTGATTGATATGAATTTTTTGGATGTACAGTTTGAAATTCAATTTCAGAAGCTAGATGAACCTCAGGCAGATGGAATCGATGAAGTTTGCTTTTTAATCTCTACAAATCCAGGTGAGCCGGTTCGTCCTCTTGGCGAAGTCGCATCAGGAGGAGAATTATCGCGAATTATGCTTGCAATCAAGACGGTGCTTGCTGAGAAAGATGAGATGGGAACGTTAATTTTTGATGAGATTGATGTGGGAACGGCACAGAAAGTATCAGAAAAGATGGCGGTTATTGCATGTCACCATCAAGTAATTTGTATCACGCATTTAGCGCAGATTGCAGCCATGGCAGATCACCATTTTGTCATTGAAAAATATGTACAGAACCAAAACACATTTACGTCTATTCAGGAATTGTCTGAAGAAGAGACGATTCGGGAATTAGCAAGAATTTTAGGAGGCGCTAAAATTACGCGAACGGTTTTAGAAAATGCCAGAGAAATGAAAGAATTGGCAATTCGTACAAAAAAATACTAGAGTGAAAAGCTTTGTTTTTCACATACTAAAAGAGGATGATGTAACGAAAATACAGATACATCATCCTTTTTTTACAATGGAAAGTATGTAGACAAAGGGTGTGAAAAAGTGACAAATGAACAGCGATATCGTCGATTTTTATGGATTTTTCTTGGAATAGGGATCAGTTTGTTTTTCGTCAGTCTATTTTTGTTTTGTGAGAAGAAAATTCCAGATCATATCAACCTTGTACAGGGAGAAAAACAAGATTTAACGTTTAATTTACCGCATGATACGATTTTTTATGAGGAAACAGTGGAGGCGGATGCTTCTTCTGTGAAAGCAATTCCAAAAGAAAATTTGCATATTACATCGAATAGCGTTATTGGAAATGAGACTGGAGATTATAAAATCTTGTGCAAATTATTCGGTATTATTCCTATAAAATCGATACAGGTCAGTGTGGTAGAACAAAATTGGGTCTATCCATGCGGAGATCCCGTTGGAATTTATATGAAAACAAATGGGGTACTTGTTGTGGGAACAGGAAGTATTACAGGAATAGATGGCATTTCCTATGAACCGGCATATCATATTGTACAGTCAGGCGATTATATTTTATCTGTAAATGGAATAGAAACACCGAATAAAGAAACATTGATTCAAATGATTAATGAGTCACAGGGAAAAAATGTGACTTTAAAAGTACGCCGTGGAGACGAAGAAATAGAGATGGCGCTTCAGCCGGTGATGACAGAAGAACAGGATTATAAAGTAGGTGTCTGGGTACGAAGCGATACGCAGGGAATAGGAACGATGACGTATGTTGACAGTCAAGGTCATTTTGGAGCGCTTGGTCATGGGATTAATGATATTGATACGAGTACATTATTGAAATTAAAAAAAGGAACATTGTATGACTCTACGATTCGATCTGTGATTAAAGGAGAAAAAGGAGCGCCAGGAGAACTTGCCGGTGTGATTCATTACCGAGATGAAGCTGTTTTAGGAACGATAGAAAAAAATACAGATACGGGAATTTTTGGGACAATATCGTGTAATCTAAATCATTTTCATCTGGAAGGACCAGTAGAGGTTGCATATAAACAAGATGTAAAAACAGGAACAGCGGTGATTCGCAGCGCACTTGACGGAACGGTCAAGGAGTATGAGATTGAGATTGAAGAGATTTATATGAATCGTTCTGATGCAAATAAAGGGATGGTAATAAAAGTGACAGATCCCAAGCTGTTAGAGATGACTGGAGGAATTGTGCAGGGAATGAGCGGCAGCCCGATTCTGCAAAATGGTAAGATTGTAGGGGCGGTGACCCACGTTCTGGTCAATGATCCCACACGGGGTTACGGTATCTTTATTGAGAATATGTTAGAAACCGCAGGATAAACAGAGGCAGGCAATGCAATGGTAATCATTGTGTTGTCTGCTTTTTAGGCTTTTTGTTATTTGTAAAGATAAAAGTGTTGTGTTGCT
>CBCTVZ010000188.1:0-2865 GCA_965150505.1 uncultured Robinsoniella sp. | reverse complement strand
AAAATAATTATGAAGCGCTTGCTTATGAGACGGTATGCGCGGAAGTTACCCTTGGTGATAATCCATATAAAGCAGGAGATTTTCAGATCCAGATTGCAAAAAGAGAAAGCCCGTCAGCTTTGATTGCAGTATAAAAACAACAGATAGATATAGTAACATTTCTAAAATTTTAAAGAGTAAAAGGAGAAAAATAATGAAAAAAACAATTATTACAGTAGTAGGCCAAGACACAGTGGGAATCACTGCAAAAGTATGCACATATCTTGCTGAAAACAATATCAATATTTTGGATATTTCACAGACAATCGTACAGGGATATTTTAATATGATGATGATTACAGACGCAAATCAGGCAGTAAAATCATTTGGCCAAATTGCAGAGGAGATGGAAACGCTTGGAAATGAAATCGGTGTGATCATCCGTTGCCAGCATGAAGATATTTTTAATAAAATGCACCGCATCTAAGAGATCGAGAAAGAGAACTTTGCTATGATTAATATGTTTGAAGTAAACGAGACAAATAAGATGATTACGCAGGAAAATCTGGATGTGCGCACGATTACACTGGGAATCAGCTTATTAGACTGCGTGGATGCAGACTTAAATCGTCTGAATGAAAATATTTATAGAAAGATCACAACGCTTGCAAAAAATCTTGTTAAAACGGGACAGGAAATTGAGAGAGAATATGGGATTCCGATTGTAAATAAGCGAATTTCAGTCACTCCGATTGCTTTAGTTGGCGGAAATGCCTGCAAGACACCGGAAGATTTTGTGACGATCGCAAAAACACTTGACCGTGCGGCAAAAGAAGTAGGCGTCAATTTTATTGGAGGTTATTCTGCGCTTGTCTCAAAAGGAATGACAAAAAGCGATGAGTTATTAATACGTTCTATTCCAGAAGCATTATCAAAGACAGAAAGAGTTTGCAGTTCTGTAAATGTGGGTTCTACAAAGTGCGGCATCAATATGGATGCAGTGCGTTTGATGGGAGAGATGGTAGTAGAAGCAGCGACTCTGACGAAAGATCAAGATTCGATCGGATGTGCAAAACTGGTTGTATTCTGCAATGCGCCGGACGACAATCCATTTATGGCTGGAGCATTTCATGGAGTCACAGAAGAAGATGCCATCATCAATGTCGGTGTCAGCGGACCAGGAGTTGTGAAAACAGCGTTGGAACAAGTCAGAGGAGAAAGCTTTGAGGTACTGTGCGAGACGATCAAAAAGACAGCGTTTAAGGTAACGCGTGTGGGACAGCTTGTAGCGCAGGAGGCATCAAAGAGATTAAATATTCCATTTGGAATTATTGACTTATCCCTTGCTCCGACTCCAGCAATCGGAGACAGTGTAGCGGATATTTTATGTGAAATCGGTTTGGAGTTTGCTGGAGCGCCTGGAACAACAGCGGCTCTTGCTATGCTGAATGATCAGGTAAAAAAAGGTGGAGTGATGGCTTCTTCTTATGTTGGAGGATTAAGCGGAGCATTTATTCCAGTCAGTGAAGATCAGGGAATGATTGATGCAGTAAAAGCAGGCGCGCTGACGATTGAAAAATTAGAGGCAATGACATGTGTTTGTTCTGTAGGACTTGATATGATTGCAATTCCAGGTGATACAAAACCTTCTACCATTTCTGGAATCATTGCAGATGAAGCAGCAATCGGAATGGTTAATCAGAAGACAACAGCGGTGCGTATCATTCCGGTAATAGGAAAAGGTGTTGGAGAGATGGTAGAATTTGGAGGACTTTTAGGATATGCTCCGATTGTTCCAGTCAATCCATATTCCTGTGAAGCATTTGTAAGCCGAAAAGGAAGAATACCAGCGCCGATCCATAGTTTCAAAAATTAATTTTTTATGATAATAATAGAAAACCGCCTTTGCGATATCTTTGACAGGTTGAGCAGGGCGGTTTTTTTAAATAGTAAAAAATCACGATGATTTTGAAAAAATTATCTGGCATTTTATGATAAAGTAGGTGTATAATCATGATATAATGATAAAATATAAGAAATGACGGAGATTAAAAATGATAGGAAAACCCAAATATAAATATGGTGAACAAGTTCATTTTAAATTTAATGAAATGGTTAAAATGGGAAAAATTTTTGTTGTAGACAGCTATGGCACTTTTTTTCAGACGGAAGAGCCTTCGTATGATATTATGGTGGAAGAAGAGCGTTGCGTGTATAAACACGTTCCAGAATCAAATGTATTTAGAACAAAAAAGGAGGAGACAGAATGAAGAAAAAATTAGAAAAGGCAATGATCGGAAGCATGATGGCGGTTTGCTTAAGCGTGGGAGGAGCAGGCAGTGTGATGGCGGCACAGGCAACAATAGCTGATGCAGCTGCAAGTGAGATTGTGTCGGTAAAGGTGAACTGTTCCGTACAGTCAGAAGGACACCGTCTTGATACGATTGAAGTAAAAGTAAAAGACAGTGATTCTTTAAAGGGAATCACGGCTCAGGATTTCACATTGGAAGGCAAATCGTATACGTGGGGAAACAAAAAAGAAGATGGTTTTCGCTCTCCAGATACACATGATTTTTCAGCGACAGTTTCCGAGGTTTCTGTTGAGGGAGATACGATGATTTTAAGTATCTCAGACTTTACAGAAAAATATTTTTATGTAGACAGTTATACGGTGACTTGTAGTAAAAATCCGGCTTTGAGTTTTACAAAAGACCAAGTTACAGAAGAAGTAACACCGGTTGCAGATGATTTTGAACAGTTGACAAAGAGTTTTGAAGGACAGCCAGATCTTGTTTATAATTTATTTACTCCGGAAGATACGAGTACTCCTCAGCCGCTTGTGTTGGCATTTCACGGCTCAGGGGATCAGGAAAATACAAAGGCAAA
>CBCTVZ010000187.1:0-2925 GCA_965150505.1 uncultured Robinsoniella sp. | reverse complement strand
AATCAAAGCTCCTGGTTCTGCTAAAATAATATCGCCAAGCATTGCAAAACTTGCTGTTACTCCTCCTGTTGTCGGATCTGTCAAGATTGGAATATATAAAAGTCCTGCATCACTATGCCGTTTCAAAGCTGCCGATGTCTTTGCCATCTGCATCAAAGAAACAATTCCTTCCTGCATTCTAGCTCCTCCAGAACAGCAAAATAAAATAACAGGAAGACAAAGTTTTGTCGCTCTTTCTATCGCTCTTGTGATTTTTTCTCCTACCACATATCCCATGCTTCCCATTAAAAATCTTGCATCACACACACCAAGTACCGCTTCTATCCCATCAATTCTGCATTTTCCGATTGTTACAGCCTCTTTTAAATGTGTTTTTTCCTGCAATTCTTTTAATTTTTCTTCATATTCTGGATAATGTAAAGGATTTTTTACTTCCATATCTTCAAACCACAATTCAAAAGTTCCCGGATCTGCTATCATTCGGATTCTTGTCTTTGTCTTGATCCTAAAGTATCCTTGACATTTTGGACATACATAAAAATTTTCTCTTACATCCTCTTTATATAAAGTTTCTTCGCATTTTGGACATTTCACCCATAATCCTTCCGGAACAGAAGGCATTTTTGATCTTTCTTTTTCTTCTTCTGTACGTCCAATCGAAATATAATTTGTTTTTTTAAACAGATTTTTTAATTTTGTCATCTTTCAAGCCTCACTTTATACCGGAAAATGTTCAGAAATAAAGTCTGTTGAAATCTTTCCTTCCTGAAAATCCTGATTATTCAGAATCTCATATTGAAAATCCAGATTTGTCACAACTCCTTCTAAAATCAGCTCACCAAGTGTGCTTTTCATCTTGTTGATCGCTGATCTTCTATCTTTATCGTGTACAATTACCTTTGCAATCATGGAATCATAAAATGGTGTGATTTCATATCCACTGTAAACTGCCGTATCAATTCTGACACCAAAACCACCAGGAAGATGGAGTTCTTCGATTACTCCCGGACAAGGCATAAAATTTTTCTTTGGATCTTCTGCATTAATTCTGCATTCAATCGCATGTCCGTTTAGATGAATCTCTTCCTGTTTTTTTTCAAGTGGATATCCTGCTGCAATTCTAATTTGTTCTTTGATCAAATCTACACCAGATACCATCTCTGTAACTGGATGTTCCACCTGAATTCTTGTATTCATCTCAATAAAATAGAAATGACCGTCTCGATCCAGCAAAAATTCAACAGTACCTGCATTTTCATATCCTGCCGCCTTTGCCGCATGAACAGCCGTCTCTCCCATTTTTTCACGTAATTTTGGTGTTAATGCTGAAGATGGAGACTCTTCAATTACTTTCTGGTGATGTCTTTGAATAGAACAGTCTCGTTCTCCAAGCTGAATCACATTTCCAAATTTATCTGCCAGAATCTGAAATTCAATATGTCTAGGGTGTACAATATATTTTTCTATATACATCGTATCATCGCCAAATCCACGAACAGATTCTAGCTGCGCCATACGAAACATTTCACAAAAATCTTCTTCTCTCTCGCAGATTCTCATACCTTTTCCGCCTCCGCCAGAAGAAGCTTTAATCATTACAGGATATCCCATCTGATCTGCGATTTCTTTTCCTTTTTCCGCCTCATATACAGGTTCTTTTGTTCCTGGCACAACCGGCACTCCTGCCTGCATCATTGTTTTTCTCGCCTCTGATTTATTTCCCATACGACTGATCATTTCAGCAGACGGTCCAATAAATGTAATCCTGCATTTTTGACACATTTCTGCAAATTTACTATTTTCAGAAAGAAATCCAAATCCCGGATGAATGGCATCGGCTCCAGTTGCGATTGTTGCGCTTAAAATCTGCTCCATATTCAGATAGCTTTCTAAAGAAGAGGCTGGTCCAATACAAACTGCTTCATCCGCAAGCTGTGTATGAAGTGCTTCCCTGTCTGCCTCAGAATAGACAGCGACCGTCTTTATTCCCATCTCACGGCATACGCGGATAATCCGCACTGCAATTTCTCCTCTGTTCGCTATTAAAATTTTCTGAAACATTTCTTCCTCCATTTTTGCTTAGCCTATTGCAAATGTCAATTCTGCTGATACTGCCACTTTTCCATCTACCGTTGCAGTTGCTTTTCCTACACCAATCGGTCCTTTTTGTTTGATCATTTCAACTTCCAATGTCAAAACATCTCCTGGAACTACTTTCTTTTTGAATTTTGCAGAGTTAATAGATCCAAAATAAGCAGTCTTTCCTTTAAATTCCTCACAGCTCAAAATGACTACTGCACCTACTTGCGCCAGTGCTTCCACAATCAATACTCCAGGCATAATTGGTTCATTTGGAAAATGGCCTCCAAAAAATGGCTCATTATAAGTTACGCATTTCTTTCCAATTCCCTTTTTTCCTGGAATCAATTCTTCGATCACATCGACTAACAAAAAAGGCTGTCTGTGCGGGATAATTTCCATAATTTCCTTTGTCGATAATTTCATCTTTTCCTCCGTTAATATGATATTTTCATCTATCATATCAAGAATATTTTTATCTTTCTATCTCAAGAACGAATCACAAATAATGGCTGTCCATATTCTACCATACGTTCATTTTCAGCCAAAACAGCTTCCACCACACCGTCATATTCTGACTCAATCTCATTCATCAATTTCATTGCTTCAATAATTCCAAGAACCTGTCCTTTTTTTACAGTGTCTCCCACTTTGACAAACGGCGTTTCTCCTGGCGCTGAAGAAGTATAAAAAGTACCTACAAGCGGAGCTTTTACCATATTTCCATCTGGAATTTTTTCATCTTCTTCCTGAATCTGCGCAATGGATACAGTTGGGATATTTTGTACTGTCTCCGAAATAATATTGCTTTTTTTCATTGAAATTTTCATACCGTCATTTTCAATC
>CBCTVZ010000186.1:0-3047 GCA_965150505.1 uncultured Robinsoniella sp. | reverse complement strand
GTAATTACTAAAATTTTGGAAGGATCTGTTCCATGCTGTATCAAATATTTTATTCTATTTGTGATAACAAGGGTTTTTCCGGAACCAGGTCCTGCTAAAATCAGCATAGGACCTGTTCCGTGGGCGATTGCCCGAGACTGTGCTTTTGTAAATGCCATTATACACCTGCACTTAATTTTTCGATTGCTTTTTTGATTCTTTCAATGGATTCTTCTTTTCCAATGATTTCCATAATTTCTGTCGCTCCAGCAGGAGTCATCTGTTTTCCGGAAACTGCTGTACGCACTGGCCACATTACATAACCATTTTTGCATCCTTTTTCTTCTACATAATTTTTCAGCAGTTCATACAGAGCATCGTTGCTGTAGTCGTCCTGAGCTTCCAGTCTAGGAAGCAGTTCTTGCAATACTTCTAAAGAAGACTGTGGTGTTGTTTTCATTTTTTTATGAGTATACATAGCAATATCATACTCTGGCAGTTCCTCAAAGAAGTCAACTAATTCCGCAATATCAGGGAAAACCTCAATTCTTGTCTTTACAAGTTCAGCAATTTTTTTCAAGTCAAACTCTTTTGTCAATGCCTGTTTCAAATATGGAAGCGCCATCTCATAAAACTTGTCAAAATCCATTGCTTTCATATATTCGCCATTCATCCATTTTAATTTATTGATGTCGAATACAGCTGGAGATTTGCTGATATGATGGTAGTCAAATACCTTCACCAATTCTTCCAATGAAAAGATTTCCTGATTATCCTGTGGACACCATCCAAGAAGCGCCACATAATTGACGATTGCTTCACTTAAAAATCCTTGTTCCAGTAAGTCTTCATAAGAAGAATGACCGCTTCTCTTACTTAATTTTTTATGTTCTTCATTTGTGATCAAAGGACAATGCACATATACTGGCACTTCCCAGCCAAATGCAGCATACAGACGATTGTATTTTGGTGCGGAAGAAAGATACTCATTTCCTCTGACAACGTGTGTAATGCCCATCAAATGATCGTCTACTACGTTTGCAAAGTTATAAGTAGGATATCCATCTGATTTAATTAGAATCATATCATCTAATTCCTCATTTGGCACTTCAATTTCTCCATAGATTTCATCCACAAATTTTGTTGTTCCCTCTCTTGGAACATTCTGACGGATTACATATGGAACGCCTGCTTTTAATTTTTCTTCCACTTCTTCTTTTGACAGATTCAGGCAATGCTTATCGTATACTACGATTTCTTTTCCAGCAATTTCCTGTTTTAATCCTTCTAATCTCTCTTTATCACAGAAACAGTAATATGCTTCCCCTTTTTCAATTAATTTTTTTGCATATTCCAGATAAATTCCCTGTGCCTGACGCTCACTTTGCACATAAGGACCAACGCCGCCATCTTTATCTGGTCCTTCATCGTGAATCAATCCTGTTTTTTTCATTGTTCGATAAATAATATCCAATGCTTCTTCCACAAAACGTTCCTGATCGGTATCTTCAATACGAAGTAAAAAATCTCCGTCTTCATGTTTTGCAATCAAATATGCGTATAATGCTGTTCTTAAATTTCCTACGTGCATTCTTCCTGTAGGACTTGGTGCAAATCGTGTTCTTACTTTTGCCATGTCACAAACTCCTTTATACTCATTTATTATTCTTTTCCTGAAACAAGGAAGTCTTCCATGATACGGAATCCTTCCTTGTGATATGAACCTCATCTAAATGTAGCATAAAATTTCAAAATTGACAACTCATTTTCTTACTGTTTTCCTGCAATCTCTTCCATAATGTCACGCACATGCTCTATTTTTTGACACCGATACGCATTTTCTCCACAGAATAAAAGCCCATTTTCCACATCGCCTTTTGCTGCTCGAACAAGCGCTTTTGTGATACAATACGGTATCTCTTTTGGTTTACACGTTGTGATACATTGAAAACAATGGTCTATCTTTTCTTTTTTTTCTTTTACATTGCAGATAAATGTATTTCTAATCGCTCTTCCCGGCATTCCGACAGGACTTTTTATAATCTGAATATCCTCTTTTCGGGCTTTGAGATATGCTTCTTTATACTCTGGCGCGGCATCGCATTCATATGTTGTCACAAAACGCGTTCCCATCTGTACGCCATCTGCGCCTAAGTCTAATACATGTTGAACATCTTTTCGATCAAAAATTCCTCCTGCAACTACAACAGGAATTTTTTTTCTGTATTTTTGACCATATTCTTTTATAATCTCAAAAATCCCTTTTATTTCTTCTTCGTATTTATCCTGTGTATACTGTTTGATTTCATCTTCATGGAATCCCAAATGTCCCCCCGCTTTTGGTCCTTCCACCACAACAAGATCTGGTATTTTTTTATATTTTCGATCCCACATCTTACAAATCACAGATGCCGCTTTTATCGTTGATACAATCGGAGCAATCTTTGTCTTTGTTCCTTCTACAAGTTCAGGAAGAGTTGTCGGAAGTCCCGCGCCTGAAATAATCAAATCCGCTCCCGCATTGACGGCGGCTTTTACATATTCTTTGTATCTTTGTGTCACAACCATAATATTTACGCCAATAATACCGCCTTTTGCAATTTCTTTTGCTTTTTTGATTTCTTCTTTCAGCACTCTTAAATTTGTTTCAATCGGATGGTCTGCAAAATCAGGAGCTTGAAAACCAATCTGCGCGGAAGAAATCACTCCTATTCCACCGCACAATGCAACATTGCCTGCTAGTTTTGATAAGCTGATTCCTACTCCCATGCCGCCTTGTATTACTGGTATTTTTGCCTGTAATTCACCAATCTGTAAAGGTTTCATCTCTTCCTCCTTATTTTTTCTTTTCTATCTACGAGGCGTCGTAAATGAGCAAAACTTTACATCTGTCGGAAACGTTCATATCGTTCTTCTGTCAGCTGTTTCGCTGTTTTTTTAGAAGAATCATATAAAAATCGTTTCATAGCGCGCTTCATCTGATCTGTAATCTCTGAAATATTTTCCATATTAGCCGGTTTTCTTTCTGCAATGATACGTTCAATGATTCCCATCTCTTTTAGATCTTT
>CBCTVZ010000185.1:0-3228 GCA_965150505.1 uncultured Robinsoniella sp. | reverse complement strand
TTGAACTTCTATGCCTATCTATTTTTTACTTTACCCCCAAGTAAAGTTTACAACCCATTTTTATAAAAGAGAAATATACATAAAATATTGTATAATTTTACAAAAAAAAGAAAAAATTTGAAAATATATATTGCAAAATAGACATAAAAATGGTAAAATACTTTAGTGGTTTAAAGACATGAAATGATAAAACATCAAAGAATAAACAATTAAGGATGGATCATATATATGAGAGACGAAAAAGCGCTGGAAACACTGACACAACTTTTAGGCGTAGGAGGATTTGAGAGAGAAGTCAGAGAGTGGATTGAAAAAGAAGTAACCCCGTATGCAGATGAAATAATGACAGATGCCATGGGCAATTTGATTGTTTTAAAACGAGGGACAGAGGGAGCGAAATCGAAGAAATTAATGTTTATTGCTCACATGGATGAGATAGGATTCATGGTTAAAAAGATAGAGGAAGATGGGCGTTTAAGAGTCTGCAATATGGGATGGAACTGGACAGCATCAGCATATAATAGCCGTGTTCGTTTCCACAATGGTGTGAGTGGAGTTGTCGGATGTATGGGATGGCTTGAGGATGCCAAAAATGATGTTGGAAAATTATTTATTGATATTGGGGCATCTTCAAAAGAAGACGCTGAAAAATATGTAAAGATCGGAGATGTCTGTGGATACTGGGGACCGTATATGCAGCTTGCCAATGATCGAATCTGTGCCAAAACGCTAGATGACCGCATTGGATGTTACCAGCTTTTGATGGCTTTAAAAGAAAATGACGGCACTTATCCAAATGATATTTATTATGTGTTTGGCGTTCAGGAAGAACTAGGATGTAGAGGATCAGGACCAGCTGCTGAGCGTATTCGTCCCGATATTGGAATTGCAGTTGACGTAACACCAGCTCACGACTATCCGTGTGATTTGGAAGGAAGTAATCGTGTAGACGGCGGAATTGGCATAAAGATCTGCGATCCGTCTGTCGTATCAGATGAAGGTGTTGTCGATGTAATGGTTGCGTGCTGTGAGAAAAATAATATTCCGTATCAAAGAGAAGTGATTGACAAAGGAGGAACGGATTCTTCCAGCATGAATGTTTCCTGTATGGGCGTAAAGACAGGCGGTATTGTGGTAGTGACACGATATCCTCATAGTCAGAGCGCTGTTGCATCGAAAAAAGATATTGAGGCAGGAATTGATCTGATCAGTGCATTTTCAAAGCACCAATTTTAATTGAGAGAGAAGGAGAATAGAAATGAAAAAAATAAAAACAACAGCAGCGGCAGTCTGCATAGCAGCAATGACAATGTCTATGAATATATTACCGGTATCGGCAGCAAATGATAGTTTGGTGATCGCTATTGATGCAGACTTAGATACGCTTCATCCGTCTGATTTTTCAACGACAGTGGAAATTGATACATTGAATCAAATTTATGATACATTAATGTATATGAATCCAGATGGAGAACATGAGCCGGAAGCCAGAATTGCAGAATCTTATGAAGTGAGCGAAGATGGAACACAATATACATTTCATCTTAGAAAAGATGCGACATTTCATGACGGCACACCGATCACTGCAGCAGATGTGAAATTTTCACTGGAACTGTATCAGAAGTCTCCGTATCAAGGTTCACAAGTGACAGGACTTTCTACAGTGGAGACACCGGATGACTATACGGTAGTTTGCCATTTAGAAAACGCATATTCTCCATTTTTATTAGGAGTATGTTCCGTACATATCGCATCAAAAGCATACTATGAAGCTTCACCGGAAGAGTTTGTCTCTAATCCAATCGGAAGCGGACCATATAAATACGTTGGAAGAAATAAAGGAAGCAATTTGACTTTGGAAGCGTATGATGATTATTATAGAGGCGCTCCTTCCATTAAAGAAGTGACATATGAAATCATTCCAGATTCATCCACAAAGGCAATCGCACTTCAGACAGGTGAAGTAAATTTTGCAAGCATTGAGTCCTCCAGTATGATGCAGCTTCAGGCAAATCCGAATATCGTAATTGCGGAAGCTCCGACATCAGGATTTACCTATGTATCGATGAATTTGGAAAAGGAACCATTTAACGATGTAAAAGTACGCCAAGCTATCAATTATGCCATTGATCGCGAAAATTTGGTTGCAATCTGTTTTGACGGAGAGGCAGAAGTAAATTCTAATATCTGTTCAAAAGATCGCTTTGGATACTCAGAAGATCAGTTCCAGTATACATATGATCCGGAGAAGGCAAAAGAATTGTTAGCAGAGGCAGGAATTGAAACACCGTATGATCTGGGTGAGATTTTGGTGGCAGAAAAATATGCAAATATTGCGACTGTTGTGCAGAATGATTTAAAAGCAGTAGGTTTAGAGGCAGAGATTGCTGTAAAAGAATTTAATGCCTATATTGATGACCTGACAAGTGGAAATTATTCGATAGCAGCTTTAAATATGACGCTGGAAGGCGATACCCAGATGCTTGAGATGGCGTTTATGACAGAATACATTGGAACAGCAAACAATGCACGCTATTCGGATGAGGAAATGAATACATTGTTTATATCAGCAGCAGCTGAGACGGATGCTGAAAAACGTGCTGAAATTTATAATCAGATTTTCCAAAAAGCGCAAAACGAAGCAATTTATGCAGTTATCTGTAACCCGTTAACTTTATATGCGTATAATAAAGATCTTAGCTGCCCGGAATTTACTCTGGAAGGATTTTACTATATTTATGATTTTCAGTGGCAGTAAATAAATAGTCAGAAATGATTTAGGCGGAGGATCGGCAGCAGATGCACATCCTCCGTTCTTTCTTGTCGAAGAAAGAAATTGCGGCAGAAAATAGAGAAATAAAACAGAGAAAGAAATAAAGGAGTATTGAAAATATGGGAAAATATGCAGGAAAAAGGCTATTGTATATGATTCCTGTTTTGCTAGGTGTATCGTTTTTAGTATTTACGATTTTGTCACTGACACCTGGAGATCCAGGAAGTATCATCCTTGGAATTACAGCAAAACCGGAAGATATAGCAGCTTTAAATGCAGAGTTTGGCTATGATCAGCCATTTTTGATTCGTTTTTTTAATTACATAGGAGACATTATTTTTCATTTTGATCTTGGAACTTCTTATCAGAGCAGACCGCCAGTAATTGAAGATATCATGGCACGCTTTCCGACTACTTTAAAGCTGACGATTTTTTCAATGTCAGTATCTTAGATA
>CBCTVZ010000184.1:0-3229 GCA_965150505.1 uncultured Robinsoniella sp. | reverse complement strand
TCCAAATATTCCATCAGTAAATACGTCAAAAATAAAAACGGAATCAATTTTAATGTATCTACCGCTGCATCCAGCAGTATTTCCCACATATTTTTTACCTCCATCTTCTTTTTCTGTCTTCTGTCCTTTTTCTTATTTTATATAAGTTCTATAAATAAGATACGCTGTCTTTCTATGTATCATTCCTGATATTTTTGAAACTCCTCATCATTAATCGCCGCTTCAAAATCTTTCTCTGAAACTTTCCACTCTTTTTTTGTGCTGAACTGTTGTCTCGTCAAGGCATTATTCCACACTCTCTCGTACAGATTTCGCACCATTCGTACATTTCCAAATTTTTTATCTCTGTAAACTTTATCCGGTATCTTTCCAAAAAACGCCTTCGCTTTCGCCTCAAAACGTTTCCCGTATTCAAAGTCCTTCTGTACCATTTTCATAAAAATCGAAAATAACTCTTCTCGCGAATAATTTGGAAAATGAACCGTATGAGGAATACGATCTCGCAATCCCGGATTTGCTTCCAGCATATTTTCTATTTCTTCTGAATATCCTGCAAAAATTACGACTAAATTATCCCTGTGGTTTTCCATCTCCGTCATCAATGTCAACAGGGCTTCTTTTCCATAGTCGTTTTTTTCTCCATCTCCTTGATACAAAGCATATGCTTCATCGATAAATAAAACAGATCCGTACGCATCACGGCAAACCGCCATTGTCTTTGGCGCTGTCTCGCCGATATACCGTCCGCACAGCTCCCGACCAGAGATTTCTATAAAGCTTCCTTTTTTCAAAATCCCTTTTTCATAAAAAATTTTTCCTACAATCCGTGCAATGCTTGTCTTTCCCGTCCCAGGATTTCCTAAAAATTTCATGTGCATACAAGGATATTCCAGTTCTTTTCCGTGTTCTTTGCAATATTTCCAGTTTTCGGCCAATGCAATAATCTCTCGGACTTTTTTCTTTACTTCCTCCAAACCTTCCAGCTCTTCTAGCATTTCCTCGCCTTTTTTTTCAAACTGTCCTGCCTGTTCTGGCAAAATCTCTGCAATATCTGCGGCATGAATGAGTTTATCATCTTTTCCTTTCAAAAAACAGTTCTTTGCTTTTGTATAGATTACTTCATTTACAATCTTTTGAATCGTATTAAATCCATAAAAATAGCCGTCTTTCTTTTCCTCATTAATTTTCTCATCAATGATCGTCCATGTATCATCTGCCATCTCAAATCCGCAAAGACAAACTTGTTCATCGAGATATCTCTTATAATCTTCCTGAGAAAATGGTACAATCGAAACTTGTCGGACTACCATCAAATCCATCAGACCCTTTCGGACTCGTTCCAGAATATTGCGTTCCAGAAAAGGTACTCGAAATACAAAAATATAATCTTCCTGCCATTGGTTGATCTGTCGAAGCAGCCGCTTAAACCGCATCTCGGTCACATGCGTAATCCAATCTGAAATATCAATGGAGATGATTCCTTTTCGACTCTCCTTAATCGCATTGACACAGGCGCTTAAAGGAGCCGTATCTAAAATGGAGGTTGGCGCTTCAATTTTTAATTCTGTCACGCCCATCCCCTTTTCAAACAATCCCAGCACTTCCAACAATCGCCACAATAATTTTAAGTATGTGCTGAATCCACATCCATCATTGACAGCAAACAAATAATTTTGAGCAAAATAAATTTTCATCAGCTTCATTTTTTTGATACGGTCTGCAATGCCGACCAGTTCTTTTGTCAATTCTTTAAACTCCACCGCTCCGCTCAATGCTTCAATTTCCTGCTGAATTTCATGAAGAGGTTCATATTTTGAGATGGAAATATGAATCTCATCTTTCTGAGAATTCATCTCTGCAATACTCTCCTCTAATGTCTGTAAGACTTCTTTTTCTTTCTTATCTGTTTCAAGAAGAATTTTACAGCATTTCTGATCAATCTCTAGTTTCTGAATTTCTCCAAATTCATCCAGTTTTTCTTTAATTTCTGCATGCGGAAGAATACCTTCTCTTTTTGCACGTTCCAGAAATTTTTTGCGAAAGGAAACTTCTATTCTAATCAACATGATTTTTTCTCATTCTCCCCTATTAAATCATCTGTATGTTACTTCATCCCAAAGTTTCTTTTTTTCTTTATATTTCTCATTTAGCCACTCAACCGCATCGTCAATTCCTTCCATAGAAAAGGAAAATGTTTCGATCTCCATCTCCTCCTCGGTCTGATCGTATGATTTTGGTCCTTTCCAGATCTGAACTTGAATTTGATCTCCTTGTTCTGTCGTAATTTTGCTGAGACGATAACGCATTCCGCAGTAGCTTCCTTTAAAATCTGACTTTTTTAAAAAAGGAATTGAGATCCATCCTTTTAAACTAATCATTTTTTTCCTCTTCTCTCACAAATTCTGCAATCTCATCTATTACCAAAGGCGATACGTGCTGTATCTTCTGATAATCTTTCGGACCATTTTCCTTTTTTCCCTCCATAAAAAGATGAGTCAAACCAGCAAATGATACAAATTGTGCATTCTCTTTTTCAGCAAAAATCTCTTTCCAAGATTCAAATTCTTTCATCGTCACTTGATAGTCTTCTTCTCCTTGCAGAATCAAACATGGTTCTTCTATTTTTTCTGCCGCTTCTTTTACATCATATTGTTCCATATCTTTCCAATATGGCACATACGCTCCCATAATCACCTCATGATCTTGACGTTCATCGAGATGATCCAATTTTTCCAGTTCACTATCTATCATTTTCTTTTGATTTTTTGTGGCATCAGAAGGACTTGCATCTAAAGAAAATAAGAAATCATACTGTTCCTTCATAAGATCTGCGAGTCCTTGTACCGGAGCGGCAAGTAAAATATATCCAGCCGCCTCTCCTTCTTCTAGTTCTTCATCGATCATAGGGATGATATATCCTCCAAGGCTATGACCTGCCACAAAAACTTCTTTCGGATTGATCTGTTCTATTCCTTTGAGCATCTTTACGGCGCTCACAGCATCATCGACGGTTTCTTCTTTTACCGTCAAATCTTTATCCATAGCTGCTTCTTTTTGATATACATACGTTCTTTTATCGTACCGATACGATGCAATTCCTTTTTCTGCTAACCCCTCAGCCAAATCCTGAAATGGTTTATTTCCGTTCATTGTCTCATCACGATCTGACGGTCCTGATCCATGTACGAACACTACAACAGGAAATTGTCCTTCACCATCAGGGAGAGTC
>CBCTVZ010000183.1:0-3240 GCA_965150505.1 uncultured Robinsoniella sp. | reverse complement strand
TTGTAGATGAGATGGAATTTGAGCGTCTTGGAGTTTTTACTTATTCCGCAGAAGAAAACACACCAGCCGCAGAATTTACAGATCAGGTAGATGAAGAGACGAAGTTGGACAGACAGGCAGAATTAATGGAGCTGCAGCAAGAAATTGCATTTGCATGTGCGGAAGATATGATTGGTAAAACAGTCCTTGCCATGATAGAAGGAAAAGTGGCTGATGAGAATGCCTATGTAGCACGTACCTATGCAGATGCACCGAATATTGACGGATATCTGTTTGTCAATACAGGAGAAACGTTGATGACAGGAGATTTTGTCCGAGTAAAAATCACAGGTGCTTTAGAATATGATTTGATAGGAGAGATAGCAGATGAATGTACCGAATAGTCTGACGATACTACGTGTTGCACTGATACCATTTTTTGTGATTTTTATGCTTGCAGATTTAGGAACAGCAGGAAAATATATTGCTCTTGTAATTTTTGTTATTGCAAGTCTGACAGATATGCTGGATGGATATTTGGCGAGAAAAAATCATCAAGTTACAAATTTTGGAAAATTTATGGACCCACTTGCAGACAAGCTGCTGGTATGTTCCGCCTTAATTTGTTTTGTAGATCAAAATAGATTACAGAGCTGGATTGTTATTCTTATTATTGCAAGAGAATTTATTATCAGCGGATTCCGTCTGGTTGCATCTGATAATGGAATCGTAATTGCTGCAAGCTATTGGGGAAAAGCAAAGACAATTTCTCAGATGATTATGATTATACTTCTGATCTTAGACTGGGGAGGAATATTTAACGTACTGGAGACCGTTTTTGTATGGCTTGCACTGATTTTGACCGTGGTATCATTGGTTGATTATATCATAAAAAACAGAAAAGTATTGAGCATACAGAATTAAAATACATCGGAGGAAGAAAAGATGATTGCAGAATTAATATCCGTAGGAACAGAACTGCTTTTAGGGAATACCGTAAATACAAATGCCGCCTTTTTAGCAGAAAAATGTGCATTATTAGGCTTATCTTTGTATTATCAAACAACGGTTGGAGACAATGAAGAACGTCTTGCTGAGGCCATTCAGACCGCATTTAACCGTTCAGATGTTGTTATTTTAAGCGGAGGACTTGGACCTACAAAGGACGATCTGACAAAAGAAGTGACAGCAAAAGTGATGGGAATGCCTTTGAAAGAAGACAAACATACAAGAGAGCGGATAGAGGAATATTTTAAAAAGAGCCGCAGTAAGACAGTGACAGATAATAATTGGAAGCAGGCTCTTATTCCGGAAGGAAGCAAAGTAATTGATAATAAAAATGGCACAGCTCCAGGAGTAATTATGGAGAAGAATGGAAAGACAGCCATTTTACTTCCTGGACCTCCAAATGAATTGATTCCAATGTTTAATCATGATATTTTCCCATATTTGAATAGCCTTCAGCCAGAAATCATTTATTCCGTGATGGTAAAGACGTGCGGTCTTAGCGAAAGCTTTGTAGAAACGCAGATAGCAGATCTGATTGAAAAACAGACAAATCCAACGATTGCGCCATATGCAAAAGTTGGAGAGGTACATTTAAGAGTTACAGCAAAAGCAAAAGATGAAAAAGAAGCGAAGAAATTGGTAAAACCTGTTGTCAAAGAATTAAAGGAACGTTTTGAAAAAAATGTCTATACCGTAGAAGAGAATGTGACATTAGAAGACACCGTAATTGGTTTATTAAAAGAAAAAGAATTAACATTGACAACAGTGGAGTCTTGTACAGGAGGTCTTCTTGCGGCACGGCTTACAAAAGTTCCAGGCGTATCAGAAGTATTTAAGCAGGGACTGATTACCTACTCCAATAAGGCAAAGAGAAAATTGCTGGATGTCAAAAAGAGCACCTTGAAGGAATATGGAGCAATCAGTGATAAGACAGCAAAAGAAATGGCAAAAAACGGTGCTTTTATCACAGGAGCTGATATTTGCGTGTCTATCACAGGAGTAGCAGGTCCAGACGAAGTGGAAGAAAAACCGGTAGGTCTTGTCTATATCGGATGCTGTTATAAAAATGAAGTGACAGTGAAAGAATACCATTTTAATGGAGAGAGAAATAAAATCCGCGAGTGGGCAGCTGTCAATGCTTTGATTTTGCTTAGAGACTGTATTTTGGAAAAGTAATATTGTATCAAAAATAAAATTGAGAGAAATAAAAAATAGTGAGACAGCGATGGAATGTCTCACTATTTTTATTTGCAATATAAAGTAGGGTAATTCAAGAAGGAGATTTCATCATATTCATCATCATTCGGATGCGATCTATTTTTTTGATTTCCTCAGCAGATTTTCCAATTTTCATAACATCAATAATGGTATTGACTTCATCTGGCGAAAAAGAAAGCCCTTCTTTTTTCGACTGTGATATAGCTGCCATGAGAAAAGGAAGAAGATCATTCTGGCTTTTTCCAGCGCTTTGATTTGTAAGTGTCCACAGCGCTTGAAGTTTCTTTTTATCAATATTTTTTAAATTAGGGTTATTCATCCAATTTTCATTTTCCATTTTTTTGCACCTCTTTCTATGTGTGTAGCATTGCTTGATACGTTTCAAACATAGTTTGTTGTTCTGGAGTTAGAAAAGTTTTCATAAAGTCTGTGGGATTTTCATTTTCAGAAGAAAGCGACTGAAACAGTTCCTGATAAGAAGAAATATTTTGAATCATTTGAATCGTCTGAATGCAGGAATCGATCAGATCTGTTTCTGATTCATCACAAAACAGACGAATATCATTTAACATATCAAGAGCAGATACTTTTTCTTCTGAACAGATGCTCATTTCTGGTATAGGCTGATCGAAAAAATGTATGATATTGCCAAGTTCCAGAAGCTTTGTATAGATGGCAAGACTTTTTTGACTGCTGGATTGAACATATGGAATGGCAGCTTTTAAAAGTTTTAAATGACCTTCATTAGCAATCTGGTCGATGGCAGTTTGGGGAAATTTTTGTTTGTCCTGACTCATCGAGCTGTCCTTTTTTTATTTTCACATATTTATATGCTAAAATAAAAAAAGATAGAACGAAAAAAAGAAAAAATCATATAGTAAAATTAAGAAAATAAAAAAGAGAGAAAAATATGACAAGTCATCTAGTGATAGACGGAAATGCTTTTTATGAGATTGATGATGAATGTATGAAAAAAAAGAAAGAACTACTAAAAAAACAAGAAAAACAAGAACAGAGAGAAAAAATAGACAGGCA
>CBCTVZ010000182.1:0-3246 GCA_965150505.1 uncultured Robinsoniella sp. | reverse complement strand
CCAATGACCAAACCGTTCTTTTTGGTTAATATATTCGTCTGCCAGATTGATCCCACCAGTAAATGCTACTTGACCGTCAACAACTAAAATTTTTCTGTGATCTCTGTTATTCTGTACGGTAGATAAGACAGGGCGAACAGGCGAAAACATCTTACATTGAATACCTTTTGCCTGAATTTCTTCCGGATAATGGTACGGTAAGAGCGCCAGACAGCACATTCCATCATACATGAAGCGCACTTCTACTCCCTCTTTTACTTTCTGTTCCAAAATTTCCAGAATACTCTCCCACATATAGCCTTTCGCTACAATAAAATATTCCATAAAGATAAAAGATTTTGCCTTTCTGAGCTGAATCTTCATCTCTTCAAATTTTTCTTCTCCAGAAGCAAAATACTTCGCCGATGTATTTTGATACGTTGGAAATCCCATCTTGCCAAGATATCGTGATAAATTTGCCTGCTCCAAACTCTCTTCCTCTAATCTTACCATAACGGCTGGCTTTTGCTGGTTCAGACTGCGGTTGTCCCAATCCATTCTCTCCTGTCTTCTTCTCAAAATTTTCGGTTCTTGCTGAATTGCACAGAAGAGATATAAAAGTGTTCCAAAAATTGGAATCGATAACATCGGAACAATCCATGCAAGCATAAATGCTGGATTCTCTCTTTTATTAATGATAAAAATAACAAGGCATACGGTCAGAAGTGTAATTCCTCCGTAGATATAAATTAATTGTTCCTCTAATAGCTGAACTCCTGCAAATAAAATTCCAATCTGAATCAGCAACAGAAGAACGACAACGGCTGTTCTTCCATAAACTACGCTGAACAACCCTTTTTTTCCTTTTTCCACTGTTTTCTTTGTAATTTCCGTTGTTTTCTTTGAAAACTCAAAATTATTACTCATACTCTCATCCTACTTCATCATTTCAAGCAGCTCCTCTTCTGAAAGAATTGTGATTCCAAGCTGCTGTGCCTTTGTCAGCTTGCTTCCCGCATTTTCCCCCGCCACAACGTAGTCTGTCTTTTTTGATACGGCACTTGCTGCTTTTCCTCCAAATTTTTCTATCTTTTCTGCTGCTTCTTTTCTTCCCATTGTTAAAAGTGTTCCCGTCAATACAAATGTTTTCCCCAAAAATCGCTCATCACCGACGGTCTCTGTCGATTCCATATTAACCCCATTTTCTCTTAAGCGTTTTAAGATATTCTGATTTTTTTCATCTTGAAAAAACTGTCTGATATATGCTGCACTGACTTCGCCAATATCGCTCACCTCTGTCAGCTCTTCTATATTAGCGTTCTCAAGTGCATCCATCGTTTTAAAATGTCTTGCTAGTGCCTTTGCTGTCGCTTTTCCAATATTTAAAATTCCAAGCCCTGTCAGCAATTTTGCCAGATCATTTTTCTTTGACTCTTCAATCAGATCCAACAGTTTATCTGTATTCTTTTCTTTTCCAATGATGCCTTTCTCAATCAGCTCTTCTCTATACTGTTTTAAATCATAGATATCCGCCACATCTTTTAAATAACCTTGTCTGGAAAGTTCTTCAATATATGCTGTTCCAAATCCTTTGATATCCATTGCATCTCTGCTGACAAAATTAATGATATGACGTTCCAACTGAGCCGGACAGTTTGGACTTGGGCATCGAATATCCGCTGTATCTGCTTCTCTTACTGTCTGTTCTCCGCACACAGGACAGATAGAAGGGATTTGATATCTCGTCGTTCCCTCCGGTCTCTTCTCTTTGATAACACGTTTGATTTTCGGAATAATTTCCCCTGATTTATAGACAACAATCGTATCTCCTATTCCAATATCCAGTTCATCTATAAAATCCTGATTGTGGAGCGTAGCTCTCGAAACCATTGTTCCGCACAGTTTTACAGGAGAAAATACGGCTGTCGGCGTAATTCTTCCTGTGCGACCTACCCCTAGTTCTATGTTTAACAACGTCGTTTCCTTTTCCTCCGGAGGATATTTATAGGCAACTGCCCATTTTGGAACTTTTGATGTCTGTCCTACAGCCTCACGGTCAGCAAAACGATTCAATTTTACAACCGCTCCATCAATATCATATGGCAAACTTCCTCTTTGTTCTCCAATCTTTTCAATCGCCTGCCAAACTTCTTTGGCTGTTTTACATACGGCATAATTTTCAATCACCTTTATTCCATTTTTCTTTAAATATTCATATCCTTCCGTGTGTGTTTCAAACGTTTTTCCCTGCACTTCCTGAATGTTAAAGACAAACATAGACAGATTTCTCTCTTTTGTAACTTTGCTATCCAACTGTCTCAAAGTTCCGGCAGCACAGTTTCTCGGATTGGCGAACAGTTTTTTTCCTAACAGTTCCTGTCTCTCATTGACTTCCTCAAAAGCCTTATTTGTCATATAGACCTCACCGCGCACTTCCAAATACGGCACTGGATCTTTCAATTTCTTTTTTACATCTTTGATTACCTTCGCATTTTCTGTCACATCCTCGCCTTGCACAATTCCGTCTCCTCTTGTGACAGCAAGTGCAAGTGTTCCCTCTTCATAGCGCAGTCCCAGTGACAAACCGTCAATTTTCATCTCCACAACAAACTCTGGATCTTCTAACTGTTCCTTCATATCTTCTACAAACTGAATCACTTCTTCTTTTGAAAATACATCTTGAAGACTCAGCATAGGAACACGATGTCTGACTAAGACTCCCGCTTCTCTTTTAGCTGTTCCTCCCACTTTTTGAGTCGGCGAATCTGGCGTAATCTCTTCTGGATGTTCTTTTTCCAGTTTTTTCAGTTCCTGCATCATCTGATCGTACTCATAATCTGTAATTTCTGGATCATCCATGTTATAATAGCGATCACTGTGGTAAGCAATCTGTTTTCTCAATTCCTCTATTCTCTGATTCAATGCTGCTTCACCCTTTCCTTTCTATCCGCCTCTGGAAGATTCGATGATCTTTTGATCTGATCATACAAAACCTCCATCTCCTCCGATGTCACGTCTCGATATTCACCTGTTTTTAAATTGCCCAACTGAATATTCATGATTCGGGTTCGTTTTAATTTCACTACACGATATCCGAGCGCTTCACACATTCTACGAATCTGTCTGTTCAATCCTTGTGTCAAAATGATACGAAAAGATCGTTTGCCCATTTTATTAACATAACATTTTCTTGTAATGGTATCTAAAATCGGAACTCCATTTGCCATATATTCTAAAAACTCCTGAGTAATCGCTCGGTCTACCGTC
>CBCTVZ010000181.1:0-3258 GCA_965150505.1 uncultured Robinsoniella sp. | reverse complement strand
TTTAGAAGAATCTGTCTGCATTTCTGTCACATGATCTGTTTCTTTTTTTGTCTCTTGTCGTTTTACCGTCTTCTCACTTTGAATTATTTCGTTCCCATCGGACACCTCTTTTTTATAATTTTGATATCCCCAGATCACTGCTGCCATCGTCAGTATACCGATTCCAATACCCATTATCTTTTTCTTCATAAAATATACTCCTATCTTAACCGCTTTGCACATCCTCCATAAAGAGAATCCCCCTCTGGCATTGCGGCTGTCTTCTATAGCAATTCTTTAGTTTCCTCCATGCGTTATTTATATTTTAGTGAACCTTTTCCCATTTGTCAACGTAAGAAAATATTAAGGATCATCATGCAAAATCCTTGTTCTTTTGCAAAATGATCCTTAATAAAAATTAGAACGATCTTATTTTTTTTTAATCTGATAAAAAATCTTATAACTGAATCGTCACAAAAATATCGTAAATTGCTTTGATCGCAGCCTCAAAATCCCTGTTGCTGACACCAATAATAATGTTCAGTTCACTAGAACCCTGATCGATCATTTTTACATTTACATTGGCATGTGCCAGTGCCGAAAAGATTCTTCCTGCCGTGCCTCTTGTCGCTCTCATTCCACGTCCTACTACAGCAATCAGAGCCAGATCAGACTCCAGATCAATCAGATCTGGATTTGCAGCGCGGTGAAGTTCAGCCAAAATCTTCTGTTCTTTTTCTACAAATTCATCCTGATGGACAAAAACAGTCAATGTGTCAATTCCGGATGGCATATGTTCAAAGGAAATCCCGTTTTCTTCAAAAACGCTCAATACTTTTCTTCCAAATCCGATCTCAGAATTCATCATATCTTTTTCAATATTGATCGCTACAAAACCTTTTTTTCCAGCAATTCCAGTGATGGTATATCTTGGCTTGCGGCAAGTACTTTCCACAATCAAAGTTCCCGGATCTTCCGGTTTATTTGTATTGCGAATGTTAATCGGGATACCCATACTGCGCACAGGGAAAATCGCATCTTCATGAAGTACCGTTGCGCCCATATAAGATAATTCTCTTAACTCTCTGTAAGTAATCGTCTCAATCACTTCTGGATTAAAAATAATTCTTGGGTCGGCAAGCAAAAATCCAGAAACGTCTGTCCAGTTCTCATACAGGTCTGCACGAACTGCTTTTGCTACAATCGAACCTGTAATATCCGATCCACCTCTGGAGAATGTCTTTACTCGTCCGTCTTCCATTGCGCCATAAAATCCTGGAATAACGGCTCTCTCTACATTTTCCAGTCTTGCGGACAATTTTTCCATCGTCTTTTCATCGTCATATAGGCCATCTTCTGTAAACACAATAACCTGTGCCGCATCGATAAATTCATATCCTAAATAATTTGCAATCACAATACCATTTAAGTATTCTCCTCTTGATGCCGCATACTCTTTTCCAGCGCCTTGTTTAAACTGCTCTTCGATTGTATGAAATTCTTCTTCCAGAGAAAGCTCCAGATTTAATCCATCTATAATCTCCTGATAACGCGCTTTGATCCCTGCCAATTTTTTATCAAAATTTTTGCCTTTTTCTGCTGCCTCATAGCAATCGTACAGCATATCTGTCACTTTTATATCTTTTTCAAATCGTTTTCCTGGCGCAGATGGAACAACATATCTTCTTGCGTCATCTGCACAGATAATCTGACCTACTTTTTGAAACTGTTCTGCACTTGCTAAAGAGCTTCCGCCAAATTTCACTACTTTTTTCATGAAAAATTTCCTCCATTCTTTCCTGTCATGCTTCTCTAAATGTCACTGTGCCTTTTTCTGCATCCATTCCATCTACAATGGCCAGCGATTCCACCTGGATTCCTCTCTCACGGATTAATTTTCCGCCATCCTGAAATCCTTTCTCAATTACGATGCCTACGCCCTCTACAACTGCGCCTGCTGTTTCCAGAATATCTAAAAGACCGTTGACTGCACATCCATTCGCCATAAAATCGTCAATAATTAAAATATGTTCCCCTTTTTTCAAATATTTCTTTGACACAATCACATCATATGTTCTCTTGTGTGTAAAGGACTCAATTTTTGTGATAAAAGACTCTCCGTCCAGATTTACACTCTGGCTTTTTTTAGCGAATACAACTGGCACATGAAAATACTGCGCTGCAATACAAGCAATACCAATTCCGGAGGATTCAATCGTTAAAATTTTTTCTATTTTTTTATCTGCAAAACGACGTTTGAATTCTTTTCCAATTTCATTTAACAGTTCAATATCCATCTGATGATTTAAGAACTGATCCACTTTTAAGACATTTCCCTTTTTTACAACTCCATCTTTCTGAATACGTTCTTTTAAAAGTTTCATTTCTCTGTTCCTCTCTGCGTTCAAGATTTAAAAGGGATTATAGCACACTCTTATAAAAGAAAACAACTATAA
This sequence comes from uncultured Robinsoniella sp., assembly GCA_965150505.1. Lineage (GTDB taxonomy): Bacteria > Bacillota > Clostridia > Lachnospirales > Lachnospiraceae > JAGZHZ01. The sequence goes on along the minus strand of CBCTVZ010000181.1, from coordinate 823 downwards.
ATTCTGCTGTTTTCTATCTTTTTTTACCAAATCTGCCATATTTTACGGCTTATTTCGCTGCTGCCACTTCCCCTTCTGGTTTTTCTCCCCGATACAAAAGCTTCATTAAAACTGGCGTAATGATCGAGCTGCACATAATCAGCAAGATAACGGCAGTAAAATAGACCGGTTCCATCAATCCAACATTCAGACCTTTTTGTGCTACAATCAAGGCAACTTCACCTCTTGTCATCATACCGACACCTATTTTCAGCGCATCTCTATTTTTATAGCGGAATAACTTTGCGCACGCGCCGCATCCGACTATTTTACTGATCATACCGACAAGAACAAATCCTATGGAAAACAGAAAAATTTCTGATGTCATACCTGTCACATCTGTCTTTAAACCGATACTTGTAAAAAAGATTGGGCCAAAAATCATATAGGCGCTGATATCCATTTTTCTCGCAATATATGCCGAATCATGAATACTGCATAAAATAATTCCTGCCACATATGCTCCTGTGATGTCTGCAATTCCAAACCATTTTTCAGCCGCATATGCCATTCCAAAACACAATGCCAGACCAAAAATTGGGATTCTTCTCTGATGCGGATGTTTTTTATCCATATATCGGAACGCATAATAGCAGATCACACCGCCCACGATTGAGATTACAAAAAATAAAACGGTATTGATACAAACGGAAGAAATCTTTGTGTTTGGATCTTTAAAGCTGACCACAAATGTTAAAACGAGAATTCCTATGACATCATCAAAGATTGCCGCGCTTAAAATTGTTGTTCCGATCTTGCCTTTTAAATTCCCAAGTTCATTAAG
>CBCTVZ010000180.1:0-3286 GCA_965150505.1 uncultured Robinsoniella sp. | reverse complement strand
CACGATGTTTATAAAATGCAAGGCATGTCAAAAAAGCACCGATCAAATATAGCTCCCATAACTCCGGCTGTGTCATATGGAAATGTCCCAACTGTCCTAACACCACAAGTTCTATCATGATTCCGACATAGACACATAAAGAAGCAAGGGAAACGTAATGCGTAATCAAATATACGGTAAAAAATGTAATAATTCCCAAAATAGCCATAATCCAGTTAAAGGATAATACAAGCCCTGCTGTGGCTGCTATTCCTTTTCCACCTCGAAATCCAAGATAAAAAGGATAATTATGACCTAAAATTGTACCTGCTGCCGCATAGAAAGTTAAAAGCGGCAAGATCTCCGCTGATGTTTTTCCAAAAATCATACGCACTGTTAAAACACTCAAAATACATTTACAACAGTCCCCTAAGAAAGTCAAAAATCCTGCCTTTTTGCCAAGTGTACGCAGCATATTGGTACTTCCTGCATTTCCGCTTCCATGTTCACGAATATCTATTCCGTGCATCTTTCCATAAATATAGCTGGTCTGAAACAGGCCAAATACATAACCGATCAGTAAGCTTATCACACGCTCCATCATTTTATTGTTCTTTCTCCTTCCGTTCGCGGATAATAAATCTCAAAGATGTTCCGCGGAAACCAAATGTATCTCGTATCTTATTTTCCAGATATCTCGTATACGAAAAGTGCATCAATTCTTTATCATTTACAAAGATGACAAATGTCGGCGGCTTCACTGCTACCTGCGTAATGTAATACAATTTCAGTCTCTTTCCTTTATCTGACGGTGGCTGCTGAAGGGCAACTGCCTCTGCCATAATTTCGTTTAATACGCCTGTCGCAATACGCATCGACTGATTTTGAATAATCATATCAATCATATCAAACATTTTTGTCAGTCTTTGTCCTGTCTGTGCTGATACAAACATGATCTCTGCATAGGAGAGGAAAGAAAGCGTCTCTCGAATCTTATTCGTATATTGATAGATCGTCTTATCATTCTTTTCGATCGCATCCCATTTATTTACAACAATCAGGATTCCTTTTCCTCTGTCGTGTGCAATTCCAGCAATCTTTGCATCCTGTTCTGTTATTCCTTCTACAGCATCAATTACCACAATTACAAGATCTGCACGTTCCACTGCTGTCACTGTTCGGATGATGCTATAACGTTCTAATTCTTCTTTAATTTTATTTTTTCTGCGCAGACCAGCAGTATCAATAAAGATATATTCTTTGCCATCCCATTTTACTTCTGTATCTATCGCATCCCTCGTTGTTCCTGCAATATCAGATACAATCACACGATTTTCACCTGTCAGTTTATTAATAATAGAAGATTTTCCTACATTTGGTTTACCCACAATCGCAATTCTTGGACGATCATCTTCTATTTCTTCTTGCTCTTGTTCCGGAAAATGACGCACAATTTCATCGAGCATATCACCGATTCCAAGTCGGGAAGCTGCTGAGATCGCAACCGGATCACCAATTCCCAGATTATAAAACTCATAGACATCCGGCATCATTTTAGTAAAACTGTCTACTTTATTTACGACCAGCACAACTGGTTTTTTTGAACGGCGCAGCATATCAGCAACTTTAGAATCGGAGTCTACCAATCCTTGTTTTACATCTGTGATAAATACGATCACATCCGCTGTATCAATCGCAATCTGCGCCTGTTCACGCATCTGCGATAAAATAATATCGTTGCTGTCTGGTTCAATTCCTCCTGTGTCAATCAAAGTAAAATTTTTATTCAGCCATTCTACATCCGCATAGATTCGATCCCTTGTCACACCGGGAGTATCTTTTACTATCGATATATTCTGTCCTGCAAGAACATTAAAAAGTGTGGACTTTCCTACATTTGGTCTTCCCACAATCGCTACAATCGGTTTACTCATAATGCTTTTCCTTTCTGCTGTTTTTAGGGGATTCTTCTTCTGTTTCCAGCAATACTGCTTTGACAAAATCCCAGCCGCTTGATTGTACAATATTTATTTTGGTTTGTAAAGTTTTTTCCAGCTCTTGCGCTGAAACATCGTCTAAAAATACAGTTTCTCCATTTTTAAACATATTAGCAGTGAGCAACAGACGTTCTCCCAACTGTTTTTCTTTCAGCTGTTCTTTTAGATCCTGTCCGGTCAGCAATCCAGCCACTGTGATACGTTCTCCAAAAAATTGATTTGTAATAGGATAAATCAAAATATTTACATTCGGATATTTTTTTCTAATCTTCTGCGCTGCTTCCTGAAGATATACCGCCGCAAGTTTTCCTGTGGCAATCGAAACGGTGTGAGAACGCTGATCGCCCTTTCTCTCATCGATGTCCTGAGAAACTTCATCTAAAAAAGAACGTACCATTCCAACGCCATTTTCCAGCTGCACATATCCGTCATACTGTTCTTCTTGCGGAATCTCTTCTTCCGCTAAAATATACCATTCATCTCCAGCATGAATAAAATGCGTTCCTGACTCCTCATAGATACGCTTTTGCCAGCTTTCAATGATGCGAAGCACTTCTTTGGCATCTTCCTTTGTAAATGGTTCTAATGGATATAACCCTTCCCGATAACGGGTCAATCCTACTGGCACAACAGACACACTTGTCAGATAAGGACGATATTTTAATAAATCTTGAATGGTTCGATTCAATTCTTCTTTGTCATTCACATTTTTGCAAAGTACAATCTGGCCATTCATTTCAATCCCTGCTTCATATAAGCGATCTGCTTTTTTTAGGGCTTCGCCTGCAAAACGATTGTGCAACATCTTGCAGCGCAGCTCTTCATTTGTCGTATGAAAAGAAATATTGATAGGCTCCATCCGGTAACGAATGATTTTGTCAATATCATGATCGCTCATATTGGTCAACGTCACATAATTTCCCTGAAGATAAGATAATCTCGAATCATCATCTTTAAAATACAAGGTCTCTCTCATTCCTTTTGGGAGCTGATCAATGAAGCAAAACATACATTTATTTCTGCATGAACGATACTCATCCATCAAACCGTTTTCAAATTCCAGTCCCAGATCTTCCTCTTCTTCCTTTTCAATCTCAAGTTCTCCGTCTTTTTTTCGGATCAATACTACAATTTCTTCACTTTCTACAAGATAACGATAGTCAAAAATATCTTCGATCTCCTGCCCATCTATTGATACCAATACATCTCCTGGCTCAATCTCCATTTCTTCGCCGATGCTTCCTGGCAGCACACAGCTGATTTTATGTTCATGTTTTTTCATTGTCTCCTCCAACTGAGTTTCCTGCTTT
>CBCTVZ010000179.1:0-3374 GCA_965150505.1 uncultured Robinsoniella sp. | reverse complement strand
ATTTTTCCGCAATCTTATAAAAATCAGCTTTTTTAGCAGATACAAACCACTTTTCCATTGTCTCCTCCTATTTTTCCATCCCCATTTATTGTTTTTGGAATGGATTACATTTTGTATTTTTCTTAGCCTCTCTTGGCACTCCCCACAGCTAAAACAAGGGGTTTTACAGGCTAATTTGATAAAAAAGAGTGTCTCAAAAACTATATCTTTCAGATGTACAGATTAAAATTCTTTTTTTATCTTCTAATTTTGTACATTTTTTGTTACATATAGTTTTTTCAACACTCTTCGATAGCAGATATAGAAATCTACTTTTTATTATTTTTCAGACTGTTTTTTCATCATTCTTTTATAAATTTACTTCTTTTTTGGATTTTGTCTTCATGACATACCACAATGCTCCCGTAATACATACAGAAGAATAAGCGCCGCATATAATACCTACCATTAATGGCAATGCAAATTCACGGATAGAAGAAACGCCCATCACAAATAAAACTGCAACCATGACAAATGTTGTAAAAGAAGTATAAATACTTCTTGTCAATGTCTGAGTGATACTTAAGTTTACAATTTCTGCAATCTTTTCTTTGTTTCTCAATTCTCCTAAATTTTCACGGATACGGTCAAAAATAACAATCGTTGCATTGATTGAATAACCGACAATCGTCAGCATACAAGCAATAAAGGTATTTCCAACTGAAATTTTCGCCACAGCATAGAATGCAAGAACAACCAGTACGTCATGAATTAATGCAAGAACTGCACTTGCTGCAAAACGCACATCCTTAAAGCGGAACCAAATATAAACTAACATACATAAGGTCGCAATAATAACCGCAATAATTGCATCGCTTCTCATCTCAGAGCTTACCGTAGAAGAAATATTTTCGGCTGAAATTTTGGCTTCATCGACTCCAAAGTTTTCTACTAAGGCTTTATTTAATGCTTCTCTTTCCGCTAATTCCAGTTCTCTTGTCTTAATATTGACTTCATTGGAATCTGCTACCTTTGTGAGCTGAATATTTGCATCTTTTGTGATCTTCTGAACAACTGGTTTTACTTCAGAATCCAATTCTGCAATGGTAAAGTCTTCATTAAAGATAACATTGGTGGAAGTACCGCCTTTAAATTCCAGACTATAGTTTAAAACTTCTCCTGTTGTTCCTTTGTTGATCATCATAAAGACAGGCGCACATACAATCAAAAGCAGAGAAACTGCAAAGAAAATATTCTTCTTGCTTAAGAAATTAATCGTCTTATGTTCTTTTGCTTTTCCATAATACTTTTCATCTCTCAGTCCCAATGTGTACAGTGCTGTCATAAGTAATCTAGAGATCACTAAAGCTGTAAACATTGACAGAACAATACCAAGCGCCAGTGTGCTTGCAAAACCTTTTACACTTCCGCTTCCTTTTATTCCTAATACAACGGCAGCAATTAAAGTTGTAATATTTCCATCTATAATAGCTGAAAATGCTTTCTGATATCCTGTACGAATTGCTGTCTTTACATTCGATCCCGCCGCTATTTCTTCTCTAATACGAGCATAGATGATAACATTCGCATCGACTGCCATACCAATACTTAAAATGATACCGGCAATACCAGGAAGTGTCAGCGTAATATCAAATGCGTTCAGCATAACTAACATTAATCCTGTATAGATAATTAATGCAATGCCTGATACAGCACCAGGAATTAAATATACGATTGTCATAAAGATAATTACGATTGCAAGACCTATCGCTCCTGCTTTTAAGCTGCTTGAAATTGCTTCCTCTCCAAGCTGCGCTCCTACAACATTAGAACGGATTTCCTCCAGTTCTACCTGAAGTCCTCCAATACGAATCGTAGACGCAATGGACTCTGCTTCCTGAAAATCTTTCATTCCTGTAATCTGTGCATTTCCATCTGTGATCTCAGCATTTACATTTGGAACACTGATAAATTTGCCATCATAGTAAATACCAATACTTTCGCCCGCTGCATAGGCTTTTTTCGTTGCTTCGGCAAATTTTTCTGTTCCTTCTTTTGTCATCTTCAGTTCCACTACAACTTCTGTATTATTCATGTTGTTTGTGATCTGTCCTGCTTTTGCAGTCTCTACATCCGTACCAGTCAGTACGATAGAACCATCTGCCTGCAATTCTTCAATACTCTTTGTTAATACCCATTCATCCGGTCCGACATAAGAGTAATTTTGATTTCCTTTGGAATCTGTCTGCGCAATAAAATACAGAGATCCCGGTGTTCCCAGTTCCTCTAAAATCTTATTTGCATCGCTTACTCCAGGAATTTCGATATTGATTCGATTATCTCCTTCCTGATATACGGTTGCTTCTGAGCTGTATCCTTCTACACGTTTTTGAAGCTTGTAGATCGTATCAGCCATGTCTTCACTCGATGGTGTATCCCCTACTGCCTGATAAGTGATGCTGACACCCCCTGCCAGATCAAGTCCCAGTATGATATTTCTTGCCGATCCAAGTCTGTCTGGGCCAAATCCAACGATAGATGTAAAACTCAGCAGACCTATCAATACGACGGTAAGAACCATCACTAAAATAGCTCTGTTCTTTTTCATCATCTTTCTCCTTTTTTATTATTCCTCTGCTAATGCAGCTTTTATCATAATGGCACATTCGATTCGTTTTTTCTGCAGCTCACAACCGATATCGTATGCGTCATTGATAGAACCATGGAATTTATAAGAGTTCGCAGCACATCCGCCGCTGCAGTAAAATCTGGCAAAACAATTTCTGCATTTTTCTTTTGCATAGACATTACAACATTTAAACTCATCCACCAAATCGGTATTTTTTATTCCCTCAAAGACATTTCCTAGCAGGAAACCGTCTTCTCCGACAAATTGATGACAAGGATACAAATCACCCCAAGGTGTAACCGCAAGATATTCTGTACCAGATCCACATCCGGAAAGGCGCTTGTAAACACACGGTCCTCCTGTCAAATCAATCATGAAATGGAAGAAATTAAAATCATTTCTCTCGCGATGGCGTTTTACCATCTCTGCAGCAAGTTTATCATACTCTGCACAGATCACTGGGATATCTTCTTCTTTAATTGCATATGGTTCATCTGGCAGAGAGACAACTGGTTCTACAGAGATCTGTTTAAATCCAAGATCTGCCAAATGCAGTACATCTTTTGAAAAGTCCAGATTATTATGTGTAAAAGTTCCTCTCACATAATATTTTTCCTGATTTCTGCTTTCTGCAAATTTCTGAAATTTTGGTACGATCAAATCATAACTTCCCTTTCCTTTTCGGAATGGACGCATATAATCATGTACTTCTTTTCTTCCGTCAATACTAAGAACTACATTTGCCATCTCTTTGTTTGCAAATTCC
>CBCTVZ010000178.1:0-3450 GCA_965150505.1 uncultured Robinsoniella sp. | reverse complement strand
TAGAAATAGACTGGTCAGCTAGTTATGTGTAGCAGGTAGCAAGAATCCCACGGCTGTAGCCGTGTGGAGTGTCAATGCTATTGTAGAATTTTTTTGAAAGAAAAACAATAAAAAGTCGTATTTTCGCATAAAAAAGATGGAAGAATCATAGCGAAATAAAGTTAGGAAAGGAACAAAGCAGATGACAAAAGAAGAATTGGCATTAGAAGTCATTGAACGATTAAAAAAAGAATATCCAGATGTGGGATGTACGTTGGAATATGATCAGGCATGGAAATTATTAGTAGGCGTACGGTTAGCGGCACAGTGTACAGATGCCAGAGTTAATATTGTAGTGGAAGATTTATATAAGAAATATCCAGATGTAAACGCTCTTGCACAGGCAGAGCCAGAGGAGATTGAAGCGATTGTCAGACCATGCGGACTTGGAAAAAGTAAAGCAAGAGATATCAGCGCCTGTATGAAAGTATTGAGGGATCAATATGAAGGGAATGTTCCAGATGATTTTCAAGCTCTTTTAAAACTTCCGGGAGTAGGGAGAAAAAGTGCGAATTTGATTATGGGAGATGTTTTTGGAAAACCAGCAATCGTGACAGATACGCATTGCATCAGACTTGTAAATCGGATTGGATTAGTAGATCAGATCAAAGAACCGAAAAAAGTAGAGATGGAACTGTGGAAAATCATCCCAGGGGAAGAAGGAAGTGATTTTTGTCATCGTCTAGTCTTTCATGGGAGAGAAGTATGTACAGCACGGACAAAACCATATTGTGATAAATGCTGTTTAAATGATCTATGTCAAAAAAATGGCGTGACATCAAAAAAATAGATGAAAAAAGAAAGATGGAGGAAAAACATGGGTAATATTTTGTATTTAGAGTGTAGTTCAGGAATCAGTGGGGATATGACGGTAGCTGCACTTTTGGACTTAGGAGCAGATGAAAATTTGTTAAAAAAGGTTCTCTTAAGCCTTCCAATAAAAGGATTTCAGACAAAAATAAGAAGAGTAAAAAAATCAGGACTGGATGTGTGTGATTTTGATGTGATTTTAGATAAAGAGCATGAAAATCACGATCATGATATGGAATATCTCCATGGAAATGATGAAAAAAAAGATCATCATGAAAAAGACCATCATGATCATGAAAAGAAAGCCCATCATAGAAACCATGAACATCGTGGGATGCGGGAGATTATGGAGATTTTACAGAAGACTAAGATGACAGAACGTGCAAGAAAGATCGCCATTACCATTTTTGATATTCTTGCCGAAGCTGAGGCAAATGTTCATGGCGTAAAAAAAGAAGACGTTCATTTTCATGAAGTAGGAGCGGTAGATTCTATCGTAGATATTGTTGCAGTGGCAGTCTGTATAGATACTTTAAATGTGGAAGATGTAATCATTTCAGAATTGGCAGAGGGGCAGGGAACGATTCGCTGTCAGCATGGAATCATTCCTGTTCCTGTTCCAGCAGTGGTGCAGATTGTTCAAAAACATGGTTTGACTTTAAATATGACAAAGACACAAGGGGAGCTTGTTACGCCGACAGGAGCAGCCATCGCAGCAGCGATCCGGACATCAGATCATCTTCCAGAACAATTTAAAATAAAGAAAATCGGAATGGGAGCTGGGAAAAGAACGTATGACAGACCAGGAATCCTGCGGGCGATGTTTCTTGAGAGACAGGAGTCACAGACAGATCAGGATGAGATTATAAAGCTAGAGACCAATATCGATGATTGCAGCGGAGAAGCAATGGGATATGTGATGGAACGTCTTTTTGAGGAAGGAGCTTATGATGTAAGCTATATCCCTTTATATATGAAAAAAAATCGTCCGGCCTATCAACTGAATGTGATTTGTACAGAAGAAAAGGTAAGACGGTTGGAACGAGTGATTTTTGAAAATACGACAACGATTGGTATTCGTCGGGTCAAAATGGAACGAACCATTTTAAAACGGGAAGTAAAGACCATTTCAACGCCATATGGACTGGCAAAAGTAAAAATATGCCAAAGCGAATCAGGACAGACTGTATATCCGGAATATGAAAGCGTTGCACAGTTAAGCAGAAAAAGTGGAAAGTCTTATTTGGAAATGTATCAGCTGATTGCAGAGCAAGGGAAAAAAGAAATCTAAAACGGATATAGAGGAAAAATGATAAAGGTTACTGAAAAATATTTGAATTTAAAGCAGATTTGCGATTCGGGACAATGCTTTCGGATGAGAGAAGTTGCAGAAAAGCGATATGGAATTACGGCGTTTGGAACATATTTAGAGATAGAGCAAACAGAAGACGGCGCTTTATTTTTTTGCAGTGAATCAGAATTTGAAACCATCTGGAGAACGTATTTTGATCTTGACTTTGATTATGGAAAAATAATAGATAGGATTGATAAAGAAGACGATTATCTTTTGACAGCGGCACAGTATGGCAGTGGAATCCGTATTTTGCATCAAGATTTGTGGGAAATGATGATTTCCTTTATTATTTCTCAGCAAAATCACATAAAAAGAATCAAAAAATGTATTGAAACAATATGTGAGCGATTTGGAGAAAGAAAGATCGATCAAAATGGAATCGTTTATTTTGATTTCCCTACGCCAAAATCCCTTGCAGCAGCTGGGGAGGAAGAATTAAGAGCCTGCAATCTGGGATACCGCAGCCGTTACATAGATCAAACAGCAAAACAAGTAATGGAATGGGGAAAATTAGAAGAACTTAAAAGCATGACATATGAGCAGGCAAGAAAAAAATTAATGGAATTTTGTGGAATTGGAGAAAAGGTTGCAGACTGTATCTGTCTGTTTGCATTACAGAAAAAAGAAGCCTTTCCGATTGACGTACATATCAAACGGGTATTAGCAGAACAGTATGCAGATGGATTTCCATTTGAACGGTATCGAGACAGCGCTGGAGTTCTTCAGCAGTATATTTTTTATTATGATTTGACAAAAGAAGAAAATAAAGGAAGCATATTGCACAAAGACTAAAAAGTATCGTATAATAAAAATTGAGAAAAGCATGAAACGTGATTTGACAAGAGTAAGAGATGAAAAAGAAAAGGGTGTAGATTTGTACGAGAGACAGGAGGAAGTAAGGATGCTATTTTTTAAAAAGAAAAAAAATCATCCGGATCAGAAAAAAAGAAATCGAATTGCGATTTTAGGGCAAGACAAAGAACAGTGCGATATGCTTGAAAAGAATGTAAGAGAGGGGCTTATGAAATTTTATATGGAAGTTCCGATCACAAGAGTTACAGATCCGGCAGAAATTCAGGAATATGGGATTAAAAAAGAACCGGCTTTGATTTATATTGACAAGATTATTTCTGAGGGAAAAGTTTTGGAGAGAAACGAAGTGATGAATTTAATTGCAAACAGCTAGAATGCGAAAGGGGATGTGAAAAAACTCGATTGAGTTTTTTCACATCCCTCTTTTTGCTTTT
>CBCTVZ010000177.1:0-3451 GCA_965150505.1 uncultured Robinsoniella sp. | reverse complement strand
GCTTGTTTTTTGCCTAGAACCAGAAGAGTGAGGAAAAAATGGAGGCATATTTAGATAATTCAGCTACAACAAAATGTCTGGATGAAGTAAAAGACATTGTAGTAAAAACGATGATGGAAGACTTTGGAAATCCATCATCAAAGCATCTGGCAGGTGTATATGCAGAACGCTACTTAAAAGAGGCAAGAGAAGCGATTGCCAAAACGATGAAAGTGACAGAGAAAGAGATTTTCTTTACCTCTGGAGGAACGGAATCGGATAATTGGGCGATTCTTGGAACAGCGTTTGCGAATCAGAGACAAGGAAAACATATCATCACATCTTCTGTGGAACACGCGGCTGTTTTAGAGCCGATGAGATATCTGGAAGAAAATGGGTTTGATGTGACCTATCTCAATGTGGATCGATATGGAAGAGTAGATTTGGAACAGTTAAAAGAGGCGATTACAGAAGAAACCATTTTAGTGTCCGTGATGTATGTCAATAATGAAATCGGTACGTTAGAGCCGATTGAAGAGATTGCTCAGATTATAAAAGAAAAAAATCCAAAAACGATATTTCATGTTGATGCGATTCAGGCATATGGAAAGTACAGAATTTACCCTAAAAAAATAGGAATTGACCTGCTTTCGGTCAGTGGTCATAAAATTCATGGACCAAAAGGAACTGGATTTTTATATATAAATGAAAAAGTAAAGATTAAACCGTTTATTTTAGGCGGAGGTCAGCAAAAAGGAATGCGGTCTGGGACAGACAATGTGCCAGGAGTGGCGGGTCTTGGAACGGCAGCCAAATTATCCTATGAATCCTATGAAGAAAAATGGAATCATCTTTTAAAATTGAAAAAAAGTTTTATGGAACAGGTCAGTGAGATTGAAAAGATTACTTTCAATAATCTGCCTGAAGCAGAGAGCGCGCCGCATATTGTCAGCGTCAGTTTTGAAGGAGTCCGAAGCGAGGTACTGTTACACGCAATGGAGGAGAGAGGAATCTATATATCAGCCGGTTCTGCGTGTTCCTCAAATAAAAAACAGACAGCAAGCCACACGCTTGTCGCTGTTCATATGCCGAAAGCTCTTTTAGACTGTACGGTTCGATTCAGCTTTTGTGAGATGACGACCATGGAAGAAATTACATACTGTGCAGAGACGTTAAAGCAGATCGTTCCAATGCTTCGGCGCTATGCAAGGCGTTAGAGAAAAAAGACAGGAGAAGAAGAAATGTTTCAATCATTTTTAATTAAATATGGCGAGATTGGCATTAAAGGAAAAAACAGATATCTGTTTGAAGATATGTTAGTCAGCCAGATCAATCATACTTTAAAATCCATCGATGGAGAGTTTCATGTTTATAAACAACAGGGAAGAATCTATGTAGAATGTGGAGGAAATTTTGACTTTGATGAGACGGTGGAGGCGCTTCAGTCCGTATTTGGTATTGTTGGCATCTGCCCTGTCGTTCATGCAGAGGATCAAGGATTTGACGCATTAGCCAAGGAAGTAGTTTCTTATCTGGAAAAAGTATATCTGGGTGAATCTCATACATTCAAGGTAAATGCAAGAAGAGCAAGAAAAAATTATCCGATGACTTCTATGGAATTAAATGCGGCATTAGGAGAAAAAATTTTACAGTCACTGCCACAGATGAAAGTGGACGTTCATCATCCTGAAATCATGTTAAATGTGGAAATCAGAGAAAAAATTTATATTTATTCCAAGATCATTCCAGGTCCAGGAGGAATGCCTGTCGGAACAAATGGAAAAGCGATGCTTTTACTGTCAGGCGGAATTGACAGCCCAGTGGCTGGATATATGATTGCAAAAAGAGGAGTTCAAATTGATGCGGTCTATTTCCATGCTCCGCCATATACAAGTGAAAGAGCAAAACAAAAAGTGGTAGATCTTGCAAAATTGATCTCTCGCTATACAGGACCGATTCATCTGCATATTGTAAACTTTACAGATATTCAGCTGTATATTTACGATCAATGTCCTCATGAGGAACTGACGATTATTATGAGACGCTATATGATGAGAATTGCGGAGCATTTTGCAAAAGAGACGGGATGTCTTGGATTGATTACTGGAGAAAGTATTGGACAGGTGGCAAGCCAGACTCTGCACAGTCTTGCGGCGACAAATGAGGTTTGTACACTGCCAGTTTATCGTCCTGTCATTGGATTTGACAAACAGGATATTGTGGATATCTCAGAAAAAATTGGAACATATGAGACATCGATTTTGCCATTTGAAGATTGTTGTACGATTTTTGTGGCAAAACACCCTGTCACAAAGCCAAATTTGAATATTATTAAGCGGTCTGAAAAACATTTGGAAGAAAAGATTGATGAACTTGTAAAAACAGCGATTGAGACAACAGAAGTTGTTTTAGTAGAGTAAAACATGAGATAAGGAAAAGGCTGCCCATTTTATGGACAGCCATTCCATCAAATAAAGATTACTCGATGATATAAGGTTTCAATGTATCCAAGATAGAATTTACTTCATCTTCTGCATGAATGTTCAAATCGATTGGTTTGGACAAATCCAGACTAAAGATACCCATGATCGATTTTGCATCAATCACATATCTGCCGGATACTAAATCGAAATCATAATCAAATTTTGTGATATCGTTTACAAAAGATTTTACTTTATCGATAGAATTTAAAGAAATTTGAACTGTTTTCATTGGAATAACCTCCCTGAATATATTTTTTCTTACTTTTATATTAAAGGCAGTGGTTTGAAAAGTCAATGAGAAAACATACAAACTTTTATATAGATCTTTGGCGAAAGTGATGAAGACAGAAAAAGATAAAATAAGGAGACAGATAGAATGATAAGAAAAAAAGCGGCTCTTCATAATCTTGGATGTAAAGTGAATGCGTATGAAACAGAGGCAATGCAGCAGATTCTGGAAGAAAACGGATATGAGATCGTTCCGTTTGCACCGGGAGCAGACCTTTATCTGATTAATACCTGTACCGTGACTAATATCGCAGACAGAAAATCACGACAGATGATTCATAAAGCAAGAAAGATGAATCCAAAAGCGATTGTGGTAGCGGCTGGATGTTATGTGCAGGCATCCGCAGAAGAGTTGACAGCCGATGGAACAGTGGATGTGGTAATTGGCAATAATAGAAAAAAAGATCTGATTGAAATTTTAAAAGAGTTTGAAGAGGGCAGAGCGACAGAAAATGTGATTGATCTGATGCACGAAAAACAGTATGAAAATTTGTCCATTCAAAAGACGGCAGAACATACGAGAGCATATATCAAGGTACAAGATGGATGCAACCAGTTTTGCAGCTACTGTATCATTCCCTATACGAGAGGAAGGGTGCGCAGTCGCTTGGAGGAAGAAGTGATAGAAGAAGTGACAGAGCTGGCACAGCGTGGATATCAAGAAGTTGTTCTGACAGGTATTCATTTAAGCTCATACGGAA
>CBCTVZ010000176.1:0-3466 GCA_965150505.1 uncultured Robinsoniella sp. | reverse complement strand
AGCACATCAATAGGCCTCCAATCGGAAGAAGAATATTATCGGTGATCATACCAATAAAATCAAATACACTGTAATTTAATATTGTTACGTCGCCAAGCACTCCAAAAGATAATGCGCTTGGAATTCCTATTAGAAAGATTAAAATTCCTGTCACAATTACGGTCTTTTTCCGTCCAAATTTCCATCTTTCTAAAGCATAAGAGACAGATACCTCCAGCAATGCAATCGCACTTGTAAGCGCAGCTAAAAAAATGAGCATAAAAAATATAATAGCAAAGAATGCTCCTCCCTTAATTGAGGAGAAAACTTTTGGCAATGTTCCAAAAATCAATCCCGGTCCTTGTCCTGGTTCTAATCCAAAGGCAAATACTGCTGGAAAAATAGCAATTCCTGCAAGAACTGCTACCATTGTATCTAATACCGCTACTTTAATACAACTGTTTGGAATATTTTCTTTTTTATTCAAATAGCTTCCATATGTCACGGTAATTCCCATACAAAGACTTAAAGAATAAAATACTTGTCCAAGAGCTGCATTAATGGATTCTAAATGGAAAGATTCCATATTTGGCTTAAAAATAAATAAAAGACCTTCTGATGCTCCTGGAAGCGTAACACTTCTGACAATAATGATAATCAGCAAAATGAAAAGCATTGGCATCATAAAAGTACTCGCCTTTTCTATTCCTTTAATTCCATACAGACAAATCCCTACCGTAAGAACCATAAAAATTCCAAACCATATAATAGGTTCCCAAGAGCCTCCTATAAACGCATTAAAATCTGCTGGTGCCTGAAGTGTCGTCAGATAGCTGAAAAAATATTTTAAAATCCATCCTCCGATTACACTGTAATAAGATAAAATCAAAAATGCTGCTAATACGCCAAAAATACCTACTGCTTTTGCGCGAGGATGAATATCCTGATATGCACGGACAGGATTATGTCTCGTCTTTCTTCCAAGAGACATTTCCGTAATCATAACCGGAACTCCTAAAATAACAATAAAAAATAAATATGCAACTAAAAATGGAAATCCTCCGTTTCTTCCCATAAGATAGGGAAATTTCCAAAGGTTTCCAAGACCAATCGCCGCTCCGGCTGTCGCAAGGATAAAACCTATTTTACTGGTCCATTGATTATGATGTTTCATAGCTTCCTCCCATTATTTTTTCTCTTAGTATATCATAGATGTCGAAAAGGAGAAACTCTTATTTTTTGTATTTTTTGCTATTTTTTTATTTTTTCCGTCATTTTTTTATATTTTCTTCATTTTTTCTTTATCGGGTGCATCTGATTATATTCTTCTAAAGCCATACGCACTAATTCAGAATCTGTTGGATATGGAACAATCTCTTTTCCTATTTTCTGATGTCCCTCATTTCCCTTTCCTAAAACAAGCAATACCGTCTTTCCTTTTATCTCTCTCACTGCCTGAAAAATAGCTTCTTTTCGATCCTCTACACAAATGCAGGCACAACCGGTTGTCTCTACATTTGGTCGAATATCGTCAAAGATTTTTTCAAGCGGCTCTGTTCCCGGATCGTCTGCTGTCAGATAGACAGTATGAGAAAATAGTCCTGCAATCATTCCTAATTCCCGTCTTCTGTTATATGCTTTTTGTCCCGGACAGCCAAATACTGTCACGATTTTTTCTCCTAAATGTTCCTGAAATACAGAGTCAAACAACTTTTCAAAACTTAAGCGATTATGCGCATAGTCAACAATCACTGTGATCTTTTTATCGTCGCTTTTATATTCTTCCATTCTGCCACTCACTTTGACATCTGCCAATGCTTTTTTCATAATCTCTACAGGCACTCCATAGATATATGCCGCCGCAATCGCTGCAACCGCATTTTCTGCATTAAAATCTCCCTGCATACTGATATGAAATTCTTCATCGAACTTATCACATTTTACACGGAAAGAAAGTCCGCCTTCGCAATGACGAACGGACATAAGACGAATATCTGCTTCCTCTTTTCTTCCAAATGTCACAATCCGTTTTGCCAAATGCGCCGCCTGACATACGCGTTTTTCATGATCGCAGTCCAAATTGATGCAGGCGGTATCCACTTGCTTAAACAGAGACAATTTTGACATAAAATAGTCTTCAAAATCTCCATGCTCTGCCGGACTGATATGATCTTCTGAGATATTTAAGAAAATTCCTACATCATATTGTACTTTCCGAATCCTCTGATATTTCAATGCCTGACTGGAAACCTCCATTGTCAGATAAGAAATGCCTGCATCCTGAGCATTCCGAATGTGGCGGTGCAGTTCTAAAGCTTCTGGCGTTGTCAGGACAGACGGCTTTCTCTCTTTTCCATCATAAATCTCTATTGTGGAAAGAATTGCTGTCTCGGCATGATTTTGACTTTTTTCAAAATAATCTAAGATCGCTTTTAAATAATAAGAAGTTGTTGTCTTTCCTTTCGTGCCAGTAATTCCAGTCAAATGCAGATTTTTACTTTTATGATCTGTTCCATAAAATTTTGCCGCAAGAATCGGCATCACTCTTCTGATATCCTTGACTAAAATCCACGCACTTTTTTCTTTTGTCTGATATCCGATTTCACTGATATATGCGCAACATCCTTTTTTTAACGCGGATTCCAGATATTCTTCAGAGAAATTCGCCCCCTTGCAGACAAAAACACCTCCTTGCGTCGCTTCCCTTGAATCATACATGATAGCATTTACTGGCGTTTCTTCCTGACCATTCAGATCATACGATACTACCATTCCTGCCATCTTTAATTCTTCTAAATATTCTGATAATTTCATTTTCATCCTAATTGTTCCTTCCATCTCTGTTATTGAACAAACTTTTGCCTTCTTTATTTTTTAACCCTGATCTACCTTATTTCTTTTTCGTTCAGGGAATAAATATGATTGATTATATCATATTCTAGTATATTTGTGAATCTCACTTCCTCTTTCTTCCCTTACCATTTTCTTAATTTTATCATAAATATTAGACTCTTAAGTAAGGTAAAAAGTTACATTTTCTTTTTTAATTTTTTCTTAATTTTTTGTCTCATAAATATTTTCTAAATTTTTTAAATTTCATTTACTTGTTTTCTTTCTATGATATAATAAAATAGATATTTATTATAAAAAAGCAAATGATAAATTTAGAAAGAAGGTACTCTATATGGATTTCAAATCTCTAAAAAAATGGCTGCTTTGTATTACATACGGTCTCCTCCTTTTTTTCTTACTGTACCGTTTTAATGATGTCGTGCGGTTTGCAAAAACAGGAATCGGTATTTTATTTCCTTTTTTGATCGGCTGTTTTCTTGCTTTCATCCTCAATCTTCCTATGAGAGCGATTGAATCAAAACTGCCGTCTAAACTTGGTCGCTGGCGACGTTTGATTAGTTTAGTCATTACACTGCTTCTTTTTATCAGTGTATTTTTTATCGCGATCAGCATGGTAGTTCCAGCGCTTACTGAC
>CBCTVZ010000175.1:0-3484 GCA_965150505.1 uncultured Robinsoniella sp. | reverse complement strand
TATAGGGCGGAGAGATCTTGTTTTTTATTTTTTTTATACAAAAAAACAGTGTAAATAGTATTGTGAAAAGTGCGTAAAGAAATATGAAAAACCGAAGATAAAATGAATAAAATAATGAAAAAATATAAAAAAATTGAAAAAGATTGAAAAAACTATTGTATAAAATGTATATTATTGATATAATCATAGATAAGAGATTTGACATAATGAACGGAGGTAATTTAGAGATGAAAGGGAATGTAATTGTAGGACAGTCAGGAGGACCGACAGCGGTAATTAATTCCAGCCTTGCAGGCGTATATAAAACAGCAAAAGACAGAGGATTCAATAAAGTTTATGGAATGCGTCATGGAATCCAAGGATTTTTGGATGAGAATTATGTAGATTTATCAAAATATATTAAAAATAATTTGGATATTGAATTGTTGAAAAGAACACCATCTGCATTCTTAGGTTCTTGCCGTTTTAAACTGCCGGAGATTCATGAAGACAGAGAAATTTATGAAAAAATTTTTCATATTTTAAATAAACTGGAAGTAGACAGTTTTATCTATATTGGTGGAAATGATTCGATGGATACCATTAAAAAACTGTCAGATTATGCCGTACTGACAGGACAGTCACAGAAATTTGTGGGTGTTCCAAAGACGATTGACAATGACCTTGCATTGACAGATCACACACCTGGATATGGTTCAGCAGCAAAATATATTGGAACAGCAGTAAAAGAAGTAATCCGCGATGGTCTTGGATTAAGCTACAAAAAAGATATTGTCACAATCATTGAAATTATGGGAAGAAATGCAGGATGGCTGACAGGCGCTGCAGCGCTTGCAAAAGGCGAAGACTGCGAAGGACCAGATCTGATTTATCTTCCAGAACTTCCATTTGACGTTGCAAAATTTATGGAAAAAATCCGTACTCTGTTGAAGAAGAAACATTCTGTCGTAGTGGCAGTTTCTGAAGGAATCAAACTTCCAGATGGAAGATATGTATGTGAACTTTCAGCAGGAAATGGAGATTATGTGGACGCATTTGGACATAAACAGCTGACAGGTACAGCCAGTTATTTGGCACATCTTGTAGCAGCAGAGATCGGATGTAAGACAAGAGGCGTGGAATTAAGTACACTTCAAAGAAGCGCTTCTCATATCGCATCTCGCGTGGATATCAATGAAGCGTTTATGGTAGGCGGCGCAGCTGTGAAAGCAGCTGATGAGGGCGACAGTGGAAAGATGGTAGTCATTGACCGTGTATCCGATGATCCATATCAGTGTGCAACAGGCATTTACGATGTTCATAAAATAGCAAATGATGAAAAACTTGTTCCAAGACAGTGGATCAGCAAAGATGGAACATATGTGACAGAAGATTTCTTAGATTATGTAAAACCTTTGATTCAGGGAGATTATCAGCCAGTTATGGTAGACGGTATCCCACGTCATCTTGTATTAAAATAAAAAACATTAATTTTAAAAGCAAAAGAACGCTTTTTTGAAGAAAAGTCTTTTGTTTAAGAGATCAGAGAGAAATGGAGATGAGAAAAGGAAGTTGTTTTTGAGAAGATTTTGAAAAGAATTTTTCACAAAGACGCTTCTTTTTTTCATAAATTTACTTGACTGAATTAGAATATATGATACAATAAATATGTGCGACCTTTGCACACGTATGAGATAGTTTTACAGAGTTGTATGATTTTGGTTTGGTACTCTGTATAACATATAATACATTTTAGGAGGAATGAAGGAAAATGGCAAAATGGGTTTACTTATTTAAAGAAGGAAACGCAGATATGAGAAACCTTCTCGGTGGAAAAGGTGCAAACTTAGCCGAGATGACAAACTTAGGATTACCAATTCCACAGGGTTTCACAGTTACGACAGAAGCTTGTACAGACTATTATAACAGCGGAAAACAGATTACAGAAGAAATTCAGGGACAGATTTTTGCTGCTTTAGGTGAATTAGAGAAAATTCAGGGTAAAAAATTCGGCGATACAGAGGATCCGTTATTAGTATCTGTTCGTTCTGGTGCTAGAGCTTCTATGCCAGGTATGATGGATACCATCCTGAACTTAGGTTTGAACGATGTTGCAGTAGAAGGATTTGCAAAGAAAACAGGAAATCCTAGATTTGCATACGATTCTTACAGAAGATTCATCCAGATGTACTCTGACGTTGTTATGGAAGTTCCGAAGTCTTTCTTTGAAAAAATCATTGATGAATTAAAAGAAGAAAAAGGCGTTAAATTCGATACAGAGCTGACAACAGATGACTTAAAAGTATTAGTTGAAAAATTCAAAGCTGTATATAAAAATGCAATGAATGGAGAAGATTTCCCACAGGATCCAAAGGAACAGCTGATGGGAGCAGTAAAAGCTGTATTCCGTTCATGGGACAACCCACGTGCGATTGTTTACAGACGTATGAATGATATCCCAGGAGATTGGGGAACAGCTGTAAACGTACAGGCAATGGTATTTGGTAACATGGGAAGCACATCTGGTACAGGTGTTGCATTCACACGTAACCCATCTACAGGAGAAAAAGGAATCTACGGTGAGTACCTGATCAATGCTCAGGGTGAAGACGTAGTTGCTGGTGTTCGTACACCACAGCCAATCTCTAAACTTGCTGAAGATATGCCAGAATGCTACGAAGAGTTCATGGCAATCGCTCATAAACTGGAAGACCATTACCGCGATATGCAGGATATGGAATTCACAATTCAGGAAGGTAAATTATACTTCTTACAGACACGTAACGGAAAGAGAACAGCTCAGGCTGCATTACAGATCGCTTGTGATTTAGTAGATGAAGGAAGAATCACAAGAGAAGAAGCTGTTTGCCGTATCGAAGCAAAATCTCTTGATCAGTTACTGCACCCAACATTTGATGCAGACGCATTAAAAGCAGGCGAAGTAATCGGTTCCGCTCTTCCAGCATCTCCTGGAGCAGCAGCTGGTAAAGTTTACTTCACAGCAGAAGAAGCAAAAGAAGCTCACGAAAAAGGAGAAAGAGTTATCCTTGTTCGTCTTGAGACATCCCCAGAAGATATCGAAGGTATGCACGCTTCTGAAGGTATCCTGACAGTACGCGGTGGTATGACATCTCACGCAGCTGTAGTAGCTCGTGGTATGGGAACATGCTGTGTATCCGGATGCGGTGAAATCAAAATTGATGAAGAAGCAAAAGTATTTGAACTTGGCGGATATACATTCCATGAAGGAGATTACATTTCCTTAGACGGATCTACAGGTAAGATCTACAAAGGTGACATCCAGACAAAAGAAGCTTCCATCGGTGGAAACTTCGGAAGAATCATGAGATGGGCAGATAAATTCAAAACTCTGAAAGTAAGAACAAACGCTGATACACCAGCTGATACAGCAAACGCTGTAAAATTAGGTGCAGAAGGTATCGGTCTTTGCCGTACAGAGCATATGTTCTTCAACGAAGACAGAATTCCAAAGATCAGAAAGATG
>CBCTVZ010000174.1:0-3501 GCA_965150505.1 uncultured Robinsoniella sp. | reverse complement strand
CAATCCCATAAGTTCGCCTGTTGTAGCTGGATCGCCTGTTCCGAATTGAACTTCTCCTTTTATCTTTTTCGGCGCAATTTTCTTCATCATCCAAATAAACTGTGCTTTACAAAATTGAATTGCTTGTTTTGTCTTTTCTTCCTGAAAAAGCGTAATATAATAATTTACCATTTCTTTTACTTTTGTCAGACTACTTTTTATTCCCTGGTATCGCTTTTTCAAATTCTTCCAAAACTTTTTCATTTTGTAATTTATTGCTTTTATTTTATCCCATATTCTCTTAGGAAACTCTGACAGCCTTTTTTTTCCTGTTTTTTTTCTTTTGATCTCCTTATGCGCTTTTTCTTCTTCTGAAAAAGAAACTGCTCTTACATCATGTTCTGATTCTTTCTCATTTTTCTCGATTGGAGGTACTGCTTTTGTTTCACTAAAATTCTCTGGTAAAATGGGTCTCGTTTCATTTGGAATCTCCTTTTTTTCTTCTAATTCTGATTCCTGTTCAAAAGTAAATTTTGCTTTCTGTTCAAAAGGATCAGGAAACGCCTGTTGTTCTGTTTCTTTTTTAATTTTTTTCTTTTTTATTTTCTTTAATAATTCTTTCCATTGTTCCAGCGTTTTTCCAAAGATTTTTATCGTAAACTGCATCTTTTTTTTCTGCTGTATCTCTGCACTGATCATCCGAAACATCCAACTAATTCTTACTTCTGCTTCCAGATCACATTCTCTTTTTTTCCCTCTAACCCTATATTGTACTGGAACAAACAATACAATGCAGCCAACCAACAGAATCAGCAGCAAAATCAATGCTGCTATAATCCCTATGACCTTTAATATAGTCAAAATTATATGTAGCATCTTCTCACACCTGCCGCTTTCTTTCTTGTTTAAATTGTCTCATTTTCTCTTCTAAATAGATTCTAGCATCGGCATTCCCTGTTTCTTTGTATGCCTCCTCTATAATATTAATTGCCAAATCTACTGCTTCCAGATAGCTTCCAGCAATTCCTATTACAGGAGGGCAGTTGCGAAAAAGCGCCGGAAAAACTAAATATTTAGAAGAGAAAATATCAAAAATATCTTGTCCATTTGACGATAATGTAATTAGATATACATCATAAACCTTTCTATGATGACTAATCTTCCATACAATTTTTTTCTTTTTTTTGCTGACTTGTTCGCCAACATATAACTGCGGATACCATTTCATTTTCATTCGCTCACTCTATTTTTTCTTTTTTCAGCCTCTCTTCCAGAGCCTGAACAACAGACTCTAAAACTTTAATTCTAGCATAATATTTGTTATTTCCTTCTACAATAATCCAAGGAGCATACGTCGTTGAGGTGCGAATCAACATCTCATCAACCGCCTCCTCATACAGATCCCATTTTTCTCTGTTTCGCCAATCTTCTTCTGTAATTTTCCATCTTTTTTCCGGTGTATTTTGGCGTTCTTTAAAACGTTTTTCCTGCTCTTTCTTATCAATTTGCATCCAAAATTTTAGAATAATTGTGCCATTATTTGCCAGTTGTTCTTCCATTTCATTGATTTCTCGATATGCTCTTTTCCACTCACATGGCGTACAAAAGCCTTCGATACGCTCCACCAAAACTCTTCCATACCAAGTGCGGTCAAAAATTGCGATATGTCCGTCTTTTGGCATATTTTTCCAGAATCTCCACAGATAATGATGCGCCTTCTCTATATCATTTGGAGAGGCGGTTGGATTGACACGATATCCCCTTGGATCCATATATTCCGTCAAACGCTTGATTGCTCCGCCTTTTCCTCCTGCATCCCATCCTTCAAATGCAAGAACAACCGGAATCCTTCTTCGGTATAATTCACTGTGCAGTAAAGATATTTTTTTCTGAAGAGGTTTCAGATATTCTTTATACTGTTCTTTTTTATAAGAAAGCGAAAGATCTGCACTGCTTAAAATAGAAGACTTAAATGAGATTTTCTCTTCCTCCTTCTTTTCTTCACCTTTTTTCCATTCATCACTCAATTTATGCTGTTCTTTTACAAAGGCAACATACTTTTCCAGACGATCTACCACTGCTGAAAGCACTTTTACTGCTGCATACTCCCGATCCATTGCCTCCACAATAATCCATGGAGCATATTCCGTATCGGTCTTCTGGAGCATCTCATCATTCATCTCTTTGTACCGGTCAAATTCCTTGTTTCTCTTTAAATCCCCTTTCGATACACGCCATGCCGTTTCCTTTGAACTTAACAGTTTATCAAACCGTTTTTTCTGTTCTTTTTTTGTAATATCGAGAAAAAATTTAATAATCACTGTGCCGTCATCCGAAAGCGTCTCTTCAAAAGTATTAATTTCCTCATATGCGTGGGCAAGCTGTGCCTCTGTCGTAATTCCATCGAATCGGTCTACCAGAACTCTTCTATACCAGCTGCGGTCAAAAATAGCAATTCGTCCTTTTTGAGGTATCTTAGTCCAAAATCTCCATAAAAATGGGTGCATCTGCTCATCTTCTGATTCCCCATTAATTGCATAAACGTAAAATCCTCTCGGATCAAGCGGTCGAATCAACTGATTGATCATACTTCCTTTTCCGGAAGCTCCAAACCCTTCAAATACAATCATCACAGGTATTTTTAAATTTTTGCATTCTCTTTGCAGAAAAGCCATTTTCACTCCCAATACTTCTGTCTGCTTGCGGTATTCCTTTTGATCCATTTTTTTTGATAAATCAATCTGTTCTAGCATACGTTATCTCCCCTTTCTTTTTCTATTTTTTGTTTCTTCCCTCTTCTTTATTCTTACAAAATCAAATAATAGATATTTATCTTCAAATCTTAACTCCCCATCGCCTAAAGGTCATAAATTTTCTTGTTATAGTTTTATAAAATTTAATCTTTTATGTTGATGCCAGTATATCACACTTACTCTGGCAAGGCAATCGCTCAAAACTGAAAAAGGACTGTCCTATGACAGCCCTTGCGCACTAAAAATATTTGTGACTTCCCCAAAGATTATTCTTTTTTAATTCTAAATATTCATTGTACGCTTTTTCCAAAATCACTTTTTCATTTGAGAATTTCAAGAGATGATAAGCTTCATGAAACTTATAATATCCTGAATCTACAAAATATTCTTCCCGCTGCGGTTTGCTGTAATAACTGTCTGCCATCATCAAATACCAATGCACATCTTTTGAGACGGTATCTTCCGGAACATTAAAAGTATATTGACTTTTTCCGATATATTTAATGATGGATGCGCGAGCACCCGTTTCCTCCAGCACCTCCCTGGTTGCTGTATCTTTAAATTCTTCACCAGGCTCTACAGTTCCCTTGGGCAAAACCCATCCCTCATATTTATTCTTATAGCTTTTATAGAGAACCAGGATTTTCCCACGAAAAATTACCACTCCGCCACAGCTCGTTGCCTCGATCATCGCAATTCCTCCTGTTGGCTCTGGTTTTAACATCAGATTCTCACTGATCGTTGTATTCTTGCCGCTCTGCGTTGCAAT
>CBCTVZ010000173.1:0-3534 GCA_965150505.1 uncultured Robinsoniella sp. | reverse complement strand
CTTCGATCACACAGATGCCTCGTCTGGAACATTCCGCTATAAATTCACGGTTGTAAGAAGAAAAACCATAGTAACCGCAGATCGAAATGATCGAGATTTGATCGAGAACAGCCGGATCAAATACAGGATTCATGTCTTTATCAAAATCATAAAAGATAAGAGAGTAGCCAGCTTTGTGAAAAGGTGCAAGAACCGTTTCGCAGGTATAAATAGGAACGTATGCAACACGGCGCGTGTCTGT
The DNA here is from genome assembly GCA_965150505.1 of uncultured Robinsoniella sp. GTDB lineage: Bacteria > Bacillota > Clostridia > Lachnospirales > Lachnospiraceae > JAGZHZ01. The sequence continues at coordinate 3,293 of CBCTVZ010000173.1, read as the reverse complement.
ATTTTTATAATCTTCTAGTGCATAATAAATCGCACATCTTCCGGACATAAGATAACGCAGATCTCCTGTCTTTGGACAGAGATTTTCCAGAAAATGATTTTTTTCTGGCAAAAGTGTCTCATATGGAAAATAACCGCCTATTTTTTTCATTTTAAAAACCTCCTTGGTAAAAATTACTAAAAAATATGTTTGAATTTAGAAAATTATATCATATAGATAGACAAAATACAAGAAATTGTTAACAATCTCAAAAAAAAGTTGACTATAGATAAAATTCAGGCTATAATCAATTAAAGCAATACAGCTTTGAAATTGGAGGTAATTTTTAAAGAGGAAGCGAAGAAATTAAAAAACAGGTAAGGAGAGGACAAAATGTATAAGTATGTGTTAAAAAGACTTTTGATGCTGATCCCGGTATTGCTTGGTGTAACCTTCATCGTATTTTTTATCCTGAATTTGTCTCCGGGTGATCCGGCGGCTATGATTCTGGGGGATCAAGCATCGGCAGAAGCATTAGAGATGAAGAGAGAAGAGTTAGGGCTGAATGATCCTTTACTGGTCAGATATGGAAATTATATCTGGGATATGGTTCATGGAGATTTAGGCGTATCCTACAAAAACAACTTAAGTGTATGGGATCAGGTAATTGAGCGTTTCCCTAATACAGCGATTCTAGCGATCGCCGGTATTCTGGTCGCCTTGGTGATTGGTATTCCAACCGGTATTATATCAGCGAAGAAGCAGTATACGGCGATTGACAACTGTTCTATGGTACTTGCCTTGATTGGTGTCGCGATGCCGAACTTCTGGTTTGGATTGCTGATGGTTATTATCTTTTCCCTGACGTTGGGATGGCTGCCATCACAAGGTATGGGAGCAGGAGGCATAGATCTTCTGAAAAGTTTGGTGCTGCCGGCGCTGACCCTTGGAACAGGTTCTGCGGCGACAATCACACGTATGACACGTTCCTCTATGCTGGAAGTAATCCGTCAGGACTACATCAGCACTGCAAGAGCAAAGGGTGTATCAGAAAAGACAATTACATCCCGCCATATGCTCAGAAATGCAATGATTCCAATTGTCACAGCTGTAGGACTTCAGTTCGGAACACTGCTCGGTGGAGCGATGCTGACAGAGACCGTATTTTCATGGCCGGGTCTTGGAAGATTGATGGTAGATTCAATTAAATCAAAAGATATTCCGATGGTACTCGGTTCCGTTATCTTTTTAGCAATTATGTTTACTGTGGTCAACTTGATTGTGGATTTGATCTATGCGTTTATTGATCCACGTATCAAATCACAGTATAAGAAATAGCAGGAGGGACTTATGAAAAAACTGAAATCAGAGCAGATGGTCGCCGATGCAGGAAAGCAGAGAACACTTTGGGAGGAAACCTGGAGAAGATTTAAAAAGAACAAACTTGCGATGGCAGGTATGATTTTCATGCTGATTCTGGTAGTTCTTGCTGTTGCGACACTCATCATTGACTTAGTGACAAACAAATCGATTTATAATACTTATGTAATCAAACAGAACTTAAGAGGAAGATTACAGCCGCCAAGTCTGGCGCATCCATTTGGTCTCGATGAATTTGGACGAGACATGATGTTCCGTATGATCTGGGGAATCCGTTACTCTCTGTTTATGGGAACGATTGCAATCGCTATTTCCTGTATGGTAGGAGGATTTTTAGGAGCGATTGCCGGATATTACGGCGGAGTGGTAGATAACGTAATCATGCGTATCATGGATATTTTACTTGCCATCCCATCTATGCTGCTTGCTATCGCAATCGTTGCAGCAATGGGATCTAGCATCACAAACCTTTTGATCGCGATCGCGATTGCCTACATACCGACTTTTGCACGTACGGTCCGCGCCCCGATCCTGACGATCAAGGATCAGGAGTTTGTCGAGGCAGGAAAAGCAGTGGGAGCTAGTGACTTGCGTATTATATTCAAATATATTATTCCAAACTCTATGGCGCCGATTATCGTACAGGCTACGCTTGGTGTCGCAGGTGCAATCCTTTCAATCGCAGGACTTTCCTTCTTAGGACTTGGTATTCAGCCTCCGATTCCAGAATGGGGTGCAATGCTCTCCAACGCAAGAACGTACATCCGTGATTCATGGCATATCACAGTAATTCCAGGACTTGGAATTATGCTGACAATTCTTGCACTGAATGTGATCGGTGATGGTCTGCGTGACGCACTTGACCCGAAACTGAAAAATTAAGGAATGGCACACGAGGAGGAACATATGTCAGAAGAGAAGAAAATTTTGCTGGATGTCAAAGACCTTGTCATCCGCTATGAGACAGATGATGGCATTGTAAAAGCATTAAACGGTGTCAGCATCCAGATAGAAGAAGGAAAAACACTTGGACTGGTAGGAGAGACAGGCGCTGGAAAGACAACGCTTGCAAGAGGAATCATGCGCCTGATTCAAAGCCCGCCAGGAAGAATTGTGAGCGGCGAAGTGATTTATGACGGCAAAGATTTGCTGAAATTGAGTGAAGAAGAAATGCAGGGAATTCGAGGAGAACATATCTCTATGATTTTCCAGGACCCGATGACTTCATTAAATCCTGTTATGACGGTAGGAGAACAGATTATGGAAGTAATCCTGCGTCACAACAAAATGGGAAAAAAAGAAGCGAGAGAAAAAGCAGAACAGATGATGGAACTTGTCGGAATTACAAAAGTACGTTTTGACGATTATCCACATCAGTTTTCTGGTGGTATGAAGCAGAGAATCATCATTGCGATTGCACTGGCATGTCAGCCAAAACTGCTGATCGCAGACGAGCCGACAACAGCGCTTGATGTGACGATTCAGGCACAGATTTTGGAATTGATCCGAAAACTGAAAAACAGAGATAATACATCCATGCTGCTGATCACACACGATCTCGGCGTTGTGGCTCAGAACTGTGATTATGTCGGCATTATTTATGCCGGAGAGCTGGTAGAGTATGGAACAATCAGAGAAGTATATAAAAATCCATCTCATCCATACACAAAGGGATTGCTTGCTTCGATACCAAATCTCGTTACACAGGTCAAACGTCTTCAGGCAATCGATGGTTTGATGCCTGACCCGACGAAATTGTCCGAGGGATGTAAGTTTGAAGAACGATGCAAATTTGCAACACCGAAATGTAAAGAGAAAGTTCCGGAATTTATTCATCTGGGCGGAGAGCATGTTGCGCGCTGCGTCTGTCTGGAACAGAAATAGGAGGAAAGCATGGGAGAGAAAAAAGAAATCCTTCGGGTAGAAAATCTGAA
>CBCTVZ010000172.1:0-3547 GCA_965150505.1 uncultured Robinsoniella sp. | reverse complement strand
AACAGATATCAAAATCTGTTACGCAATAAAAGTCTAACTTTTTGGGGTCACTTCAGAAAACGCTTTTGGGATGCCTTTTTTATTAATTTTATGTCAAATATTAAGAAAATTTTTGATGAAAATCTTTCGGGGACATTCCAGTATGTTCTTTAAAACATTTCGCAAAATAAGAAAAATTTTGGTATCCGCACTGAAGGGCAACGGTCTGAACCTGCATTTCTGTATTTTGAAGCAGAAACACAGCTTTTTCCATTCTCTTTTGGAGAAGATAGTCAGGAAGACTTTTTCCGATTTCTTTCTTGAAACATTTTGCAAGATAATCAGGATTTAAAAAGAAGCGAGCCGCAATATCTTTTCTGGAATAACTGTCTTCTGGATGTTCTTCGATCATTGATGCAATCTGCGAAATAATATTTGAGATGGAAGGATGTTCTTCGATCTGCGTGTCGGCAGAAATCTGTAATTTTTTTTGTTTCAGCTGTTGTTGTTCTAGCGTAAATTTGACAGCGCGTTCCAATGTATTTTGAAGCTGTTCGGAAGTAACTGGTTTTAAAAGATAATCAAATACATGGTAATGAATGCCGGCGGCTGCATACTGAAAGTCGGCGTGGCACGTTAAAAGGATGGATGTGATCGACAGATCGTTTTCCTGTATCCAGCGTACCAGATCAAGGCCAGATTCTCCTGGCATTTCAATATCGCAGATTAAAATAGAGACAAGGTGATTTTGGATGTATTCTTTAGCGCTCTGTGCATCATAGCAAATTTCAACAGAAGAAAAGGAAAGAGAAAGTTCTAAAATTTGCAGTTTCAGCGCTTCGAGAGTAAAGACTTCATCGTCAACTAATAAAAGATTCATGTGAATTCCTCCTTTGTGGATTTGATGGCAGACAGATCGATACGACAGCGCCGCCTGTCTTTGAATCATTGGAAAAAGTCAGATGGGCTTTTCCATTGTAAATGTGATATAATCGTCGTTTTACATTTTCAATGCCGATATGGCGTTCGCCAGATACCGTGGAAATAAGAGGAGCAAGCTCAGAAAGCTCAGAATCGCTATTTAGCTTTTCGAGCAATTCTTCAGAAAAACCAGGTCCGTTATCTTTGATGAAAATTTGAACCGTTTCCTCAGAGCAGATTAAATCAATCTGAATCGATAGTTCTTTTTTGCGGTTAAAGCCATGTTTGATATTATTTTCAACAAACGTCTGAATCGTCAAAATAGGAATCTGGATTTGATCGAGATTGCCTAAAACGTGATAAGAAAAATGAAATCTGGCAGCCAGACGCAGTTCCTGAATATGAAGAAAGTTTTTTGTATGCTCCAATTCATCTTTGATCGGAGCAAGCTCATCGGCTGATTTGATGGCATAGCGGAAATAATGAATCAAACAGGTTGTTAATTCTGTGATCAGATCATAATGCTTCGTTTTTACAAGACTGCAGATCAGATTCAAAGAGTTTAAGAAAAAATGGGGTTTGATCTGCATCGTCAGATACTGAATCTGCGTATTTGTTTTTTCTAGTTTTTCCTCGTATACTTTCAATTTTAAATCTTGAATTTCCTGAATCATTTCATTCAATGCAATCGTGACTTGAGCAAATTCATCGTGAGTGGCAGGAAGAGGAATTTGAGTAGAAAAATCTCCCTGTTTTACAGCAGAAATTCCGACCATCATTCTCTGAAGAGAAGGAAAAATCTGATGAGAAAGCAAAAACATCGTTACAAAAAGCAAGAAAAAGCTGATGACACAGAGCAAGTAAAAAATATGACGCAGAGGCATGGTTTTCTGCAAAAAGTCATCTTCTGGAATACATACGGTCAGATTAAAATTTCCACAGGAAGAATCAGCATGGCTGTAAAGATAACTGCGATCAGAAAGCGTGCCGTTGTTTAAAAGAAAATAATTTTCAGAGTCTAACGGACACATCAAAAAGGTGCTGTTTTCAAATACGTGCAGCTTACTTAAAGGATCTAAAAGCTGAGTGTCTGTAATCCAAGCTCCCATATAAGTCTGATTATAATATAAAATTTCAATCAAAAATACCTTGTTCTGTATGGATATCGGATACCAGTATGTAATCTGCGGTCTGGAAGGATCAGCAAAATCATGGATCTGATATTGCTCGATATAGTCGATCAGGGCAAGGCGATGCGGATAAGATTCTGTTTTTTGCGATTTCATGACGAGCGTATCCGTATCAGGAACATAAAAAAATAATCCGCCTATGTTTTTTGAGGTAGTCAGAAAACTGTCCATTTCTCTCATCAAAGAAAGTTGCGCTTTGTATCCAGAGACAGAATTTTCACTGAATAACGAACGATCCGAAGCATGATCTGAGATCGAAGTGAGCAGATAAGAAGAGACGTGTTCTAATTCATAATCCATCCACTGCTGATAAACGTCAAGCGTATCGGATGCGTTTGATAAAGCCTGTTCTTTTAACGTTTTAGAAGTGTACAAATGAAAGAAAAGAAAAGTAAAAAAAGATAAAGAACAGACCACGATACAGACAAAAAGAAATTTTGCGCGGATCGTAGAAAAAGGGTGTATGAAGTATTGTTTTTTTATATGAGACAAAGAAATTCCCCCCATCGGTTGTGGTATATATTTTGATGCCTTTATAATACCAACATCATATTTTTATTTTATCATAGGGGATTTTTTGAGACAAGATTAGAAAAAAGCAAAAATACCTGCCTCTAAAACAGAGAGCAGGTATTTTAAAAAATAAAATAAACTTAGTTGGATTCTTCTGCAATACTTGGATCGACCGTATAAACCTGACGCTTTTTCGCCATATCATCGCTTGCAAGATATTCGTCGTATGTTGTGATTTTGTCAATCAAAGCACCGTTTGGAAGAATTTCCATAATACGGTTTGCTGTTGTCTCTACGATCTGATGGTCATGGGAGGCAAACAAAAGCACGCCAGGGAATTTGATCATTCCGTTATTTAAGGCTGTGATTGATTCCATATCAAGATGGTTTGTCGGCTCGTCCAGAACAAGTACATTAGCGCCAGAAATCATCATCTTAGACAGAAGACAGCGTACTTTTTCTCCTCCAGAGAGAACTTTTACTTTTTTAACGCCGTCATCTCCGGCAAACAGCATACGTCCAAGGAAACCACGCACATAGGTCATATCTTTGATTTCAGAGAACTGTGTCAGCCAGTCTACGATAGTCAGATCATTGTTAAATTCTTCGGTACTGTCTTTTGGGAAATAAGCCTGACTTGTTGTGATACCCCATTTAAAGCTTCCGGAATCTGGATCTAACTCGCCCATTAAAATTTTAAACAATGTTGTTTTAGCAAGTTCATTTCCGCCGACAAAAGCGACTTTATCATCGTGATTCAAAGTAAAGGTCAGATTGTCGAGAACTTTAACGCCATCGATGGTTTTTGTCAGACCTTCGACAGAGAGAACTTCGTTTCCAATCTCACGATTTGGGCGGAAATCAATGTAAGGATATTTTCTGCTGGATGGACGAATCTCATCAAGCTGAATCTTTTCCAGCGCACGTTTTCTGGATGTCGCCTG
>CBCTVZ010000171.1:0-3581 GCA_965150505.1 uncultured Robinsoniella sp. | reverse complement strand
CTTCTATGCCTATCTATTTTTTACTTTACCCCCAAGTAAAGTTTACAACCGTTTTATCAAGAGTTGGGGTAAACTATTTTTTACGAGACATTGGAATTTAATTTCGGTGTCTTATTACTGAAGATTAGTTGAAAAGGAAAGATAAGATGAAAAAGAACTATCTTAAAAAAATAAGTGTTCTGGATAAAGAATAGGAGTAGAAAGAGCGAATCTGCGATGAGATAATCGAAAAAATGCAACGATTTTGAAAAAATACTTGACTGTAAACCTTATTTATAGCTTAATATTTGAGTGAAAAGGGGGTACAGGCATGACGATTAAAGAAGTGGAAGAAAAAACAGGATTGTCTCGTTCTAATATTCGTTTTTATGAGAAAGAAAAATTGATTGCGCCTGACAGAAATGATACGAATCGATACAGGGAGTACACGGAAGAAAATGTAAGTGATATTAAAAAAATTGCATATCTGAGGACATTAGGAATCTCCATTCAGAATATACAAAAGATCATCCATCATGAAATCGTTTTAAGGGATATTATCTGCGAGCAGGAAAAAATTTTAGATGGACAGATTTCTGATTTGCAAAGAGCAAAAAAGATCTGCGCTCAAATGATGGAAGATGAAGAAATCAATTATGATACTCTTGATATCGAACGATATACAAAGAGACTGCCTGAATATTGGAAAGAAAATAAAAAAGTATTCAAATTAGATTCAGTTCGTTTTTTATCTATCTGGGGAGGTTCTATGATATGGGGAATTATTACGCTGGCAAGCTTGCTCATTGGAATCGTGATGTATCCTTATCTGCCGGAACAGATTCCTGTTCAATATAGTGGAGGGGAAGCCAGTTCACTCGTTCCTAAATTATGTATCTTTTTATATCCTGTGGCTTGCATCATAATCCGCATCCTTTTTCGAGGGTATTTCAGATGGAAATTGCAAAGTCAAACGTATATAAATAATATGATTTCTGACTATATGACAAACTGTCTGTGTTTTGTTGCATTGTCAGCAGAAGTTTTTTCGATATTATTTTTATATGGATATGTGAAAAATGTAGTGCTTATGTTGGCAGTGGATGCGATTGTATTAGGAGGCGCGTTTATTTGTGGAATTTATAAAATATACGCAAATCCATCGCCTAGAGGGAATGAGTAGGTCATTACATATCCGTTCACAAATGTCCATCACAAAACACAAAACAGAAAAAAGAAAATGGGATAGAAAGAAAAGCGGTATTGCAGATATGCCTGATGAAAGGCTGTGTATGTGATATCGCTTTTTTATCGTGTAAATGAGACAGCTACCGCTTGTATTAGTGCAGGTAACATCTGTTGAAATGAGATCAAAAGATAAAAAATATTCAAAAAAAGATATAAAAGATATATAAAAAAACTGAAAAATATGATAAAATAATTCTAATGGCGAAAAAATATTTGAAATGGTATGAGTTGTTTTTGGATATAGAGAACATAAGATCAGGGGAAGCAAGAAAGAAAAGAGATCGGTGAAAAATAGATAAAAATTAGAAGAAAGAAACAAAATGTTTCTGTCAGAGCTAAATGAATAAAACAGGGCGAAAAGGGGGATGACGATGATTTATTTAGTGATGATTGCGGCGATGCTAGCACTAGGATTTGCAGCATTTAATTTTATGACAGTAAAAAAGATGCCGGAAGGTACGAAAGAGATGGCAGAGATCGCAGGTACAATCCGGATTGGAGCGAATGCGTTTATTCGATATGAATATAAAGTTTTATATACCGTTATTGCGGCGATTGCCGTTCTTATGGCGGTTATCACGACATGGCACGCAGCGGCAGCGCTTTTGATTGGCTCGACCATGTCAGGATTGGCTGGTTTTATCGGTATGAAGATTGCTACTTATGCAAATGTCAGGGTGGCAAACCGCGCTAGAGAGACGAAGGATATCGGTGAGACAGTGAAAGTCGCATTTCGGGGCGGATCTGTCATGGGATTGTGCGTAGGCGGCTGTGCATTGTTTGGATTATTTTTGGTATATATGATTTTTGGAATTGGTATGGGTCAGATCGATATCACGGAAGCATCTTATACAAATATGATCGGATTGAGCTTTTGCCCGTTTACGATGACGCTTTCAGGATATGCGCTGGGCTGTTCGATTGTTGCCATGTTTAATCGTGTAGGAGGAGGAATTTATACAAAAGCGGCGGATATGGGCGCTGATTTAGTTGGAAAAACAGAAGCCCATATTCCTGAGGATGATCCGAGAAATCCGGCAACGATTGCGGACAATGTGGGAGATAATGTCGGAGATGTAGCGGGACTTGGTTCTGATCTGCTGGAAAGTTTTGTGGGAGCGATTGCATCAGGAATTATTTTGGCATATCATATGTTTTCAAAATCATTAGCGGAAAATACAGGAATGACAAATGAGATGCTAAAAGAATTAGTGCTTTTTCCGATGATTTTTGTAGCGCTTGGACTGATTGCGTGCTGTATCGGAATCTCATTTTTACTGCTGAAAAAAAGGATGTCTCACAATCCACACAAAGATTTGAATATGGCTACCTATATTGCATCTGGATTGACCTTGTTGTTTGGCGTTGTGATATCGTATCTTACCTTTCATGAATATGAATCGGCAGTATTAGAAAGAATATTAGGATTTCGGTGCGGATGGCTTTCCGTCTGGATTGCAGCGGCAATCGGTGTGGCATCAGGCGTAGTGATTGGAATGATTGCAGAATTTTATACTTCAGATGAATTTAAACCGACACGCAATTTAGCGCACACTTCGATGGAAGGACCGGCTCTTACGATTACTCAGGGTATGGCGCTTGGAATGAAATCGTGTATGGCACCGTGTATCATTTTGGGTATGGGAATTATTATTTCCTATCAGGTTTCTGGAATGTATGGAGTGGCAATGGCGGCAATCGGAATGCTTTCCTTTGTGACGGCTACGGTATCTGTAGATACATATGGACCGATCTCAGACAATGCCGGAGGAATCGCTGAGATGGCGAAATTAGATAAAGAAGTGCGAAAAATCACAGATACCTTAGACTCTGTTGGAAATACGACGGCGGCAATCGGAAAAGGCTTTGCAATCGGTTCAGGCGCATTGGCGGCGCTTGCGCTGATGATTTCTTATCTATATTCCTATAATGATTTCAGTACGGCGCTTGTATTAAATCTTGTAGAGCCGATGACGCTTGCCGGTGTCATTATCGGTGGCGCTTTGCCATTTTTATTCTCCGGAATGTTGATTGAGGCAGTTGCCAAAGCAGCACGGAAGATGGTAGAGGAAGTGAGAAGACAATTTAGAGAGATTTCAGGAATTTTGGAAGGAAGAGCAAAACCAGATTATAAAACTTGTATTGAGATCTCAACAAAAGGATCTATCAGTGAAATGAAAATTCCATCTCTTCTTGCAATCGTTGTGCCGGTTGCCTGTGGATTCCTATTTGGCCCAGAGTTTGTCGGAGGAATTTTGATTGGTTCTACGGTCTGCTCTATTATGATTGCCATTTATGCCGGAAATGCTGGAGGAGCATGGGATAACAGCAAGAAATATATTGAATCAGGAGGA
>CBCTVZ010000170.1:0-3773 GCA_965150505.1 uncultured Robinsoniella sp. | reverse complement strand
AGATGAAATATCCTTGTATCTTTCCGATGAGACGATTGAAAATTTTCAGGAGAAGAAAAAACTTCCGCAGAAAAAGAAGAAATTAGATCTTTTATATGAGGATGATCAAATTCTTCTTGTAAATAAACCAGTTGGAATGCTCTCACAGAAAGCAAAACCGGATGACATTTCTTTGAATGAATATATTATTTCTTATTTATTAGAAAAAAAAGAGTTGACACAGCAGGATCTTACACGGTTTCAGCCTTCTATATGCAATCGTTTAGACCGTAATACAAGCGGTATTGTGGCAGCAGGAAAAACGATTGCAGGGCTTCAGATGTTATCTGGGATTTTTAAAGACCGAACCGTACATAAATATTATCGATGTATTGTAAAAGGACAAGTTTTAAAAGAGCAAAAAATAGAAGGATATCTAAAGAAAGAAGAGAAGAAAAACCAAGTATCAATAGAAAAAGAGAAATCAGATGATGCCGTATGGATCTGTACTTCCTATCGCCCATTAAAAGTATTTCAGCAATATACTTATCTGGAAGTGGAATTGATTACAGGACGATCCCATCAGATTCGAGCACATTTAGCAAGTATGGGCCATCCTCTCTTAGGAGATACAAAATATGGAGATGAAAAGCTGAATAAGATATGGAAAGAGCAATATCATCTGAAATATCAGTTGCTGCACTGTGAACGGCTTGAAATGCCATTGTTGAAAGAAAAATTTTCTTATTTGTCAGAAAAAGTGTTTCAAGCGCCTTTGCCTGAACAATTTCAGAAAATTTTGAAAGATTTAGAGATGAAGGAAAAAAAAAATGGGAACATGGAGTTCAAGAGGTCTTCGAGGGTCCATGCTGGAGGAGCTGATTAATCGCTCCAATGAACAGTATTTGGAAAAAGGTCTGGCCTTGATTCAAAAAATCCCCACTCCGATTACACCGATTAAAATTGACAAAGAACGACATCATATTACGCTTGCTTATTTTGAACAGAAAAGTACAGTCGATTATATTGGCGCTGTACAGGGAATACCTGTCTGTTTCGATGCAAAAGAATGACACAGCGATACATTTGCACTTCAAAATATTCATGAACATCAGGTGATATTTATGGAACAGTTTGAAAAACAGGGAGGAATTTCTTTTTTTCTGATTTTATTTGCAAAACGAAATGAACTTTATTATTTGAGTTACAAACAATTACGCAAATTTTGGGATCGTGCCAAAGAAGGAGGAAGGAAAAGTTTCCGATATGAGGAATTAGATCCTTCCTTTTTTTTAGAAAATGAAAAGGGGATTTTCGTTCCATATTTAGATGGGATTGCGAAAGATCTGGAATTGAGGGATTGACTTTTTTTTAGCGCTTCGTTATAATTTAGAAAATATTTATTGTATTGTGATAATACGGTATCGCAATAAAGTGACAGAGCAAAGGGCTATGTTTTAATGAAAGGAATGAGAAAATGAAGCAACAGTTATTGCATATACCAGAAGGAGTCAGAGATCGATATAAAGAAGAATGTGAAAAGAAGCTGACATTGCAGAATAATCTGCACAATGTCTTAAAACGGTATGGATATCGTGATATAGAGACACCAACATTTGAATATTTTGATGTATTTGGAAAAGAAATTGGTACAATTCCATCAAAAGATCTGTATAAATTTTTTGACAGAGAAGGAAATACCTTAGTTCTGCGACCAGATATTACGCCATCCGTAGCGAGAGCATTCGTAAAATATTTTGCAGAGGAAGATTTAGCGGTACGGCTTTGCTATGTAGGGAATACGTTTATCAATAACTCTAGTTATCAGGGACGGTTAAAAGAAACAACACAGCTTGGCGCAGAATTCATTGGAGATGACAGTGTAGATGCAGATGCAGAGATTGTGGCAATGGTTGTAGAGACACTGCTTGCAGCAGGGTTAAAAGAGTTCCAGATTAGTGTTGGATACGCTGAATTTTTTAGAAGTCTTTTGGAAGAAACAAATATTTCGGAAGAAGAAAAAGAAGAACTTCGGCTATTAATTTTGAATAAAAATTATTTTGGCGCAGAAGAATGGTTGTCTGCTTTAAACGTAAAAGAAGAATTAAAGGAAGCCTTGCTGACATTGCCGCAGCTATTTGGATCTGTTGAAGTGTTAGACCGCGCTGAGACTTTATTGAAAAAAAGTAAAACAGCATGTCTGGGAATTAGCCGACTGCGCAGCCTGTATCAAGTATTATGCAGCTATGGATGTGAAGCGTACATTTCATTTGATCTGGGAATGATGAATGGATATGAATATTATACGGGAGTTATTTTTCAAGGCTATACTTTTGGAACGGGGGAAGCGATTGTAAAGGGAGGAAGATATGACCATCTGATTCAGCATTTTGGAAAAGAAGTCCCTTCCATCGGATTTGTTGTTGTGGTAGATCAGCTTTTAACAGCATTATCACGCCAAAAGTTAGAGGTGGAAGTGGAACATTCCAATACAATGATTTTGTACGATATTTCTACAAGAGAATCTGCGATACAATTAGCAAGATATTATAGAAGTTTAGGAAAAAATGTGGAGCTGACAGTAAAAAAAGAGGGAAAAAATATAGAAGAATATGAAGAGATGGCAAGAAAAAATCAGGTTCGCAGATTTGTCACACTGACAGAAAGAAAAAAAGCAGTGATGAAAGATCTGATTTCTGGAATGCAGAAAATAGGAACGGTAGAGGCATTGATGGAGGAAGAAAAATGAGATATTTGACGGTAGCGCTCGGAAAGGGACGGCTTGCACAAAAGACAATGGAATTATTTGAAAAAATAGGTATTACATGTGAAGAAATGAAAGATCCTTCATCCAGAAAACTGATTTTTACGAATGAAGAATTAAAATTAAAATTTTTTCTTTCAAAAGGGCCGGATGTTCCAACGTATGTGGAATATGGAGCTGCTGATATTGGAATTGTAGGCAAAGATACTATTTTAGAAGAACAAAGAAAGCTCTATGAAGTATTGGATCTTGGGTATGGAAAATGCAGAATGTGTGTATGCGGACCAGAATCTGCAAAAGAATTGTTAAAACATCAAGAATTGATTCGTGTGGCAACAAAATATCCAAATATTGCAAAAGATTATTTTTATAATAAGAGACATCAAACGGTAGAAATTATTAAATTAAATGGTTCTATTGAACTTGCACCGATTGTAGGATTGTCAGAAGTGATTGTGGATATTGTTGAGACAGGGTCAACATTAAGAGAAAATGGGCTGGAAATTTTAGAAGAAGTATGTCCATTGTCCGCGCGTGTGGTAGTAAATCAAGTCAGTATGAGAATGGAAAATGAACGTATTACAAAGATTTTAAATGATTTAAAAAAAGTATTGTGAGAAATAAAATCTGAAAATAGTCAGAGAGGTAGTCTGATGAAGGAGAGATCTATATGAGAATAGTAAAATTGACAGAAGAGACGAGAAAAGATTTGTTAGATCAACTGTTAAAGAGAAGCCCAAATAATTATGGGAAATTTGAGGCAAGCGTACAGGAAATTATAACCCATGTAAAAGAGAAGCAAGATGAGGCTGTCTTTGAATATACGAAAAAATTTGACGGTGTAGAGATTACAAAAGAAACGGTTTTAGTGACGGAAAAAGAGATCGAAGAGGCATATGAAAAGGTAGATCCTTCCCTTTTAGATGTAATCAGAAAAGCATTAATAAATATTCGCACTTATCATGAAAAACAGCGTCAATACAGTTGGTTTGACAGTCAGCCAAACGGATCTTTACTGGGACAGAAGGTA
>CBCTVZ010000169.1:0-3777 GCA_965150505.1 uncultured Robinsoniella sp. | reverse complement strand
ATACTGTTGTTTTTGTATGTTTATATTCATTCTTCATATGTATATTATATCATAAATTATACATATTTGCAATCAAAAAGGCTATCATATGTTTGTTGTAAAAAAAGGAAAGCCACTATCATATCAAAAGATATCATAGCGGCTCTTTCTTTTTTACTCTAATTTCACAAAAGAAATCAGTCTACTTCATTCAATTTACTTAAACGGATTGCCTGGTCTGCTGCGATCAGACTGTCAATTACTTCTGACAGATCTCCATTCATCACATCATCCAGTCTGTGCAGAGTCAATTTAATTCTGTGATCCGTCACACGTCCCTGTGGGAAATTGTATGTTCTAATCTTTTCAGAACGATCTCCCGTTCCAACCTGACTTCTTCTTGCCTCTGCCTCAGCATCATGGCGTTTTTCCAGTTCCATCTCATACAATCTAGAACGCAGTACCTTCAATGCTTTGTCTTTATTTTTCAGCTGTGATTTTTCATCCTGACAGGAAATTACGATTCCTGTTGGGATATGAGTCAAACGAACAGCAGAGTCTGTTGTATTGACACACTGTCCTCCGTTTCCAGATGCACGGAATACATCAAATTTACAGTCGTTCATATCCAAATGGAAATCAATCTCTTCTGCCTCTGGCATGATTGCCACTGTGATTGTGGATGTATGGATTCTTCCGCCTGATTCCGTCTCTGGCACACGCTGTACACGGTGAACACCGCTCTCATATTTTAAGCGAGAATATGCGCCTTTTCCGTTAATCATGAAAACAACTTCTTTAAATCCGCCGATTCCATTTTCATTTAAACTCATCATTTCTGTCTTCCAACGCTGCATATCTGCATATTTCACATACATTCTGTAGATTTCCGCTGCAAATAATGCCGCTTCATCTCCGCCGGCGCCGGCGCGGATTTCTACAATTACGTTCTTTTCATCGTTTGGATCTTTTGGCAAAAGCAAG
The DNA here is from genome assembly GCA_965150505.1 of uncultured Robinsoniella sp. Taxonomy (GTDB): domain Bacteria; phylum Bacillota; class Clostridia; order Lachnospirales; family Lachnospiraceae; genus JAGZHZ01. The sequence goes on along the minus strand of CBCTVZ010000169.1, from coordinate 2,814 downwards.
ATCTTCAATTCATGCTCCAGCTCTTCAATGCGTTTTTTTGCTTCATTCAATTCTTCTTTCAGCATCTCACGCATTTCTTCATCGGATTCTTCATCGAGCATCATCAGGCTTTCCTCTACGGTCTCCTGACATTTCTTATATTCTCTATAAGCATCTACAATCGGCTGAAGATCGCTTTGCTCTTTCATCAATTTCTGAAAACGTGCCTGATCGTTTACCACAGAAGGCTCATTTAATTCACTCATAATCTCTTCAAACCGGATCAGCAAATCTTCCAATTTATCAAACATGGTTTTCCTCCTATCCTCTCTGTCCCATTACAACACGGTCAAGTCCCGCTAAATCCTTTATCACTTTTCTGTTTTCGTAGCCCGCTATCCTCATCATCTCTGATACGTCGTCTGCCTGATCGCATCCGATCTCAAAGCACAGCCAGCCTCCCTTTTTTAAATATGCCGCACTTTCTTTTACAATTTTCCGGTAAAAGAATAATCCGTCTTCCATTCCGTCCAGCGCCATCCTCGGTTCCATGCAGCGCACTTCTTCCATCAAAGTATCAATCTGCGCGGTGGCAATATAAGGCGGATTTGATACAATACAGTCAAATTCTCCTGTCACCTGATCGAACAGATCGCTCTTGAAAAAAGTCACGTCTGCCTGAAGCCGCTTTGCGTTTTCTTTTGCCACAACGAGCGCTTCATCCGAAAGATCAATCCCAACTCCTGATATCTGTTCTGCCAATTTCACAAGGCTGATGATGATACATCCTGATCCTGTACATAAATCTAATACACGGTCGCCTTTTTTGACAATCGAAAGCACTTCCTCTACAAGCGTCTCGGTATCTTGTCTTGGAATCAAGACATGTTCATTTACATGAAACGGCAGTCCCATAAATTCCTGTTCTCCTGTCAGATGCTGGAGAGGAATATGAAGACTGCGCTTATTCAGAAGCTCCTGATACTGACGGTAAACGTGCTCAGGCATTTCTTCTCCTCTATTTAAAAGAAACCAAGTACGGTCTATCTCTGCGCAGTATTCCAACAGATACCACGCGTCAACCGCTGCATTGTCAATGTGCATTTCGGCAAGGAACTGTTCTCCCTGCCGAAGTGCATTTTGCCACGTCATGCGGATTCCTCCGCCTTCTGTTCTTTTCTCTCTGTCTCTTCATAATGTTTATCAAAATTTTCTGCAAGATATTTCTTCCAGTCAAACACTGCTTCCACAGATGCCATTCCGACTTCAATCATAGAATCATCCGGCTCTTTCGTCGTCACTCTCTGAAGCATCATACCTGGTTTACTCAAAAGCTCTACAAATTTACTGTCACTGTTTCCAGCGATACGAATAAATTCATAAGAAACTCCTGAAATCACTGGCACTAATAAAATACGATATACCACTCTCAAAACAGGCGAATCTGTTCGGATAAACATAAACGTCACAATACTGATAATCATGACAATCAGCAAAAAGCTTGTTCCGCATCTCTTATGATGCTTGGAACTCTTTCTGACATTTTCCACCGTCAGATCCAGTCCATGTTCAATACAGTTGATACATTTATGTTCTGCTCCATGATACATAAAAACTCTCTGGATCTCTTTCATTCTGGAAATCAGAAGAATATATGCCAAAAAAATTAAGATACGAATTACACCTTCACCCAGACTGATCAGAAATGCTGAATCGGTAAATTTTCTCAAAATATTTGAAATAAAGTATGGCAGAATCATAAAAATTCCAACCGCCATCACAATCGAAAACGCAACCGTCAGACCCATCATTAAATCATCGGATTTTTTCTTCTGCTCTGGTGTCTTTTCCGGCTTTTTGCCTGCTTTTTTATCTTCTTCCTCTTCCTCCTCTTCTAAAAAGAAACTGGAAGAATACATCAATGTTTTCATTCCAAGTACAAGCGAATCGACAAAATTGACAACACCTCTTAAAATTGGTATTTTCTGGATTTTTTTATTCTTTATAATCCCCTTGTACTCATCTACCTTGACTTCGATTTCTTGATTTGTCTTTCTGACTGCCACTGCATAGCGGTCGCCATTTTTCATCATGACACCTTCCATGACAGCCTGTCCGCCAATGTTCGATGATTTCATCTGTCTGTTCCTCCTCCTTGCTCCCAGATTTCCCAGAATTTCCCCATCTCATACATCTGCTTTGCATTTCTGTGAAATCCTAAAATTTTCCTATAGAGCAAAAATAGGTTGAGATTTCTCAACCTCAACCTGATCTTTCTCTTACTTATTCATACCATATTTCTTATTGAATTTATCAATACGTCCACGAGCTGCAGCAGTTTTCTGCTGTCCTGTGTAGAATGAATGGCATTTTGAACATACTTCTACGTGAAGTTCTTTTTTTGTAGATCCTGTCACGAATGTGTTTCCACAGTTACATGTAACAGTTGCCTGCTGGTATGTTGGATGGATTCCTTCTTTCATGATTTTCACCTCTTCTTCTGATTTTGTGAACTGCTTACTGCAGATCTATCCACAATCTGCAATCTGTTTCCGGTCAATGCTGCTCCCAAATTTCCACAGCAAGATTCCCCGAACTATCCCTGCAAGTCCCTGCAGTTCTGGACGGCCTCTCTAAAACTCCGTCTTTCTTATGACTTCCCGCCATACGGTCTGTCTTATTTATAGCGATTAGATCATATCACATTTATATTAAAATTGCAACCAACTTTTTTAAAGGAATTTCTGTTTTTTTACAGTCTGAACAAATTCTTGATTATTTTTTGTTCTCGTAAATAGATTTAAAATATTTTCCACTGCTTCGTCTGATTTCATG
>CBCTVZ010000168.1:0-3797 GCA_965150505.1 uncultured Robinsoniella sp. | reverse complement strand
CTTGTTGCAGTCTCTATTTTTACTGGAATTTCACAGGGAGCGCAGCCGATGATCAGCCGTTATTACGGAAAAGAGGATACAAAAGGAGCATGGAAAATATATCAGTATGGAGCCGTAGTGTCTGTTTGTTTTGGGATCTTGCTTTTTTTAGGAGTGATGTGTTTTGCACCCTCGTTGGTTCAGATTTTTAACAGCGAACAAAATCCAGATCTTGCAAGAATGGCGGAAGAGGGACTTCGGCTTTATTTTATCGGATTTTTGTTTGTAGGAATCAATATCATTACGGCAGCTTATCTGGCGGCAATCGAACAGGCGGCAAAGTCTTTTCGGATTTCAATTTTTCGCGGAATGATTGGGATTTTGATTTTTGCACTGGGATTGTCAGCGCTATTCCAGATGAGAGGAATCTGGATTGCATTTCCATGCACAGAAGCAGCTACGCTTTTGCTGGCCTGGAAGTATATTCAAAAAGAAAAAACGCGTTAATAATGGAAAATACAAGGAAAGATCTTGTCTTTTGTATTTTAATATGATATAGTAAAAAAGAATTGAATAGAGAGTAACAGGTGCAAAAGTCCAATGATTGGACTGGAGTTAAAAGGGAAACAGGTGAAAATCCTGTGCGATCTCGTCACTGTAATCATGGAGCAGAAAATGAATATACCACTGGGAAACTGGGAAGGTGATTTTCTGTGAAGATATGTAAGTCAGGAGACCTGCCTGCTGCTGGTACGGAAACATGGGTTTCAGGTCACGAGTAATTGGCTGTACTGATAGAAATAGGAAATTTTCCTTCTGTTTTTATATGGCCTTTTGTCTATGGACGAAAGGTCTTTCTTTTTTGTATGATTTTTTATTATTTTATGCAGAAAAGAAAACTGCGCAGGTGGCGTGATATCATGTTCCGATCAGAAAAATAGATGAATTAAATCATCAAAACATGGAAAAGACGCACAGCGCAAAGGAGGAAAAATATGAAAAAGAATGGAAAAGCAATGACAATGGCTGTAGCTGCAGCAGTACTGGCGATGGGAAGTATGCCTGTTTTGGCAGAGGAGTCAGTGCCAAAGGATCAGGCAATTTTGGTTGTAAGTTTTGGTACAAGCTACAATGACAGCAGAGATATCACAATCGGCGCAATCGAGGGAGCGATTGAGAAAGCATTTCCAGATTACGATGTGAGAAGAGCTTTCACAAGTCAGATTATTATTGATAAATTGGAAGAGCGCGATGGACTTGAGATTGACAACGTAGAAGAAGCGCTTGACAGAGCCGTGGAAGACGGTGTGAAAACACTTGTCGTTCAGCCGACACATTTGATGGATGGTCTGGAATATAATGATGTTGTGGATGAGATCGCAGAATATGCAGATCAGTTTGAGAAAGTAGTCGTAGGAGAACCTCTTTTGACGAGCGACGAAGATTTTAAAAATGTGGCAAAGGCAATCACAGAGGCAACTGCTGAATATGACAATGGAGAAAATGCAATCTGTTTTATGGGACATGGAACAGAAGCAGAGTCAAATGAGATCTATGCAAAACTTCAGGATGTGCTGACTGAGGAAGGATATGAAAATTATTTTATCGGAACAGTCGAGGCAGAGCCAACTTTAGAAGATGTTTTAAATCAAGTGAAAGAAGGCGAATATAAAAAAGTAGTTTTAGAACCTTTGATGGTTGTTGCAGGAGACCATGCAAACAATGATATGGCAGGCGATGAGGAAGGATCTTGGAAGAGTGAATTTGAATCAGCAGGATATGAAGTAGAATGTCTGATCAAAGGACTTGGAGAGATTGATGCAATCCAGCAGATGTATGTAGCGCATACGCAGAGCGCAATCGACAGCCTTTCAAAATAAGCAGAGGCTCGAAAGAAAAAAATAAAAAAGTAAAATATAAAAAAGTAAAATATAAAAAATATTGACACAAACGACAATTTTTCGCTTTACGATAAAAAAATATAGGAATAGGAGAGGGATGCGCAGGATTGCCTGTGCATCCCTATGTGGGTATAAGAAGATGAAAAAATTTAAAATGGCAGTAGTTTCTCTTTTCGTTGCAGGATGTCTCTCAACAAGTTGTTATGCAGAGCAGACAGAAAAAAGTTTGGTGGCTTCATCAGAAGAGATGGCTCCGGCAGAAGATATTTTAGACGAAGGGATGGTTGCGATTGAAGGATCTCAGATTAAGGATGGAACGTATGAGATCGAAGTGGATTCCAGCTCTAAAATGTTTCGGATTGTCAAATGTGAATTGACGGTCAAAGACGGCAATATGACGGCTGTGATGACAATGGGCGGAGATGGATATTTAAAATTATATATGGGAACGGGAGAGGAAGCAGTGAAAGCGTCTGAGGAAGAATATATTCCATTTGAGCAGGACAGTGAAGGCCGCCAGACGTATGAAGTGCCAGTGGAAGCTCTTGATAAAGGAATTGAATGTACGGCATGGAGCAAAAAGAAAGAGAAATGGTATGACCGTACGCTTGTATTTAGAGCATCTTCTCTGCCTCAGGAGGCGATAAATGATTCTGCGCTTACAAAAGCAAAAGATTTAAAACTGGAAGACGGCGCATATCTGGTCGATGTCGTATTAGAGGGAGGATCTGGAAAGACTACGGTAGAATCACCGGCAAAGATGCAGGTGGAAGATGGAACAATCACGGCGCAGATTATATTCAGCAGTCCATATTATGATTATCTTATTTTAGATGAAGTCAAATATCTGCCAGTCAATACAGAGGGAAATTCAACATTTGAAATTCCAGTTGAAGTATTTGATTGGAAGATTGATGTGACAGCAGACACTGTGGCAATGAGCACACCACATGAGATTGACTATACACTCCAGTTTGACTCTTCTTCTATTGAAAAGGAAGAAAAATGATGAAAAGAAAAAGACAAATGATAAACTATGCAGGAGCTGTCATGGGGCTGGGACTGATGGCAGCTTGTCTGACACCGCAAATCACTGCGATGGCGGAGGAAGAGAGCCATTCAAAAGAAATTTCTTCGGAATTAGTATATGAAGATACGATGGAGCTGTCTTATGCAGATCAGTTTCAGGTAGACTATTATGAGGGCGGATATGCGCACATTTCCATCGTAGATGGAGGGCAGTTTCTTGTCGTTCCAGAAGGAGCAGAAGTTCCAAAAGATTTAGATGAGCAGATCACGGTTTTGCAGCAACCGATTCAAAATATTTATCTCGTGGCGACATCTGCCATGGATTTGATTCGGGCAGTTGATGGCATGGAGTATGTTCGACTTTCAGGAACGGATGCAGATGGATGGTATATTGAGGAGGCAAAAGAAGCTCTGCAAAATGGGGATATGGTATATGCAGGAAAGTACAGCGCGCCAGATTATGAACGAATTTTATCGGAACAATGCCAGCTTGCGATTGAATCAACGATGATTTATCATACGCCGGAAGTAAAAGAAAATTTAGAAAATTTTGGTATTCCTGTTTTGGTGGAACGCTCTAGCTATGAATCGCATCCTCTTGGAAGAATGGAATGGATGAAATTGTATGGGGCATTGCTTGGAAAAGAGGAGCTGGCAGAGAATGTATTTGAAGAACAGAAAAAGATGACAGAAGAGATCTTAGGTCAGGAAAATACAGGAAAGACGGTTGCGTTTTTCTATATCAGCTCTGTAGGGTATGCCAATGTAAGAAAATCAGATGATTACATTGCAAAGATGATTGAGCTGGCAGGAGGAAAATATATTTTTGAACATCTGGGAGATCCAGAAAATGCGCTTTCTACGATGAATATGCAGATGGAAGAATTT
>CBCTVZ010000167.1:0-3807 GCA_965150505.1 uncultured Robinsoniella sp. | reverse complement strand
TATACTTTGAAAATTAAAGCGATTCAGCAGGCAGGACATGGAAGCCTTGCAAAAACAGTAAAAACACCTGTGGTCAGAATCACAGAATTTATTACACAAATTGAAAAGAAACAGCCATTTTTGCGTAAAATACATCCGGAGCTTCTAGCTATGTTTGAGAGTTTAGCTCCTTATATGAATCTTCCAATGAGGATGATTTTTGCAAATATGTGGTGCTTTAGCGGTCTGTTAAAAAGGCTGATCCCGACTCTGAATGCCCAGGCAGGATCTATGCTTGGAACAACGTGTAGTTTTAAGAATTTACAGACAACAAAAGAGGGAGACTGTACCGCAGAGGCCTTTTTTAGATGTGTCAAGGAAGAAGATTTAAAGACGGATCTGGAGACTTTCCAAAAGCTAGCTGAGGAATGTGGAGTGGAAATTGATGAGGTTATACAGGATGAATATCATCGTCCAGCAGATCTGAAAAGTAAAGGTTATTCATTTATAAAAGAATGTGTAGAGCATCAGTTTAGCTATGCGGCCTGTGCACCTTTTATTTTACCAGCAGGTACAGATGCAAGACATTTTAGTGAGTTAAGTGATGCAGTAATTCGTTTTGCACCTATTGATATTAATAATCAGCAATATGCTTCGGTACATAATATGAATGAAAATATTGGAACAGATGCTGTGGTTCGAGCTGTAGAATTTTATAAATACGTTCTAAAAGAGATTCGGGTTTAGAAGATAAGGCGGTTTGAAGCAGAAGCATGGAAAGATTTATGAAGAAAAAGCAGAAAAAATCAGAGCTGAAATCTGAAATGATACAAAAGCGTTTGTTAAATACAGACGCTTTTGCATCAGGGGATTAATATTTGCGGAGAAAAATATAAAAAAGGATTTTGTTATATTGGTAGATATTCGTATAGGAGATATAAATGGATAAAATCAGATGTAAATGGTGTAACCTGAAAAATCCGGCATATGTAAGATATCACGACGAAGAGTGGGGAACGCCGGTGTTTCAGGATAAAAAGTTATTGGAATTTTTGATTTTAGAACCTTTTCAAGCAGGACTTTCTTGGGAGACGATTCTGAATAAGAGGGAAAATTTTCGAGAAGCTTTTTCTGATTATAGCGTGGATAAGATTTGCCAATATGGTGAAAATGAAATAGCCCAACTTCTTCAAAATTCAGGGATTGTACGCAATCGAAGAAAAATTGAGGCGGCTATAAACAATGCAAGAGTATTTGCTGAGATTCAGAGGGAATGTGGAACTTTCTCCAATTACATCTGGCATTTTACAAATGGCGAAACCGTCTATGAAACAAGTAAAACCTGTTCATTATTGTCAGATAAAGTTACTAAGGATATGAAAATCAGAGGAATGAAATTCATAGGAACAACTACGGTATATTCTTATTTACAGGCAATAGGTGTGATTTATTCTCATGAACCGGAATGTTTTATGTATAAAGAAAAATAAATGTTCTTGATGAAAGTATGCCGTGTGTTGGAAAGGCTATATAGGGATGTAATACGGAGTGAAGTGACACTATGAAATGAAAAGAGGAAAGTAATCTGGAAGCTTTCATTGAAAAAAATGGAGAGAATGTACCCATTTGTCAAATATGTAAATAAAGTGACAACTTATAGTTGAGGAAAAAGGTTGTTCGATTTTATGATTTAGATGGAATTTTAATGGGAGGAAAGAGAGAAAAAAAGATGAGTGAAAAAAACAGAGGAAATTTATATATCTTAATGACTGCTCTCCTGTGGTCTACAGGAGGTCTGCTCATTAAGTATATTCCAGGAAATGCAGTGGCAATCAATGGCGCGAGATCGTTGATTGCATTGATTTTTTTCTGGATTTATAAAAGAGATATCAAAGTAAAGTTTAATGGAAAAATTATGTTGGCAGCGCTTTGTCTGGTGTTGACGAATTTCTTATATGTCATTGCAAATAAGATGACTACAGCAGCCAATGCTATCGTATTACAGTATACAGCGCCTATTTTTGTGTTAATTTGGGACTGTATTTATCGAAAAATGTTGCCAAAGAAACATCAGTGTCTGGTGGTACTAATGGCATTTGGAGGAATGGTACTATTCTTCTTTGACCAGCTGGGCGGTGGTCAGATGATAGGAAACCTGATTGCGATCTGTGCAGGAGTTTGCTTCTCTGGAGTATTTTTTATCAATTCTCTTCCAGAATCAAGCAGTGAAGATTCCAGTATGATTGCCTTTGGATTGTCATTTTTGATTTCCATTCCGTTCCTTGGTGATGTGTGGAAAATGGATGGAACTGGAATTGTAGCCTTGGTAGCGCTTGGTGTTTTTCAGGTGGGACTGGCTTATGTTTTGTTTGCAAAAGGATCAAAGCTTACGAGTCCTGTCAGCGCATCGCTAATTGGCCTTTTAGAGGCTATTTTAAATCCAGTATGGGTATTTCTTTTCTATGGTGAAAAAGTTGGAAAATATGCTTTATTAGGAGCTATGATTATTATGATAGCCGTTGTAATCAATATTGTAGCAGGGCAAGAGAAAGAGGTGGCATAATTATGGTAAGATCAATTATGAAAGATATATTTTTTTTGTCGCAGAAATCAGAGGAAGCCACAAAAGAAGATTTGCAGATTGGATGTGATCTGATGGATACTTTGGCGGCAAACAGAGAAGAGTGTGTTGGAATGGCAGCAAACATGATCGGTATAAGAAAACGCGTGATTATAGTAAATGTGGGATTGGGAGATGTAGTGATGTTCAATCCTGTACTTAAGAAAAAAGATACGCCTTATAAGACGGAGGAAGGATGTCTTTCGCTTACAGGAGTTCGTAAAGCTACAAGATATCAGAATATTGAAGTAGAATTTCTGGATATGAATTGGAAAAAGCAGAGAATGAAACTGAGCGGATGGACGGCTCAGATCTGTCAGCATGAATTGGATCATTTGGAAGGAATTCTAATATAGACAAAGAGCGAGGTGTATTGTTTCTATTAGAACAAAAAGGATACGATAAATGATGATGAAGAAATTGTGTACAATCCAACATAGAGATGCTTATCAATTGCTAATGAAAAAAGGCGTTTTGCGAGCCAATGAACAATTCCTTTTTTGCAAAGATGAATTAAGATTTGCGTACGACTGGATGGCAAAACAGATGAAGATTAGAATTGGATCTCCGCCCGATAGTATAAAATATCCTGTATGGGCATGATATCAATGGGAAGGGCAGAAAACAAGAAGGGATTTGCGATTTTCTGGATATGCAAAGAGAGGAACTCCGATGGTACAGTTGGAATTTGAAATTGATGAGAAAAAGATTCTTCTTTCTGACTTTGATGATTGGCATGTCGTTTTGAACAATACTTATTTAGCAGATAATAAACAGGATTTTGATGATTTCTATGCGACACCGCATAAAGACAGAAAACATGAGATAGAAATTTCTTGGAATAAAATATTTGAAACAGAAAAATATTGCCCTGATTGGAATACACCTTTAGATAGCAAATCCATACAGGCAACCTTATGGGAAATAAACATTTCTCAAATAAAAAAAGTGGAGTTTTTTATTGCTAAATAAAGGGTATAGTGTGTTGAAAATGTGTTGTCTTTCATAAATAGCGTTCTTGTAATTTATTTATGATACTTGCAGTGAGTAATTGACAAAAGTATGAGAAACTATGAAGAAAAGTCTTCTGTCATTTGCACTCTATGTACAGTTTTTTTCTATACCATAGTAAAAGGTCTTCTTATGATAAATTTTGTACTGACCCCCAAAAGTTAGACTAAAATCTAACGATTGGAGGTCGGTATTTT
>CBCTVZ010000166.1:0-3901 GCA_965150505.1 uncultured Robinsoniella sp. | reverse complement strand
AAATATTATCACCTTTGATGCGCACGATCCTCGTGTACAAAATGCGATTCCGCTCCATGGATTTGACTCTTTTATGCCAACGTATCAGTTCTTAAAAGCATTAGTGGAATCTGTTCCAAATCTGTGTCTTGACAATGATCATTTAATGATCATCAGCCCTGACGAAGGTGCAATGGGAAGAGCTGTCTATTTCTCTAATATTCTGGGTGTTGATATGGGTATGTTCTATAAACGCCGCGACTATTCTAAAGTCATAAATGGAAAAAATCCGATTGTTGCTCATGAATTTTTAGGAGATTCCGTCGAAGGCAAAGATGTCATCATTATCGATGATATGATCTCTTCTGGTGAGAGTATGCTCGATGTTGCAAAACAGTTGAAAGACCGAAAAGCAAAACGTGTATTTGTCTGCACTACCTTTGGTCTGTTCACAGACGGATTAGAAAAATTTGACGATTTTTATAATAAAGGATATATCACAAAAGTTGTCACAACAAATCTCAATTACCGTCCAAAAGAATTGCTTGAAAAACCATATTATGAGGAAGCTGATATGACAAAATTCCTTGCCAGCATCATTGATTCTTTAAATCACGATGTCTCCATCAGCCGTGTACAGTCTCCAACAGATAAAATTCATGCTCTTCTTGAAAAACTTTCAAAATAATATTGTATATTCATCTTTATAACAAAAATGTCTCAGAACAAATCATCTTCTGAGACATTTTTTCTTTATTCAATGATCTTTTTATTCTTTCCAACCACGCGGCGGTATCGGCACATCAAGCAATTCTTTTAAATGCTTCTCCATAAAAATCGTATCTCTCCATTTTCCCATTTTATATCCCGTTTTAGGAAAATGTGCTATTTTTTGAAATCCCATTGCTTTATGAAAAGCAATGCTGTCCTCATTCGGATAAGTAATATGCGCATAAAGCGTACAGATTCCTTGTTTTTCCAAAATTGAAAATAATTCAGAATATAATTTTTTTCCGATTCCTCGATGATGTGCTTCTTCCGCTAAATAAATGGATAACTCTGCATCCCATTGAAATGCTTTTCTTTCATGAAATGTTCCCGCATAGGCATATCCTAACACCTTACCATTTTCTTCGTATACAAGCCATGGATAAAAATACGTTATTTTTTCCAATCTTTGCTCAAATTCTTCTATAGAAGGAACTTCATATTCAAATGTTACCGCCGTATTTTCCACATATGGAGCATAGATATCCAACATTGCCTGTAAATCTTTTTTCTGCGCTGCTCGAACTCCATTTTTCATCTTATTTCTCCTTCAATCCCAAAAAAGCTCCTAAGTTTCCTCTTTTTCCATGAGAAGCACGATGTGAATACAACGCTTGTGGATTGCAGCAGGTGCAAAGATCTGTCACAAAAATATGTTCTGATAAAATTCCAGCTTCCTTAAAGATCTGTTCATTTGCCTTCCAAAGATTCAACTGATATTTTCCATTCTCTTTTTTATAATATAGCTCTTTTTGAACATCTGAGTCAAAATTTTCTTTAAACTGCTCAATCACATCTTCGCTGACTTCATAGCATTCTTGGCAAATAGAAGGACCGATTGCCGTAATGATATCTTTTGGATCAGACCCATACAATTTCTGCATTTTTTTGATGGTAACCGCACCAATTTTATTGACCGTACCTCTCCAACCAGAATGGCTTAATCCAACTGCCTTTTTTACAGGGTCCACAAAAAATAATGGCACACAGTCTGCATAAAAAGTAGCCAAAATCACTCCCGGCTGGTTTGTGACAAATCCATCTATATCGCTGTAATCTCTATTGCATAAAATTCCTTTTCCCCGATCTTGTCTTGTTGCTTCCCTTACATTTGTCGTATGCGTCTGATCCGAAAGCACCAGTTGATCTATCGAAAATCCGATTGCCTCCCCTATTCTGCGAAAATTTTCCATTACATTTTCCTGATTTTTTTCTCTTGAAAAACTCAGATTCATACTAGATAATTCTTCTGTGCTGACTCCTCCATATCTTGTAGAAAATCCGTGTACCAGCCATGGCATTTCTTCAAATACTGGAAATGTCAGATATGGCACTCCATTTTTTTCTCTTTCTTTTAAAATCTCGCCGCTGCCTGTTCTCTTCCATGAAATAGAATGTTCCATATATTTTCCATCCTTTCTTTTTTACTTTTGCTTTCCCATCAATCCCAAAACGCATCCCGAATCCACGTAATCTTCTCCCCTAAAATTCCAATCACATCAAATCGACATGGTGTCTGTGTTCCTATTTTCTTCTCAGTCAGATACCACTGTGCTGTTTTGCAGATTCTTTTTTGTTTTCTGTAATCTACAGCGCTTAATGGTTCTCCTTTTTTCTCATCTGATCTATATTTTACTTCGATAAAGACAAGATATTCCCCATCTTTTGCGATCAGATCAATCTCGCCTGTTTTTCGCTGGTAATTCTGTTCTATCACCTGTACGCCATTTTTTTCTAAGTAAGAAGCCGCTATGTATTCATAGCGGCTTCCTATTTCTCGTCGTGTACAGCAGTTCTGTTCTTTCTTTTTCACCCTTATCTGCCCCTTATTTCTTCTGTTCTTTTTCACACTTTATCAAGATTCCTTTTCTGCGAACTCCCCATCGCCTAAAAGTAATATTTTTTGTTATCGTTTTATAAAAAATATGTTTTTCTTACACAAAATGAGTCAAAAATGTCTTTCTATGAATCGAGGAAGGACCATATTTCTTAATCGCTTCGATATGTGCTGCGCTTCCATATCCTTTATGGGAGGCAAATCCATATTCTGGCATCTGTTTATCATACTCTTTCATCAAGCGATCCCTTGTCACTTTTGCAACAATACTTGCCGCTGCAATCGAAACGCTTTTTGCATCCCCTTTGATAATAGGAACTTGTGGAAAGATAACATCCGGAATTGTCACAGCATCATTGAGCAAAATCTGAGGCGCAACCGACAATTTCCCAATCGCCTGACGCATCGCCTCATAGGTAGCCCGCAAAATATTGATTTCATCAATTCTTTGCGGGCTGACAATTCCAACTCCAACAGCAACGGCCTGCTCCATAATGATATCAAATAACTCCTCTCTCTTCTTTTCAGAAAGTTTTTTGGAATCATTTAAGTATAAAATTTTAGAATCTTTCGGTAAAATAACAGCCCCTGCTACAACTGGCCCTGCCAAAGGTCCTCTTCCTGCTTCATCTATTCCACAGACCCATCCTATATGTTCGTATTTATGTTCATATTCTTTCATCGCTTCAATCCGAGCGATCTCTTTTTTCAACGCTTCTTCTTTTTTTCTGTATTGTCGAATCAAGCCGGCAACGGCAGCTCTAGAGTCATCTGCATACTGTGCAAATAACTCTGCAAGCTTTTCTGTGCCGGCCATCTCAAATTCTTTTTTAATTTCTGAGATCTTTTTTTCCATTTTATTCTCCGATTATTTATGTTTGAGCACACCAAATGTATTCAAAGGAAAAATTCTGACCCATGCTCGTCCTATAATATCAGAACGCTTAATGTTTCCTACACTTTCCACACGACTGTCCTTGCTGTTGTTTCGATTATCACCAAGAACAAAGTACTCGTCATCCCCTAATACAATCGGCTGCGAAGCCCTTCCTGACTCCTCTATAACCTCTTTTCCATAGTTTTCTTCCAAAACTTCTCCGTTAATATAGATCTTTCCATCTACAATCTGTACCGTTTCTCCTGGAAGTCCAATAATACGTTTAATATAATACGTTTTCTTAGAACCATCTCCATGATATGGGAAAATAATAATATCAAAACGTTCTGGGTCGCGGAAACGATAAGAAATCTTATCGACAATCAGCTGATCTCCATCTTGCAATGTCGGTTCCATAGATCTTCCATCTACCTTTGTTC
>CBCTVZ010000165.1:0-3906 GCA_965150505.1 uncultured Robinsoniella sp. | reverse complement strand
CTGATTACAGAAAGTACATTCTTTTCATCGGTAAATTCTACTTTTCTACCGTCAATGATCATTGTTCCCATATAGATCCCCCTTTTATGCTTCTATATAAATTGCACCAAATGCACAGTTTTCTTTACAAGCTTCACATTTAATGCAGAGCGTATTGTCAATATGATAGCACTGCTTTCGAACACCTGTGATTGCTCCAACTGGACAGTTCTTTGCACATTTTCCGCATCCTTTACAGAATTCAGGATTAATGATAAAGCGGCGCAGGGAGGAACAGACTTTTGCACGGCATTTTTTATCTATGATATGTTCTTCGTACTCATCTCTAAATGTACGCAATGTGCTTAAAACTGGAAGTGGAGCGCTCTTTCCAAGACCGCAAAGCGCCATGCTTTTTACCATCTCAGCCAGTTCCTGAAGCCGATCCAGATCTTCCATTTCTCCTTTTCCTACCACAATCTTCTCTAAAATTTCAAGCATTCTCTTTGTTCCTTCACGACAAGGCACGCATTTACCGCATGATTCTCTCTGCGTAAAACTCATGAAGAATCTTGCCACTTCCACCATACAGGTATGTTCATCCATAACAACAAGACCACCAGAACCTACGATTGCCCCAAATCGTTTTACAGAATCAAAATCAAGCGGAACATCTAAATGTTCTTCTGTCAGACATCCGCCTGATGGACCACCTATTTGGACTGCTTTAAACGTGCCGCCTCCTTTTAAACCGCCTCCGATATTAAAAATAATCTCTCTTAGCGTTGTTCCCATCGGCACTTCAATCAATCCTGTATTCTCAATAGAACCTGTCAGAGAAAACGTTTTTGTTCCAGGACTTCCCGCTGTTCCGATTCCACGATACCATTTCGCTCCATTTAATATAATCTTTGGTACGTTTGCAAATGTTTCCACATTATTTAAAACAGTTGGTTTTTCCCAAAGTCCTTTTTCTACGGTACGAGGAGGTTTTACACGCGGCATACCGCGATTTCCTTCGATAGAAGCTGTCAATGCACTTCCCTCTCCACAGACAAATGCGCCTGCTCCGCGATTAATATGCAGATGGAACGAAAAATCAGTTCCTAAAATATGATCTCCTAGAAGATGACGCTCTTCCATTTCTTTGATCGCATGACGCAGTCTTGCAACAGACATCGGATACTCCGCACGCACATAAATATAGCCTTCCTGAGATTTCACTGCATAACCTGCAATCATCATTCCTTCTATTAATTTATACGGATCTCCTTCCATTACCGAGCCATCCATGAAAGCTCCCGGATCTCCTTCATCTCCGTTACATACAATATAGCGTATCGTCTCAGCTTGTCTAGCTACCTGTTTCCATTTTCTTCCTGCTGGGAATCCACCGCCGCCTCTTCCGCGCAGTCCTGACTGATCTACTTCTTCAATTACCTGATCTGGTGTCATTTCAAATAAAGCTTTTTCTAATGCAGAAAATCCACCGCTTGCTATATACTCATCAATCGACTCTGCATCAAATTTTCCGCAGTTTTCCAAAACAATTCTCGTCTGTTTGGCAATAAATGGAATTTCATCTGGACTTCTATATACGGTATCATTTTGTTTATACAAAAGACGTTCTACAAGGTCATTTTCTATCACAGAGCGTTCAAAAATTTCTGCACAGTCCTTTTCTTTCACTTTTATGTACTGTAATGTCTGATCTCCTTTTTGAATACGCACAAGCGGTCCTAATTCACAAATTCCTTGGCATCCTGTCTTTTTTACTCCTACATGTTCTTTTTCATCATGTGCTTCAAATGTAACGCTGACTTCCGGATGATCCTTTGCAATTTCCATAAATTTTTCATAAATTTTCTGCGAACCTGTTGCGATACATCCTGTTCCTGAACAGACAAGAATTCTGCAGTCATATGATGCCATTTCTTTTTTGGCGTTTTCTCTCGTTTTTAATAAATCCTCTTTGCTCTCAATCATCATTGTGCGTCACCTCGCAATTCATGGATTAATTCAATCGCTTTTTCAGGAGTCATGGCTGGATGAACTTCCTCATTTACCATCACCGTTGGCGCAAGCCCACATGCTCCTAGACACGAAACCGTCTCTACCGTAAACATCATATCATCTGTTGTATGTTTCTTTTTATTTAATCCTAATTCTTTAAATAATGCTTCTAAAATCGGTGTGGATTTTCTGACATGACATGCCGTTCCATCACATACTTTAATGATGTATTTTCCTTTTGCTTCAAATGAAAAATTTTCATAGAAAGTAGCTACGCTGTATGCTTTTGCTTCTTTTACCCCAATTTTTTTTGCCACATACGTCAAAAGTTCTCCCGGAAGATACCGATATTCCACCTGGATATCCTGCATAATAGGAATCAGAGAACTAGGCTTCTTTCCATAACGCTCAATAATTTCGTCTGTCTTTTCATAATAAGACTGATCAAGCATACTATTTCCTCCTCCGCTTTTTATTGTGCTTATTCAGCGCTCTTTCTGCTGTCTGACTGTGAACATTCTGACAGCAATCTATACTGTTAGAACCCACATCAAGGACAGTATTTTATCAGCAGAGGCTGAATACTTTCTTGCTATTTTATATAGATAGCGCACCGTCTACATAAAGTACAATTATTATACTATGTTTTTCTTTTTCTGACAATATTTAACTAAAAGTATATAATTTAACAATCTTTTTCTACTATTTCTGCTTAATCAATATCTCATTCTTTTTCTCTCAAATTATTGTTCAATTTCTATATTTTCTTTTCTTCCCTTGCACTTTTTTCTTTCCTGTTATATCATTTTTATAAAGCAAATTTTATAAGTCCTATTTTATTATAACTTTTGTTTCTATTTATTATTTTGAAGTGTTTTATTATTTATAGAAAGAGGTAAAAAAATGCGTGGATTAAATACTCCTGTCAAAAAAATCCGAAGAAAAGTGTTTACAGAAATTGCTAAAGTCGGTTTTCAATCTACTCCTGAAAGCCTGATTGCAGATATTTAATAGATTCCTTATACGGTCGTTCAGGAACGTGCTACTTATCGTGAAAGTATCTACCGTGAACGTGCTGTGGCCAGCGAACGTGTTCGCCTTGCCATGGGAATGTCCCTTCGCCCTGAAAATAAAGCAGTCCATATCACATCTGGAATCGAAGCAAGTAATATCAATGAAAAATATTATGAACCACCGCTGATGCAGGTCATCCCTTCTGCCTGTGATGCCTGTGAGCCAAATCAATATGAAGTCAGCAATATTTGTCGTGGCTGTGTGGCGCATCCATGTGCAGAAGTCTGTCCAAAAGGCGCAATCAAAATCGTAAAAGGCCGTTCCATCATTGATCAGGAAAAATGTATTAAATGTGGAAAATGCAAAGCCGTATGTCCATATGATGCAATTGCAAAAAAAGAACGCCCTTGTGCAAAAGCCTGCGGAGTCAATGCAATCGAAAGTGATTCTCAAGGACGTGCTATTATCAACAATGAAAAATGTGTCTCCTGCGGTATGTGTATGGTCAGTTGCCCATTTGGCGCAATCTCTGACAAATCACAAATCTTTCAGCTTGCCCATGCTTTAAAAGAAGGACAGGAAGTTATCGCTGAACTTGCCCCAGCATTTGTTGGACAGTTTGGACCAAATGTCACCGCTCGCAAGTTAAAAGCCGCTTTATTACAGCTTGGTTTTTCTGCTGTATATGAAGTAGCATTTGGCGCTGACATCGGAGCTGTATCCGAAGCACACCACTATGCTGAAAAAGTGGCGACAGGGGAACTGCCTTTCTTACTTACTTCATGCTGTCCATCTTGGTCCATGATGGCCAAAAAGTTCTTTCCTGATATGATCGGCAATATCTCTCAAGAATTAACTCCTATGGTTGCCACAGCTCGCAGCATAAAAAAAGAGCATCCA
>CBCTVZ010000164.1:0-3940 GCA_965150505.1 uncultured Robinsoniella sp. | reverse complement strand
TGCGACTTATTTGGAGAATGTAGTTGGCATTAAAAATCCTAAAGTAGGTATTGTCAATATAGGGGCAGAGGAAGAAAAAGGAAATGCGCTGGTGAAAGAGACTTTTCCGCTCTTGAAACAATGTAAAGACATCAATTTTATAGGCAGTGTGGAGGCAAGAGATATTCCACATGGCATCTGTGATGTAATCGTCTGTGAAGCATTTGTGGGTAATGTAATTTTGAAGCTTTATGAAGGAGTAGGCGCTGTATTGATCAGCAAAGTAAAGCAGGGAATGATGACAACGCTGAGAAGTAAAATCGGTGCCATGCTGGTAAAACCGGCACTAAAAAAGACTTTAAAAGCCTTCGATGCAGGGCAGTATGGGGGAGCACCGCTTCTGGGGCTAAATGGGCTTGTGGTAAAGGCACACGGTAGTTCTAAGGCTAATGAAATCACCAATTCAATTATTCAATGTGTGCAGTTTAAGCAACAGCAGATTAATGAAAAAATCAAAGAAAAAATTATGATGCAGGAAAATTAAACAAGGAAAGGATTGAAAGGAATGGAATTTGAAAAATTACAGCAGATTATAGCAGAGGTGTTAAATGTGAACGCAGATGAGATCACACCAGAAACAACTTTTGTAGATGATTTAGGAGCTGATTCTTTGGATGTATTCCAGATTATTATGGGAATTGAGGAAGAATTTGACATTGAAATTCCAAATGAGGAAGTAGAGAAAATTGTATCTGTTGGGGATGCTGTTGAGCAAATCAAAAATGCGTTAAATTAATGAATAAACGAAAATAGAAAGCAGGGGGCGCCGCAATGATACTGCGACAGCCCCCATTTCATATGAAAAAGAAGGGGAAAGAGTATGCAGAGTAATTGGTCAATCAAAGAATTAGAAAAAAAGAGCGGTTACAAGTTCAAAAATTTTGAATTGCTGAAACAGGCAGTGACACATAGCTCCTTTGCAAATGAACATAAAATGGAAGGTCTAAGGGATAATGAGCGATTGGAATTTTTAGGTGATGCGGTCTTAGAAATTGCCAGCAGTGAATTTTTATTTGTGCATTACCCAGAAATGCCGGAGGGAGATCTGACAAAATTTCGGGCAAGCATTGTATGCGAACCTACACTTGCCTTATGCGCAAGAGAATTAGAACTTGGAAATTACTTAAGATTGGGAAAAGGAGAAGAGCTGACAGGAGGGAGAAAAAGAGATTCCATCGTATCAGATGCAATGGAAGCTGTGATTGGAGCAATTTATCTGGATGGTGGTTTTGCTAATGCAAAAGAGTTTATTCATCGTTTTATTTTAAAAGATATTGAACATAAAAAGCTCTTTTATGATAGCAAGACTATTTTACAGGAAATCGTACAAGGAGATTTTAAAGACGACGGTATTTCTTATGTGCTTGCTGGAGAAGAAGGTCCAGATCACGATAAGAAATTTTATGTGGATGTTTTAATTGGTGAGAAAGTAATTGCAAGGGGCGCAGGTCATACAAAAAAAGGAGCAGAGCAAGAAGCGGCATACCGTGCAATTATTACTTTGAAAGGGAAAATAGAGGGCACATGTATTTAAAAAGTATTGAGATACAAGGATTTAAATCTTTTGCCAATAAAATTTTGCTGCAGTTTCACAATGGAATCACAGGAATCGTAGGACCAAATGGAAGTGGAAAAAGTAATGTAGCAGACGCAGTGAGATGGGTTTTAGGAGAGCAAAGCGCCAAGCAGTTAAGAGGCGGAAATATGCAGGATGTTATTTTTGCAGGGACAGAAAACAGAAAACCTCTTAGCTATGCATCCGTTGCCATTACGCTCGATAATCGTGACGGGCAGCTTCCGGTATCTTACAAAGAAGTGACGGTTACAAGACGACTGTATCGTTCTGGTGAAAGCGAATATCTGCTGAATGGAACGGCGTGTCGCTTAAAAGATATCAATGAGATGTTTTATGACACAGGAATCGGAAAAGAAGGATATTCGATTATCGGACAGGGACAAATTGATAAGATCTTAAGCGGAAGACCGGAAGAGAGAAGAGAATTATTTGATGAAGCCGCAGGAATTGTAAAATTTAAGCGAAGAAAAGCGACGGCACAGAAAAAGTTAGAAGATGAGCAGAAAAATTTGGTGCGTGTCTGCGATATATTAAATGAATTGACAAAACAATTAGGACCTCTGCAGCGTCAGTCAGAAAAGGCAAAAGTTTATCTTGATAGAAGAGAAAAATTAAAAATACTCGATGTGAATTTATTTTTGATGGAAATGAAGCGCATCCGCATACTCCTGACCGATTTGAATAAAAAATATGATGAAACAGAAGAAGAACTAAGTCTATCTAAGACAAAGCAGGAAAAGATAAAATCTGATTATGAAAAGATGGAAGGCACTCTGGAAACTCTCAATGAGAGAATTGAGTCATTAAAGGTACAGAGAAATGAGTCCATGCTGAAAACTCAGGGAATGGAAAATCAGATTCGGCTGTTTGAAGAACAAATCCATTCTATTTTACAAAATGAAAATCATTATATAGAGAGAATGGAACTGATTGACGAGAAACTGAAAACTCATACAGCTCAAGAGGAAAAATATCAGAAAGATTTAAGAGCAGTAGAGGAAAATCTGGAGACTTTTTGTCTAAAGGAAATGGAAAATGAAAGTCACAGACAGAAGCTTGCAGCAGAAATTGAGCAGACAGAGCAGAAAATTCAGGAGGGAAAAGATGCGATTATTTCTCTCTTAAATGGGCGATCTTCCACGAAAGTACGGATGCAAAGATATGACACCATGCTCGAACAAATCGGAATACGAAAAGCAGAACTTAGTCAGAAAATTTTGCGTTTGCGCAGCGAAGAATCCGAACAGGAAAGTGTCATCAAGGTTTTGGAAAAAGATGCCCATGAGCGAAAAAAACAGATA
The DNA here is from genome assembly GCA_965150505.1 of uncultured Robinsoniella sp. GTDB lineage: Bacteria > Bacillota > Clostridia > Lachnospirales > Lachnospiraceae > JAGZHZ01. Next base: position 1,024 of record CBCTVZ010000164.1, on the reverse strand, counting down.
GAAGAACTGGAACGAAAAGGCGAAGGTTTGGAAAAAGAAGCAGAACAAATGCAAAAAGTATTGTCTGGGCAGATGCAAAAAATAGAACACGACCAGGCATCCTATCACAGAGAAGCTTCTCGCTTGGAATCTTTGGTCCATATTACAGAGAGATACGAAGGATATGGCAATAGTATTCGCCGTGTCATGGAGAAAAAGAAAACAGAAAAAGGACTATTAGGCGTAGTTGCAGATTTGATTCAGGTAGAAAAATCGTATGAAATAGCGATTGAGACAGCGCTTGGCGGAAGCGTACAAAATATTGTGACAGAAGAGGAAGAGACGGCAAAAAGAATGATTTCCTATCTGAAGAAAAATGGATATGGGCGCGCTACATTTTTACCTTTAAATGCGGTAAAAGAAAGAGGAGTCTTTTCAAACACCAAAGCTTTAGAGGAAAAAGGAGTGATTGGTCTTGCCAGCACACTCGTAAAAACAGATGAGAAATATAGCAGTATTGTTCAATATTTACTCGGAAAAACGATTGTGGTTGACACGATTGATCATGCGATTGCACTGGCAAGAAAATATTCTTACTCTTTGCGTATTGTAACGCTGGAAGGAGAATCTTTAAATCCAGGCGGTTCGATGACAGGAGGAGCATTTAAAAATACAAACAATCTTTTGGGAAGAAGACGAGAGATTGAAGAGATGACAAAAGATGTTCAAAATCTGAAAGAGGAACTTTTGACACTTCAAAAAGAGGCAGAAGAAAATAGAAAGAAACGAGCAGATATAAGAGACGAGATCGTAAAACTGAAAGAACGACTGCAAAAGGAATATCTCGATCAAAATACGACGACAATGAAGCTGACACAGATGAAGAATAAAAATGCTGAGACAAGAGCAGGATATGTCAGCCTCAAAATGGAATCCTCTGAAATGGAAAGTCAGGTCTTGGAAATTACAGAAGGAAAAAAACAAATTGAGCAGGAAATAGAGAAGTCTGTTGAGAAAGAAAAACAGATTGAACAAAGAATCGAAT
>CBCTVZ010000163.1:0-3960 GCA_965150505.1 uncultured Robinsoniella sp. | reverse complement strand
CTGAATAAATGTGCCTAAACCATTTAGCATAAACAGCTTACACCCGTGCGAGGGGAGTTTTATTTTTAGATGAATTGACGGAATTTCAAAAAATGACTTTAGAAGTACTGCGTCAGCCATTGGAAGATAAAAAAGTGTGCATTTCCAGAATAGGCGGCAGGTATATCTTTCCAGCAGATACGATGCTTCTTGGAGCAATGAACCCGTGTAAATGCGGATATTATCCAGATCGGGAACGATGCAGTTGTACAGAAAGAGAAGTGCGTCGTTATCTGCAAAAATTAAGTCATCCCTTTTTAGATCGTATTGATATCAGCGTGAAAGCAGAAAAGATTTCTTATCGTGACTTACAAGGAGAAGAAAAAAGAGAATGTTCCAGACAGATCAAAGAGCGAGTGATTCAGGCGCAAAATAGGCAGAGAAAGCGATATAAAGGAACGCGATTTTTGTTTAATTCCGATTTGAATGCAGCAGGAATCAAGGAATATTGCATTCTGACATCGGAAGCTTCAAAATTGTTGGAACAGTCCTTTGAAAAATTAAAAATCAGTGCGAGATCGTATCACAAATTGATTAAAGTAGCGCAGACAGCAGCAGATCTGGAGGGGGCGAAAAAAATAGAAAAACGTCATATCGCAGAAGCAATCTGCTATCGAATACCGCAGGAGATTTATGAATAAAAAGGAGAAAAACATGGAATCAGAAAAAATGGAATCTTATTGGCTTTGGCTTTGCAATTTGGAAGAGATCTCAACAAGAAAGATAGAAAAATTGCTGAAAATTTTTGAGACACCACTGGGAATTTATCAGGCAGAAAAGAAAGAGCTTGAAAAATTACATTTTTTAAAAGATTGGGAGATCGAAAAAATTTTAAAAAAAGAAGAAAATCCAGATGAAGTTTATCATAGACAGAAAAAAGAAGGAATAAACTTTATCAGCCGAGAACATAAAAATTTTCCAAAACGACTTCTTGAAATCTCAGATGTACCGTTTGGATTATTTTTTAAGGGAAGGCTGCCAGATGAAAGAAAAAAGGCTGCTGCAGTCGTTGGGGCGCGGGCGTGTACCTATGCAGGACAGGCATTGGCAGCTCAAATAGGAGAAGAATTGGCACAGGCTGGGGTGGAAGTAATCAGTGGAATGGCGCGTGGGATTGATGGATGTGCGCAGCAGGCGGCATTGAATGCAGGGGGCAGTTCGTTTGGAATTTTAGGAAACGGAGTTAAGATCATTTATCCGCCGGAGCATAGAAAATTGTATGAAGCACTTTGTACAGATGGAGGGGTAATCTCTGAATTTCCCCCGACAAGTCCTCCGATTGGGTTTCATTTTCCTCGACGAAATCGACTGATCAGTGGACTCGCTGATTTTTTAATTGTTGTGGAGGCAAGAGAGAGGAGCGGAAGTCTGATTACCGTGGATTATGCTTTAGAACAGGGAAAAGAAGTATATGCCGTTCCAGGCAGACCAAGCGATGCTTTGAGCAGAGGATGCAATCGTCTGATTGCCCAAGGCTGCGGAATTTTTTCTTCCACGGGACAAGTTTTGGAAGAACAAGGTGTTTTTTATGAAAATATAAAGAAAGAAGAAAAAAAACAGATTAGACTTGCAACAAAAGAAAATATGGTGTATAGTTGTCTCGATTTACGTCCAAAAAGTCTGCAGCAGATCTTAGAGGAGACAAAATTATCTTTCGATGAAACGATAGAAATTTTGCTTGAGCTGCAGATAAAAAAAGTTATTTTTGAAGTGGATAAAAACTATTATCAAAAAGTATTATGAAAATTATAAAAGAATTTTGGAGGTTTATATGTCAAAATATCTGGTGATTGTGGAATCACCGACGAAAGTAAAAACCATTAAAAAGTTTTTGGGGACAAATTATGAAGTCGTTGCATCAAATGGTCATGTGAGAGATCTGCCAAAGAGCCAGATGGGAATTGATATAGAACATGATTACGAGCCAAAATATATTACGATTCGTGGAAAGGGAGATATTCTTGCAATGCTCCGAAAGGAAGCAAAAAAAGCAGAAAAAGTATACCTTGCAACGGACCCTGACCGTGAAGGAGAAGCAATTTCTTGGCATCTGTCAAATGCTTTAAAATTAGATGAGAAAAAGGGACATCGAATTACATTTAATGAGATTACGAAAAAAGCCGTAAAAGAGTCATTAAAAAATGCAAGAGAAATTGACATGAATCTCGTCAATGCGCAGCAGGCAAGAAGAGTACTTGATCGAATGGTGGGATATAAAATCAGCCCTGTATTATGGGCAAAGGTAAAAAGAGGGCTGAGCGCCGGCCGAGTACAGTCTGTAGCTCTTCGCATCATCGCAGACAGAGAAGAAGAGATCAATGCGTTTATACCAGATGAATATTGGAGCTTAGATGCTTCTTTTTCCGTAAAAGGAGAAAAGAAAAATCTTCTTGCAAAATTTTATGGAACAGAAAAAGAAAAACTTGTCATTCATTCAAAAGAAGAGATGGACAAGATTATCCACCAGATAAAAGAAGCTTCTTTTTCGGTGAGCGATGTAAAAAAAGGAGAGCGAATCAAAAAAGCGCCGCTTCCATTTACGACAAGTACGCTTCAGCAGGAAGCTTCTAAGGTATTAAATTTTTCGACACAAAAGACCATGCGTCTTGCCCAGCAGCTTTATGAAGGAATTGACATCAAGGGAAATGGAACAGTCGGATTGATCACCTATCTGCGTACAGATTCCACACGAATTTCTGATGAAGCAGATCGTCTGGCAAGAGAGTTTATTGAGAAGAATTATGGCGAGCAATATATGGCAAAAGAGGCTCAGGGGAAGAAAAATGGGCAGAAAATCCAAGACGCGCATGAAGCCATTCGTCCTTCCGATGTAGAAAGAACGCCGCTTTCTATGAAAGAATCTCTCTCAAGAGATCAGTATCGTCTATATCATTTAATATGGAAAAGATTTGTTGCAAGCAGAATGGAAAGTACAAAATATGAGACAACTTCTGTAAAAATTGCGGCAAAAGGAAGAGAAGAGACGTATCAGTTTACAGTATCCGCATCTAAAATTGTATTTGATGGCTTTCGATCTGTTTATACAGATGATACGGATGAAAAGGCAGAAAATAATATATTGCTTGGCACACTTTCCAAAGATACGGTTTTAAATTTAAAAGATCTGGAAGAAAAACAGCATTTTACACAGCCGCCGGCACATTACACAGAGGCGGCGCTTGTAAAGACATTAGAAGAACTTGGAATTGGTCGTCCAAGTACGTATGCGCCTACGATCACAACGATTATTGCCAGAAGATATGTGGCAAAAGAAAATAAAAACTTGTATCTGACAGAACTTGGGGAAGTGGTCAATAATATTATGAAAGAAGCTTTTCCAAGTATTGTGGATGTTAATTTCACAGCGAATATGGAGATGCTGTTAGATAAAGTGGGTGAAGGTGTTGTAAACTGGAAGACCGTGGTGCGCAACTTTTATCCAGATTTAAAAGAAGCGGTAGATCGTGCAGAGGCAGAGTTGGAAAAAGTAAAGATTGAAGATGAGACAACGGATGTGGTATGCGAATTTTGCGGCAGAAATATGGTGATAAAGTATGGACCGCATGGCAGATTTTTAGCATGTCCAGGCTTCCCAGAATGTAAAAATACAAAACCGTATCTGGAGAAAATAGGAATTTCTTGTCCGCAGTGCGGAAAAGAAATTGTTTTGAGAAAAACGAAAAAAGGCAGAAAATATTATGGCTGTGAAAATAATCCAGAGTGTGATTTTATGACATGGCAAAAGCCTTCCAACGAAAAATGTCCAAATTGTGGAAAAATTTTACTTGAAAAAGGAAATAAACTTGTTTGTATGGATGAACAATGCGGATATGTAAAAAATAAACCGAAAAAAGAAGAATAATATAGAAAAAGGGGATGTGAAAAAACTCGATTGAGTTTTTTCACATCCCTCTTTTTGCT
>CBCTVZ010000162.1:0-3999 GCA_965150505.1 uncultured Robinsoniella sp. | reverse complement strand
GTAAGATGATGGGAGAAAAACGATATCCAGTTACATTTGGAACGTTTCATGCCATCTTTTTTACGATTTTGCGCCATGCTTACCATTACACAGCAGAAAATATTTTACGGGAAGATCAAAAACGTCAATTTTTACAGGAAATTTTAGAAAAGACGGATTTAGAGCCAGAAGATGAACAGGAATTCATTACGAATTTGATCAGCGAGATCAGTAAGGTAAAAAATGAACAGATTGATTTGCAATACTATTATTCCACAAGTTGCGCGGCGTCTTTATTTCGGGAAATTTATCAAAAATATGAGAGAAAACTGATAAAGAAAAGACTATTAGATTTTGATGATATGATGCTAGATTGTTATGCACTTTTGAAAGAACGAGAAGACATTTTAAAAGCATGGCAAAACTGTTTTTCTTATATTTTGATTGATGAAGTACAAGATATGAACAGACTGCAGTATGAAACGATACGGATGCTTGCAAAACCGCAAGATAATTTGTTTCTTGTAGGAGATGACGATCAGTCAATTTACCGATTTCGTGGCGCAAAACCAGAAATTATGTTTCAGTTTATAAAGGATTATGAAGATACACAGATGGTTGTTTTAGATCAGAATTTTCGGTCTACAAAACAGATTGTTCAGGTCTCGCTGGAAGTGATCAATCAAAATAAGAAACGATTTTTTAAAGAGATGATGACAGAAAACCAAGAGGGAGAAATTGTGGAACGAAAAACTTTTTCAAACCCTATAGAAGAGACAAAATATATCTGTGAGCAAATCCAAAAAACAGTACAAAATGGCAGACCGTACAACGAGATTGCAATTTTATTTCGGACAAATACAGGAGCGCAGCTGATGACGGAACGGTTAATGGAATATAATATTCCATTTGCAATGAAAGATGGAATGCCAAATTTGTATGAACATTGGATTGCACGGGATCTTTTTTCTTATTTGAAAATTGGAGCAGGTTCACGGGAACGAAGAGAAATGATGCGCATTATCAATCGACCAAATCGCTATATCAGCAGAGAGTGTCTCGACACACCGTTGATTTCTTTTGATCGGCTATGTGCTTACTATGAAGAAAAATATTGGATGATTGAGAGAATCGAACAATTAGAAAATGATATTTTATGGCTTGGACAGCTTAGCCCCTATGCAGCGATCAACTATATCCGAAAAGGAATTGGATATGACGAATATTTAAAAAAATATGCTGAGGAACATCATATAAAACAAGAAGATCTGTCAGATTTACTGGATGACATTCAGGAGAGCGCAAAGCCATATAAAGAGAGCAAAGATTGGTTTGAACATATAGAAAAATATAAAGAGGAATTGGAGAAACAGTCTGCCAAAAGAAAAAACGGTATCGAAAATGCCGTCCATATCTTGACTTTTCATGGAGCAAAAGGACTAGAATTTAAAGAAGTCTATTTACCTGACTTAAATGAAGGAGTTGTTCCATATAAAAAAGCGATTTTAGAGGAAGATATTCAAGAAGAGAGAAGAATGCTGTATGTAGGAATGACAAGAGCGATGGAAAAGCTGCATTTATATACGGTGGAAGAACGATATGGAAAAAAGGCGATTGCGTCAAGATTCCTTCCATAAAAAATGGATCTAAACATAAAAGAAGAGATTCTACAGAATCTAAATTTGGTTCTGCAGAATCTCTTCTTTTGCTATGATAATCAGAGCAATCTGATTATTCTTCGTCTTCAGCATCTACTAATTCATCATATTCCTGACTGTCTAAGAATTCATCAAATGCGTCAGCAGCTGCTTCGTATTCATCATCATCTTCGATATTTTCAAGTGTAGGATTACCGTCTACCTCACGGAAACGATAGAGGAATACTTCTCCATCTTCATTTTCTCCGTTTTCGTCAAGTGGAAGCAAAGCGATATATTGTTTTCCGGCACATGGATAGATCGTAAGTACAGCACATTCTACGACAGTATCATCATCCAGTGTCAAAGTAACAGTAGGCATATCGTCATGGTCATGATCGTGATCACAATCACATCCGCAATCTCCACAGCTGCATCCACAATCTAAATCTTTTTCTTGTTCACTCATATACCTTATACCTCATTTCAAAAATTTTACAAATAACGGATATCTGTAGTTACACTTTATCAGAATTGAGGAGGAAATGCAAGCTAAGAAGAAAAAAATTTATGAAAAATACGATGATGCGAATAAAAACGGTAAGAAAGAAAAGATGCGGATGAATATTGCATCTTTTTTTTGTATTTTTCATAAGATATGTCAAAGAGATTTCAGAGGAAAATATGAAAAAAATAGGAGAATGGGTCAAAAAAGAGCAAAAGAAATTATTTATAGGGACAGGAATTGTCTGTATGATTGCCTTTGCTTTTCTTTTGCGGGCAGTATGCTTTTCAGAAGATCGAAAATTTGAATGCTTGACAAAGATCATGTTTCAAAATGAATTAAAAGGGAATACCTTATCTTTACACTATACCCTAAAAGATCCAGAACAATATGGGATCAAAGAAAAAGAACTTTCCTTTGGAGATTTTAGAAGCGATACGATAAAAAAAGGATATCAGAATATTCGCGGATATTTAAGTACCCTTCAAAATGTGAAGCGTGAAAAACTTTCAAAGAGCAATCAGCTTACATATGATATCTTGGAGTTATATTTTAAGACAGAATTAACAGCAGAACCGTATATTCTTTATGAAGAACCGCTTGGAGCAACGATTGGGATTCAGGCACAACTTCCGGTTCTTTTAGCAGAATATCGTTTTGAAACGAAAAAGGATATCAAAGAATACTTAAATTTGATGCAAAAACTGCCGAATTATTATAGAATGTTAGCTGAGTTTGAAAAAGAAAAGGCAGCATCCGGATTATTTATGAGTGATCGAAGCCTAGACCATATTTTGCAGCAATGTCAAGAGTTTATCGGAGATATAAAATCAAATTATTTATTGGAAGTATTTAATTCTAAGATTGACCGTTTCAAAAATTTGACAGAGGAAGAAAAGACACAATTTAAAAATCAAAACAGGCAGATGGTAGAAAGCTGTGTGATACCGGCATATGAAATTTTAATTGAGAAATTAGAACAGTTAAGAGGAATGGGAGTCAACGAAAAAGGGCTTTGTTATTTTCCAGAAGGAAAAGCTTACTATGAATATCTAGTAAAAAGAAGTACAGGAGACTATGATTCGATTGCTGAAATAGAACAGAAGATACAAGCAAAGATTCTTTTTGATTTTAAGCAATTCCAAAATCTGGCAAAAAAGACAGGATACGTTGAATCAATAAATGGAACAAATAAAACGGAGACACCAGAGGAGATTTTAAATCGACTCAAAGAAGAAATCGTCCATGATTTTCCAGCTGCAGTGGATACACAATGTAAGATCAAGTATGTTCATCGTTCAATGGAAGATTTTTTAAGTCCGGCTTTTTATCTGACACCACCGATTGACGATATAGAAAATAATGTGATTTATATTAATAATATAAATGAATATACGCCGCTACAGTTGTTTACAACATTAGCACACGAAGGATTTCCAGGGCATTTATATCAGACTACATACTTTGCAAATGAGATGAAAAATCCGATTCGTGCAATCTTAAATTTTGGAGGATATGTGGAAGGATGGGCAACGTATGTAGAAATGTATGCTTATGGAATGGCAGAAGGCGATAAAAATATAATTGAGGCAGAACGTTTAAATCGCTCTATTATGCTGGGAATTTCTACCTTGATTGATATTTCGATACATTATCATGGATGCAGCAGGGAGACAATCGCGTCGTATCTTGGAAAATTAGGAATTACATCAGATGAGATATCAAATCAGATTTACGATACGATTTTGGAAGCGCCAGCAAATTATCTTCAATATTATGTGGGATATTTGAATTTTGAAGAACTAAAAAATTCCTATCAAGAGTGGACTGGAGAAAACTTTACACTCAAAAAATTTCATCAAAAAGTTTTAGAGATCG
>CBCTVZ010000161.1:0-4057 GCA_965150505.1 uncultured Robinsoniella sp. | reverse complement strand
CAAAGTGTGGAAGAGATTAAAAAAGATTGGTTCGAGATGACCGTGGAAAAATATCGAACGGAAGTTGTCTATAAACCAGGGGCAGAGAAATTTTTAAACGAGTTAAAAGAAAAAAAAATTCGTACCGCAATCGCCACAAGCAACAGCATCGATCTTGTAAAAGCAGCATCAGACAGTCTTCATTTGGAACAATATATTGACTTTGTGTGTACCGGATGCAGCGTTCCAAAAGGAAAGCCAGCTCCTGATGTTTATTTAAAAGCTGCGGAGGAATTGGATGTCAAACCGTCGGAATGTCTCGTATTTGAAGATGTACCGATGGGAATTATGGCGGGAAAAAATGCCGGTATGAAAGTATGCGCGGTTGAAGACGCATTTTCAAGAAGTCAAGAAGAGACCATTCGATCTCTTGCTGATTACTATATTCGAGATTATAATGAGGTACTGCAAAATACATATGAAGTACTCAGAAAAGAAAATTTTGACAGCACACTGTAAAAAATGGAAAAATGATAGCGCGAAAAGGCGTATCTGGAGGAAAATATGAAGAATAATTTTTTGCCGATCTGTATGGAAGATTTAAAAGAACGCGGCATAGAACAGCTAGATTTTGTGTATGTGACAGGAGATGCCTATGTAGATCATCCATCTTTTGCACATGCTTTGCTGGGACGACTTTTGGAGGCAAATGGATACAAAGTTGGAATTTTATCACAGCCTGATTGGAAAAACAAAGAAAGTATAAAAGGATTAGGATGCCCAAGACTTGCATTTCTTGTATCGGCTGGAAATATGGATTCTATGGTCAATCACTATACGGTATCAAAAAAAAGAAGACAGACAGATGCTTTTTCTCCGGGAGGGGTCATGGGAAAACGACCGGATAATGCCACGATTGCATATTGTGGTCTGATCCGTCAGGCATATGGAAAAGTACCAATTATCATAGGTGGAATTGAGGCAAGTCTGAGAAGACTGGCTCATTATGATTATTGGTCCGATTCGCTGAAAAGATCTATTTTACTTGATTCTGGAGCAGATTTAATTTCATATGGAATGGGAGAGCGATCTCTTTTGCAGATCGCAGAGGCATTGGATAATGGAATTGCCATTCAAGATCTTACCTATGTAGATGGAACGGTATTTAAAACACGTTATCTGGAAAATGTATATGATTATGAAATGCTTCCTTCCTATGAAGAATTAAAAAAAGAAAAGAAAACGTATGCGCAGAGTTTTTATACGCAATATTGTAATACAGATCCGTTTTCGGGAAAAAGACTGGTAGAACCATATGGTCAGAAGATGTTTGTCGTTCAAAATCCTCCGTCAAAACCGTTGTCACAGACGGAAATGGATCGCATTTATGCCCTGCCATATCAGAGAACATGGCATCCTGTGTATGATGAAGCAGGAGGAGTTCCAGCAATCGAGGAAGTGAAATTTAGTTTAGTCAGCAACAGAGGCTGTTTTGGAGGATGTAGTTTTTGCGCCTTGACATTCCATCAGGGACGGATTATTCAGACAAGAAGTCATGAATCAATTATTGCAGAGGCTAAAAAGTTTATATGGGAACCTGATTTTAAGGGATATATCCATGATGTAGGAGGACCTACTGCAAACTTTAGACAGCCAGCGTGTGAAAAACAGCTGAAAAAAGGCGTATGCCCTACAAAACAATGTCTGTTTCCAAAGCCGTGTAAAAATTTAAAGGTAGATCACAGCGATTATCTGAAATTACTTCGGAAACTGAGAGAACTGCCAAATGTGAAGAAAGTATTTGTACGCTCTGGTATTCGATTTGACTATTTGATTTATGACAAAGATGAGAGCTTTTTCAAAGAACTGGTGGAACATCACATCAGCGGGCAGCTAAAGGTAGCGCCGGAACATATCTGTGATCAAGTGCTGTCAAAGATGGGAAAGCCAGAAAATAGTGTCTATGAAAAGTTTACTGCGAAATATAAAGCATGGAACAAAAAACTTGGAAAAAATCAATATCTTGTTCCATATTTAATGTCCTCTCATCCAGGTTCTACGATGAAAGAAGCAGTTGCTTTGGCAGAATATCTGCGTGATCTTGGATATATGCCAGAACAGGTGCAGGATTTTTACCCAACGCCATCTACGATTTCTACTTGTATGTATTATACCGGATTAGATCCACGGACGATGGAGAAAGTATACGTTCCAGTCAATCCACATGAAAAAGCGATGCAAAGAGCGCTGATTCAGTATCGAAATCCAAAAAATTATGATCTGGTCTTCGAGGCATTAAAGATAGCTGGACGCACAGATTTGATAGGATTTGACAAACATTGTCTGATTCGTCCTAGAAAGAGCAATATGACAGGGCAGACTGGAATGCAGCAGAAAACATATACCGCTAAAAAATATGAGAAAACAGAAATTCCAAAGAAAAAGAAAACAATAAGGAATGTCCATAAAAAGAAACAGAGGTAAAAAAGTGAGAATTGCAGTTGTCACAGGAGCTTCATCAGGAATGGGAAAAGAATTTGTATATCAGATTCAGAAAAAGTATCCGAAAATAGAAGAAATCTGGGTAATTGCCCGCAGGGAAGAAGAACTTCAAAAATTGCCGAAAAGTCCTATTCCACTTCAAATTCTTCCTCTTGATCTGGCAAAAGAAGAAGATCAGAAAATTTATAGAGAAAAATTAAGAGAGAAAAAGCCTAAGATTTGTATGCTCATTCACTGTGCTGGCATGGGATATCTAGGACGTATGGATAAAATTTCGGCAGAAGATCAGATCAAAGAGACCATGATAAATTGTACAGGTCTGACAGCGGTGACCTTATATGCACTTCCCTATATGAGAAAGGGCAGCAGAATTATAGAACTTGTCTCGGCATCAGCTTTTGCACCACAGCCAGGATTTGGTGTTTATGCTGCCACAAAAGCGTATGCGCTTAGTTTCAGCAGGACGTTATATGCGGAATTGCACAGAAAAGAGATTACTGTGACAGCGGTATGCCCTGGACCTGTGAATACACCGTTTTTTGAAAATGCAGAAAAGGAAGCAAAAAGACCGGCATTTAAAACGATGTTTTTAGCAGATCCTAAAAAAGTGGTAAAAAAGGCGTTAAACGATAGTAAATTAGGAAAATCAATGTCGATCTATGGAACATGGATGAAAATATGGTATGGATTATCAAAGATGATTCCACATACAGCAATAACATGGGTTTTGGCTAATTTTAAAAAGGAATAAGAAAGGATGACGAGCAATGCAGCGGCAGAGTATCAAAAATGTACAGAAGGGAAAATTTGGATATTTAAAAGCACAGAGAAAAAAACAGCTGTTGATTACAGCTATTTTATATGCAGCGCCCCTTCTTTTGTTTTTTACAGGTCTGTGGCAGACAGGGACAAGAAAGAATTTATTTACAATGATTGCGATTGTCGGTTGCCTTCCAGCGTGTAAATGGACGGTAAATCTTGTGATGTTGTTTTTACAGAAGCCAATCACAAAAGAATTATATGAAACCATTAAAAAGCATGAGGGAACATTAGTCATGGCATATGAAATGACGGTGACAGCATATGAGAAAAATACATCGATTGCAGCGATTGCAATTTGTGGAAATGAAATTATTGGATATACACAGGATGAAAAGGCAGATACAGCATTTGTAGAAAAACATATTACAAATATTCTACAGAAAAATCATTTTTATGGCGTGCATATCAAGATCATAAAAGATTTAAAAAAATTTACGGAACGAATGGATCAGCTCAACAAACGTTCAGAAGAATTGAAAAAAGGTATTAAATTTGTGCCAGATGAAACGTATCCTGATCTGTCAAGAGAAGAATTAATCTGCCATACGATTTTAGCAATTTCGTTATAAGAAAGGAAAGCAAATGCGCCAGCTTACAATCAGTGAAAAAGAAGCAGGGCAACGCCTTGATAAATGGCTTGCAAAATATATGGAAAAAGCGCCAAAAAGCTTTTTCTATAAAATGATGAGAAAGAAGAATATTGTAATCAACGGGAAAAAAGTACAAGGGAATGAAAAATTAAATGAGGGAGATG
>CBCTVZ010000160.1:0-4096 GCA_965150505.1 uncultured Robinsoniella sp. | reverse complement strand
TGATTCCGCCGATTCCGATAAAATGAATATGAATCGGACGGTTAAAATCTATCTGATACATTAAAAAAATCACTCCTTTATTTTTATAATATTTTGGAAGACAAATCACGAATCATGCCGCACGATATCGCATACGGTGTTTAGACTGGACACGTTTTCGCAGATTTGTTATAGATAGATTATATACTAGAGCAATAAGATTCGCAACTTATTTACCCCGTCATACCGCAAAGCCTCTTGCTGCAGTTATGAGGATATAAGGCGTTCTTTATTTTGATAAAAACGATCTGATTGGACTTCCTAGAGTGGAAGCGCGTTTTTGCACTGCTATTTTCTGCTTCTATTTAATAAGAAACAAAAAAAACATATAGTTATCTGGGATGACGGGAAAATGACATAAAAAGCAAAAGAAAATGGTAAATTGACAGTTTAATACAAAAGTTTATGTAAAAAATATACAAAAGATGCAGTAAAAAAATGAGGAATAAAGGGAAAAAGATATAAAAATGTCGAAAAAAGAAAAAAATAGGGTAAAAAGCAATTAATGAATTATGATAAAAACGTGTAAAATTTTTCAAATTTTTTGTAAAAAATGTTCACTATTTTAAAAAGATGTGCTATAATAAAAAAATAATAAATTACAACAAGAGGTGATAGCGTGATTAAGAAAGAAATGATTGCAATGTTGCTTGCAGGCGGACAAGGAAGCCGTCTCGGTGTATTAACAGCAAAAGTAGCAAAACCAGCCGTAGCTTTTGGCGGAAAATATAGAATTATCGATTTCCCGCTCAGTAACTGTATTAATTCTGGTATCGATACAGTAGGTGTATTAACGCAGTATCAGCCGTTACGCTTAAATTCCCATATCGGAATTGGTATTCCGTGGGATTTGGACAGAAATATAGGCGGCGTTACGGTTCTGCCTCCATATGAAAAGAGTACAAATAGCGAGTGGTACACAGGTACTGCAAATGCGATTTATCAGAACTTGGATTATATGGAATCTTTCAATCCGGATTATGTATTAATTTTATCCGGTGACCATATTTATAAAATGGACTATGAAGTGATGCTTGATTTCCATAAAGCAAGCAATGCAGATGTCAGCATTGCTGTTATGCCTGTACCAATGGAAGAGGCAAGTCGCTTTGGAATCGTCATCGCAGACGATCAGAATACGATTACAGAGTTCCAGGAAAAACCGGAACATCCAAAGAGTAATCTGGCATCCATGGGTATCTATATTTTCTCATGGAAAGCTTTAAAAGAAGCATTAATCGCAATGTCCGATGTAAACGGATGCGATTTTGGAAAGCATATTATTCCTTACTGCCATGAAAACGGCAAAAAATTAGTTGCTTATGAATACAATGGATATTGGAAAGATGTAGGAACATTAGGTTCTTATTGGGAAGCTAATATGGAATTGATTGATATTATTCCTGAATTTAATTTATATGAAGAATACTGGAAAATCTATACAAAGAGCGATATTATTCCTCCACAGTATGTTTCTCCAGAAGCAAAAATATTCAGAAGTATCATCGGAGACGGATGTGAGATTTACGGAGAAGTTGAAAACTCTGTAATCGGCGCAGGCGTTACGATTGGAAAAGGCGCTGTGGTGCGTAACTCTATCATTATGAAAGAGACAACTATTGGCGAAGGCGCAGTGATTGACAAAGCAATCATTGCAGAAAATGTAGAAATTGGAAAGAATGTTGTCCTTGGTGTGGGCGAAGAAGTTCCAAACAAGTTAAAACCAAATATTTACTCTTTCGGTCTTGTGACAGTTGGAGAGAAATCTTATGTTCCAGCAAATGTAAAAGTTGGAAAGAATACAGCAATTTCAGGAAAAACAACAGCGGAAGATTATCCGGATGGTGTATTGGAAAGCGGCGAAAGTTTAATTAAGGCAGGTGAAATTTCATGAGAGCAGTAGGTATTATTTTAGCAGGTGGAAACAACTATAGAATGAGAGAATTGTCAAATAAGAGAGCTATTGCTGCTATGCCGGTTGCCGGAAGTTACCGCAGTATTGACTTCGCACTGAGTAATATGACAAATTCATCTGTACAGAAAGTTGCTGTATTGACACAGTACAATGCAAGATCATTAAATGAACATTTAAGCTCATCAAAATGGTGGGATTTCGGAAGAAAACAAGGTGGATTATTTGTATTTACACCAACTGTTACACATGACAATAGTTTCTGGTACAGAGGTACTGCTGATGCAATCGGACAGAACCTTGATTTCCTCAAGAAATGTCATGAACCATATGTAATCATTGCTTCCGGAGACGGCGTATATAAACTGGACTATAATAAAGTTCTGGAATATCATATTGAAAAGAAAGCAGATATCACGGTTGTATGTAAAGATATGGAACCGGGAGAGGATGTCACAAGATTTGGTGTTGTCAGAATGAATGAAGACTGCCGAATTGAAGACTTTGAGGAAAAACCAATGGTATCCTCCTCTCATACAATCTCCACAGGTATCTATGTTATCCGTAGAAGACAGCTTATTGAGCTGATCGAGAGAGGAATGCAGGAAGAACGCCATGATTTTGTAAAAGATATTTTAATTCGATATAAAAACTTAAAGAGAATCTATGGCTATAAGATTTCTACATACTGGAGCAGTATTTCAACTGTTGAGTCTTACTATAAGACAAACATGGATTTCCTGAAAAAAGAAGTAAGAGATTATTTCTTCCGTCAGTATCCAGATGTTTACTCTAAAGTAGACGATCTGCCTCCAGCAAAATATAATCCAGGTTCAGAAGTGAAAAACAGTCTTGTATCCAGCGGATGTATCGTAAATGGATATGTAGAAAATTCTGTTTTATTTAAAAAAGTATTTGTTGGCGATAATTGCGTAATCAAAAATTCAATTATCCTGAATGATGTTTATTTAGGAGACAATACACACATTGAAAACTGCATCGTAGAGAGCCGTGATACAATTCGTGCAAACTCTTACCACATCGGAGAAGATGGAATCAAGATCGTGGTTGAAAAGAACGAACGATATGTATTTTAAAATATGGTGCAGGAAAGGGGCTTGGAAGTTATGAAAATTACTGACGTTAGAGTGCGCAAGGTCGCAAAAGAAGGAAAAATGAAAGCTGTTGTTTCTATCACGATTGATGATGAATTTGTTGTTCATGATATCAAAGTGATTGAGGGAGAAAAAGGTTTATTTATTGCTATGCCTAGCAGAAAAGCTTCTGATGGAGAATATCGCGATATCACACATCCGATTAACTCTGAGACGAGAGAACGCATTCAGAAAATTATTCTGGAACAGTATGAGGCGGCTGTAGCAGAAGCAGCAGCGACAGAAGTAGCTGAAGCATAAATAAAAAGAGTTTTTTTATAAAAAGTAAAAAATGGAAAGATGTATGCGGGACATATTCAAAGATGTGGATTGCATACATCTTTTATTTTTTATCTGTTTTTTGCAAGAAAAGACGTAAAAATAAAAAAATATGACATTCAGGACGGAAAAACGATCATTTAGGAAAAAAACGTAAAATCTGGAGAAAAAGTGATATAATAATATATATATATAATTTTGAGAGAAAGATAACAATCGGAGATTACCTATTCAACAGAACAATAAGATGAACCGAAGGTGAAACTATGATAGAGAAGAGACGAAAAAGAACAGCATGGATACTGGATGGGATTTTGATTGCAGGTTTTTTGACACATTGTATTATTTTGTTTGTATTGAATAAGGTTCTGCCGCCGCCAAATCTTCCAATCGAAGATGCCATGGTGAGAATGTCTTGGAGAAGATTAGCAGAAAATATTATATGGTTATGCAACACAATCTATGTCATAGGACACATTGCTCTGATACTGAAAATGATGTGGGACAGAGATTTTGTTCCATTTTCAAAACTGTTTCTCTTTGCAGGAATACAAGTTTTGGCAATGTTTGTTTGTCCGATTCTGTTCTCATTGATTGACCCAGCGACAAGGGGAGATTATTTTTTCTGGAGCTGGGGAATATTGAATACATTTTTACTGTTCTTTAGGTCAGTTTACAAGGAACTACACGCAGACCGTGAAACGGGCTGCTG
>CBCTVZ010000159.1:0-4126 GCA_965150505.1 uncultured Robinsoniella sp. | reverse complement strand
GACTTTCAGCTTTATTTCTGAAAATCAGTAAGGTTTTCTGTTATTGAAGTATTCTGTTATTCAGTGAGTGATACCCGAAATGTTGCCAAATCGTTGCCAACACTTAAATAAATTTGCTTGCATCCCACATAAATAAAGGCTTTTTCAAGTCCATTTCATCACTCAAACTCTATCGTCGCTGGCGGTTTTCCCGTACAATCATACATTACTCTATTAACCCCTTTGACTTCATTGACAATTCTACTTGTTATTTTTCCTAATACTTCCCATGGAAGATCTGCTGATTCTGCTGTCATAAAATCTGTGGTCATCACTGCTCTCAGTACAACAGCATAATCATATGTTCTGCCATCTCCCATACATCCAACAGTTTTCATATTTGACAGTGCTGCAAAATATTGTCCCAATTCTTTATGGACACCTGCTTTTTCCAGCTCTTCTCTATAAATAGCATCTGCTTCCTGAACCATACGAACCTTTTCTGCTGTTACTTCTCCTATAATACGTACGCCTAATCCAGGACCTGGAAATGGCTGACGATATACTAGATATTCTGGCAGTCCTAATTCTAATCCTGCTTTTCTGACTTCATCTTTAAAAAGCATTCTCAGAGGTTCGATAATTTCTTTAAAGTCCACTGTCTCAGGCAGACCTCCCACATTGTGATGAGATTTGATAACTGCAGAATTTCCAAGACCACTTTCAATAATATCAGGATAGATTGTTCCCTGTACCAAGAAATCAACGGCACCGATCTTTTTGGCTTCCTCTTCAAAGACACGAATAAACTCTTCTCCGATAATTTTTCTTTTTCTTTCCGGTTCTTCTACCCCTTTTAACTTATCATAAAAACGTTCCTGTGCATTTACACGAATAAAATTCAGGTCATAATTTCCTTTTGGTCCAAAAATTGCTTCTACCTGATCACCTTCATCTTTTCTAAGAAGACCATGATCTACAAATACACATGTAAGCTGTTTTCCAACTGCTTTTGAAAGCATAACAGCTGCTACAGAAGAATCTACTCCACCTGAAAGTGCGCAGAATACTTTACCATTTCCTACTTTTTCACGAATTGCTTTGATCGAAGTTTCTACAAAAGAATCCATTTTCCAATCGCCTTTACATTGGCAAATATTATAGACAAAATTTGAAAGCATTTTAGCGCCTTCTTTTGTATGAAGCACTTCCGGATGAAATTGTACTGCATATAACTTTTTCTCTGGCATTTCCATCGCTGCCACTGGGCATACAGATGTATGTCCAATAATTTCAAATCCTGTTGGAGCTTTTTCTATATAATCTGTGTGACTCATCCAGCAAATCGTACGTTCCGAAACATCTGCAAATAATTTTGATGAATTACGAATATTCACTTCTGTCTTTCCATACTCACTGACTGGCGCTGTTGCTACTTTTCCACCTAATAAATGAGCCATAAGCTGTGAACCATAGCAAATTCCCAGAATCGGAATTCCTAATTCAAAAATTTCTTTTGAGCAAGTTGGTGAATCCTCTGCATAAACACTATTTGGTCCGCCTGTAAAGATAATTCCTTTTGGATTCATCTCTTTTATTTTTTCAATGCTGAGTTTATACGGATGTACTTCACAATATACTCCGCATTCTCTGACACGTCTGGCGATTAACTGATTGTACTGACCACCAAAATCGAGTACGATTACCACTTCTGATGCCACTATTTTTCCTCCTTTATATTAGCTGTACCTTATGCTGTTTTTTATTAAAAGCTTAAAAATACTGTTTTATTCCTCTGTTGTCAACTTTCTGGCAATAAAATATTTGCCATTTTATGCGACTCCCAGAAAGAATAGAAATTATTATATGATATCCTATTAACCTTGACAAGTATTTTTTTAAAGTGAACTCCTCATCTAATGGCAATGAACTCCCTATCCCCTAAAGGTAATTGGTTTTCTATTTATAGTTTTCTATTTATGGTTTTCTATTTATGGTTTTCTATTTATGGTTTTCTATTTATGGTCTTATAGAATTTTCCTAAATTAAATTTAAAAATGATTTTTCTCAGAGGATGCCAAACGATTAATCTGCGTTGCCATATATCCAGCACCAAATCCATTATCAATATTTACAACAGCAATTCCCTCTGCACAAGAATTTAACATGGTCAAAAGTGCAGAAAGTCCTCCAAAATTCGCCCCATATCCAACAGATGTCGGCACTGCAATAACAGGCTTATCCACCACTCCTGCTATGACACCGGCCAAAGCGCCTTCCATTCCTGCTACAGCAATAATACAATTCGCTTTTTGAATTTGATCCATTTTTGAAAAGAGTCGATGAATCCCTGCAACTCCCACATCATAAATTCTTTCCACCTTACTTCCAAAAAATTCTGCTGTGACTGCTGCCTCCTCAGCGACAGAAATATCAGACGTTCCCCCTGTACAAACTGCAATCATTCCGATCTTATCATGTTCATCAAATGTAAGAGCCATCGTATGAGCTATTGGATTATAAATGACCTCCGGTACAAATTTTTTCACATATTCAAACTGTTCCTTTGTAGCTCTTGTACCTAAAACATTACTTTTTCTCTGTGAAAACGTCTCATATATTTTTTTCAAATGTTCCTGTTCTTTTCCAGCACAATATACGACTTCTCCAAATCCTGAACGCAATGCACGATGATGATCCAATTTTGCAAATCCGAGATCTTCATATGGAAGCGTCTTTAAATATTGTTCTGCATCCTCCAATGATATTTCATTATTTTTTACTTTCCGCAATAATTCCTGAATTTCCATAATATTTTTCCCTTCTAAATTCTATTTCTTCTTACTTATTTTCATTATTGATAAGTGAAACCAATAATATATATTTATCCATGAATCATGATCGAAAATACATAGATTCATTTTTTATAATACGATTTACTTTTTAAATTATATTTTAACAGTAATGTTTTATAATATTGTTCGTAAAATTCAGATCCAATTTTAAACTATTTCTATTCTATTTAAAAAGTTAAAAAAATCCTGATCTATTTTAACAAAGAATTTATTGAATAACTTTCCATTCTCAGATATACTTTCCTCGTAAAGCTCCCTTTCACACACAAAATTTTTTTGAAAGACTATGCTCTCTGTTTCAAATATTATTTTTTGTTGTTTCCTACCCTAACTGATTATTCCAATTATTGAATATATAAACTTATTTATATTATATATAGTAATAGAAAGGAAGATTTTTTTGAACGAACAATTAATTTCTTATTTTGATTCCTATGTAAAAGATGGTATCTGTATTGCATTTTCAGGCGGTGTTGACAGTTCTCTTCTTTTAAAAGCAGCTTGTCTTGCTGTAGAAAAAAGTTCTCTCACCACTAAAAAACCTGTTCTTGCCATTACATTTGAAACACGTCTTCATCCCCATACGGATACAGAAGACGCTGCCAAACAGGCACAACAATTTGGCACTATCCATAAAGTTATAAAGATTGATGAGTTTGCAAATCCAGAGATTGTAAAAAATCCAGTAAACCGCTGTTACCTCTGTAAATATTTTCTGTTTGAAACATTAAAAAAAGAAGCCTCTTCTTTGGGATATTTTCATTTATTTGACGGCAGTAATCTCGATGATACAAAATCATACCGACCTGGTCTAGCAGCAATAAAAGAATTAGGTATTAAAAGTCCATTGATTACTCTTTCTTATACAAAAACAATGGTCAGAGAAGCAGCAAAATTTTTCGGGCTTTCTACTTTCTCTAAACCTTCTACTCCATGTATGGCAACCCGTCTTCCTTATAATACACCATTTGACTATGAACTTTTAGATCGTCTTCATCAAGGTGAGATGTTTTTGCGCGAACTTGGTTTTTATAATGTCCGTCTTCGCTGTCATTCCAATTTAATTCGCATTGAGGTAGATCTTTCTGACTTTCCAAATCTTATGAAACACCGTGAAAAAATATGTAACGATTTAAAATCTCTTGGATTTGACTATTTAACATTAGATCTGGAAGGTTTCCGTTCCGGCAGTATGGATCATCCTCTAGTTTCAGATTCTTCTACTTCATAATTTTTCGTCAACTACCCACCACCTAAAGGTAGTGGGCTTGTAACTGCCCAGTCGTGCAAGT
>CBCTVZ010000158.1:0-4197 GCA_965150505.1 uncultured Robinsoniella sp. | reverse complement strand
GTTCGTACGACTGGGCAGTTACAAGCCCATGACCTTTAGGTCGTGGGTAGTTGACGATTTTGCTATTTTTTTGTTTCTTATTAGATAATTGGATGGATTTCTCATAAGGATTTCCATTAAAAATATTGTCTTCCAAAAGGGAGTAGTATATACTAGATTCCATGCGGAAAAAATAAATCAGTATGTGGGTAAATCAGTATGTGGATAGAAAAGAGAACTGAAAAAAATGGAGGATTTTATGAATCAGAAAAACAAAAAAGCGATCTTAGTTGTCAGCTTCGGCACAAGCCACAATGATACAAGAAAAGTTACCATTGATAAAATTGAATCGGATATCGCGCAGGCGTATCCAGATTTTTCTATTTATCGCGCATGGACAAGCAAGATGATTATAAAAAAAGTTTTTGAAAGAGATCATACTCGTATTTTAAATGTCTGTGAGGCAATGGAACAGATGATACAGGACGGTATTTCAGAGTTGATTGTTCAGCCGACCCATGTGATTAATGGAATTGAAAATGATCTGATGAAACAGGATGTTCTTTCTTTCTCCCATCATTTTTCTTCTGTCCGTTTTGGAACGCCTCTTTTGACATCCACACAAGACAATGACTATGTTGTGGAAGCTGTCGCACAGGAACTGGGAACTTCTCTCTCTGACGATGAGGTGCTTGTCTTGATGGGACATGGCACAACCCACTATGCCAATTCTGTCTATGCAGCATTGGATTACACGTTTAAGGATCATGGATATTCTAAAATTTTCTTAGGAACGGTGGAAGCATACCCATCTATGGAATCTATTTTGCGTCAGGTAAAAGCGATGAATCCACGCCGTGTGGTGCTTGCGCCTTTTATGATCGTTGCCGGTGATCATGCAAAAAATGATTTAGCGGGCGATAACCCAGATTCTTGGAGATGCCAGTTTGAACAAGCTGGGCTTGAAGTTTCCTGCGTTTTAAAGGGGCTTGGAGAGTATCCTAAAATCAGACAGCTTTTACTGAACCATATTGAAGAAAGTATATGATTTAATTTTTTTGCTCCTTAGCTTCTATTTTGTTTGATTCGATTTATTCTGCTTAATAAATTGTGATTTTTTTGGAATAATATACCGAAATTAATAAATCTTAACTGAAACTTAATTGACAAATATAGCAAAAAAATTTACAATAAAATTAAACATATTTCACAGTTTTTTGACAAATTATTTCATTTCCAAAAATCAGTGACCGTTATGGAGCTCCCCTGTTTTTGTAAGGGGAGATTTCAATGTCTGATGTCAATACAATGGAAAGTCAACAGGGGAATATATTTTGAGAAAGACAAAAATAAGAATGCAGGGAGAGAAAATGAAATGAACGAAAACAATCGACAACGCCGAAGGTCTTCTTATGATGACGAATACAGGCAAGCTTTTTTGCTTCAGAAACAAAAACGGGAAGCTCATGTGCGAAGAATGAGGATTCTTTTTTGCTGTTTAGCAGTGATTATTGTTGTTATCATTGGCTTTGCTGTGGCTACAGCTTTACGTTCAAATAATAAGCCAGACAAACCAAATACAACGTCACATCCGAATCCTACCTCCTCTGATGACTCCAGTGCAGATTCACAGAAAGAAAGCCAAAATACACCTGAGACTTCCGCACCGGTTGATCAGAGCAAAGAGCTTGTCGCTAAGGCAGATCGACTTGCGGCAAGTTATGATTACGACGGCGCTATGGAGCTATTAAAGAGTTCACCTGATTATGCGTCAAATCAGACATTGCAGAAAAAGGTTACTGAGTATCAGGCGACAAAAGATACTTGTGTCCCATATCCGATTGATCAGATTACCCATGTCTTTTATCATACGCTGATCAAAGATCCATCCAGAGCATTTGACTCTGACAGCGATGCTGGCGGATACAATCAGGTAATGACTACGATTGATGAGTTTAATAAAATTACTCAGAGTATGTATGAAAAAGGATTTGTTCTGGTTCATCTTGATGATATCGCAAAAGTAAACGAACAGGGAATGATGGTTCCTCAGGATATCATGCTTCCACCGGGGAAAAAAGCGTTTGTTCTTTCTCAGGATGATGTCAGCTATTATCATTATATGGATGGAGATGGCATGGCTTCCAAACTTGTGGTTGATGAAAATGGAGAGGTCAAGACAGAATATGTCGAGGCAGATGGTTCTATTACAGTCGGAGATTTTGATATGGTGCCTCTGATTGATCGCTTTGTGGAACAGCATCCAGACTTTTCTTATCGCGGTGCAAAAGGAACGATTGCTTTGACCGGATATAATGGCGTTCTTGGATATCGCACAGACGGAGTATATCGCGATATCAATGATCCAAATTTAGACCCTGATCAGATTGAGTTTTTAAACGCTCATCCAGATTTTAACTGGGATCAGGAAGTTGCGCAGGCTACGGCAGTTGCCACAGCAATGAAGGAAGACGGATGGCAGTTTGCCAGCCATACTTGGGGACATATCAATGTAGGAGAGCGCAGTCTCGATACTCTGATGGCAGATACAGAAAAATGGTTGACGTATGTCTCTCCGATTGTCGGACCGTGTGATAAAATTATTTTTGCATTCGGTGCAGATATCACAGGCGTTGAAGATTATACCGGTCATCCGAAATTTGATTATCTGAAGAGCAAAGGCTTCAACTACTATTGTAACGTTGACTCCAGCACGTATTGGGTTCAGCTAAGAGACAATTATCTGCGTATGGGTCGCCGTAATCTGGACGGTTATCGTATGTATTATAATCCAGAGCTGTTATCGGATCTATACGATTCAGCGGCAGTATTCGATCCTTCCAGACCGACTCCAGTTCCGCCTATGGGCTGAAGCACATCATAAAATAAAATAAAATAGAAAAAGAAAACAGAGACGTTCTTCAAAATCCAGAATAAATTTGAGAGAATGTCTCTGTTTGTTTATAAAAATATAAAAAATTAGATGATTTTCATTTGCGATTTGTTTTTATTGAAACAGTGGTGTCGAATAGTAGCGATCTCCGCTGTCCGGAAGAACTACGACAATCGTTTTTCCAGCATTTTCTGGACGTTTTGCTAATTTTACTGCTGCGCACATCGCTGCGCCAGAGGAGATACCGACTAAAATTCCTTCTGTCTTTGCAATTTCTTTTCCAAATGCAAAGGCTTCTTCATTTTCTACCGTCATCACTTCATCATAGATTTCTGTATTTAAAACTTTTGGCACAAAACCAGCGCCGATGCCCTGAATGCCATGCGCTCCGCTTTTTCCTTCTGACAATACAGGGGAGGAGGATGGTTCTACCGCAACTACTTTAATTTGATTCTTTTTTTCTTTTAAATATTCTCCTGTTCCAGTCAATGTTCCACCTGTGCCTACGCCAGCTACAAAGATATCAACATCGCCGTCTGTATCTCTCCAGATTTCAGGTCCTGTTGTTTTTCTGTGAGCCTGTGCATTTGCAGGATTATCGAACTGACCTGGGATAAAACTATTTTCCGTCTCAGCAGCCAGAGCTTCTGCTTTTTCGATAGCGCCTTTCATGCCTTTTGCTCCTTCTGTCAGGACAACTTCTGCTCCATATGCTTTTAACATATTTCTGCGTTCAATGCTCATCGTCTCAGGCATTGTCAAGATCATGCGATATCCTTTTGCGGCTGCAATCGCTGCAAGACCAATTCCGGTATTTCCAGAAGTAGGTTCGATGATCACAGAACCTTCTTTTAAGATACCTCTTCTCTCTGCATCCTCAATCATCTCTTTTGCAGCGCGGTCTTTTACGCTTCCAGCAGGATTTAAGTACTCCAATTTTGCCAAAATGGATGCCTTCAGTTCATATTTTTCTTCAAGATGAATCATCTCTACAAGAGGCGTATTTCCGATTAATCCCAAAGTTCCCTTGTAAATATTTTTCATACTACATCACCATGTCCTTTCCGTTTTTTTTATGATATATCAAATTGTTAGAAAAAAAAAGTATTTTTTTCTTTTGCATTTCGTTTCTATTTGATATGGTATCCAAAAAAATTAAAAAAAATAAAAAAATTATGTTGACAAATAAAAATAGTTCTGTTAGAATATCACTTGTCAGTTCGGTGAACAAACAAATGTAGAGCCAATGAAATGCCCAGATAGCTCAGTAGGTAGAGCAGAGGACTGAAAATCCTCGTGTCACTGGTTCGATTCCGGTTCTGGGC
>CBCTVZ010000157.1:0-4293 GCA_965150505.1 uncultured Robinsoniella sp. | reverse complement strand
AAACGGGCAATCGAAGACCATCTAAAACGCGTGGGAGAAAATGCAAAGGTTTCCCACACAAAAGATTATGGATTTTATCGTGTGAGATATCAAGTAAAAGGAACTCCGCTTGTCTCTATCATCATCCCAAATAAAGATCAAATCCCAACATTAAAAAAATGTCTGGAGTCGATCTGGAAGATCAGCACTTATAAAAATATAGAAATTTTGATTGTAGAAAATAACAGTGAGAGACAAGAGACGTTTGAATATTATAAAAAGATAGATGGAATGAAAAATGTCCGTGTGCTTTACTGGAAAGAGGAATTTAATTACTCTAAAATTAATAATTTTGGCGTTTCTAATGCAAAAGGAGAATATATCATTTGCCTGAACAATGATATGGAAGTGATCGCGCCTGACTGGATCGAAGAACTGTTAAGTCATTGTCAGAGAAAAGAAGTGGGAATCGTAGGAGCAAGATTATATTATCCAGATCATACGATCCAACATGCCGGCGTTGTGATTGGCATGGGAGGCGTTGCCGGCAGTATGTTTGTCGGTATGGACGCAAGAAGAACGGGTTATCTTCATAAGGCAGGCATCCAGCAAGACCTCAGCGCTGTCACAGCAGCCTGTATGATGGTAAAAAAACATATTTTTTGGGAAGTTGGCGGATTTGAGGAAACGCTGGCAGTTGCCTTCAATGATGTGGATTTTTGCCTGAAAGTCAGAGAAAAAGGATATCTTGTCGTATACGATCCTTATGTGGAACTGTATCATGATGAATCAAAGACAAGAGGAGCGGAAGATACAAAAGAAAAAGTAAGACGTTTTCAAAATGAAATACAGTATATGAAAAAGCGATGGATGAATGTACTCAAAAAAGGAGATCCTTACTATAACCCGAATTTATCATTAAAAAAATGGGATTATTCGCTTCGCTCCTAAAAGTGAGAAGATTCTATTTTGAAAGTAAAACCATATAAAACAGAAGCAATCATAAAGATAAGAGGCTAATATGGAAGAAAAAAAATGGATGGTATCCGTAGTCATTCCGAACTGGAATGGAAAAAAATATCTGAGAGAATGTTTGAAAAGTCTAGAAAAACAAGATTTTCAGAATTTTGAAATCATTGTAGTAGATAATGGGTCAGAAGATGGCAGTGTCGATATGATGAAAAAAGAATTTCCGAGAGTAAAAATTTTGAGAATGAAAAAAAATGAAGGATTCTGCCGAGCAGTCAACATAGGGATTCGCGCTGCAAAAGCCCCATATGTCCTTTTAGTAAATAATGATACGTATGCAGAAACGACATTTGTAAAAGAAATGCTCAGAGGAATCAGACATCATAAAAATTGTTTTTCCTGTCAGGCAAAGATGATACAAAAAGCGCACCCAAATCTGATTGACGATGCGGGAGATTTTTACAGCGCGCTGGGATGGGCATTTGCACAAGGAAAGGGAGAACCGGAAGAAAAATATAAAAAAGAAAAAAAGATTTTTTCTTCCTGTGCAGGGGCGGCAATCTATCGAAAATCCATTTTAAATAAAATAGGACTGTTTGATGAGAAGCATTTTGCGTATTTGGAAGATTTGGATTTAGGCTATAGAGCAAAAAGATTTGGATACGAAAACTGGTTTCTCCCAGAGGCGCGCATCTATCATGTGGGCAGCGGAACGACAGGATCGCAGTATAATAAATTTAAAGTTCGCCATTCGGCCAGAAATAATGTATATGTGATCTACAAAAATATGCCGGCATGGCAGATTGTCTGGAATCTTCCATTTCTGATATCAGGTTTTTTGATGAAAGGATTGTTTTTCTGGAAGAAAGGGCTGGCAGCAGAATACTGGAAAGGATTTTGGGAAGGAATCCGGCTTTGCAAATCAGGGAAAAAAGTCAAATATAAAAAAGAAGATTTCAAAAATTGCTTGAATATTCAGATTGAACTGTGGAAAAATATAAAAAAGTCTGTGTTTAGATCCGGAAAAAATATTAAAAAAGTCGAAAAAATATAAATCATAGTTGCCCTTTGAAAAAGTATCATGTATGATAAAAAGGATAAATGCAAAGCAGAGAGGTGAGATATTTGATTAAAGATAATCAAAAATATTTTAATCGGCTGCATGTAGTAATTGACGGACTTGTTATCGTAGCAGCTTATCTGCTTGCCTGGTATCTGCAATTTACATTCTTTGTGGATGATCAGACAGGAAAACTTTCAGATAAAGTATATTTATCAACCTTGGTCGTGATTGTTCCAGGTTTTTTAATGCTTTACTGGATGTTTCAGATGTATACGCCAAAGAGAATACAGGGCAGAAGAGTAGAACTTGCCAACATTATAAAGGCAAACACAACGGGACTTTTATTGTTTATGGCGGCTTCTTTCCTTGTAAAACAGATGGACTTTTCCAGACAGATGATTTTGAATTTTGTCGGTCTGAATATTGTTCTGGATACACTGGTACGTAATATAATCCGAAAAGTCTTGATGGATTTAAGACGCAGCGGAAAAAATTTAAAACATATTATCTTGGTAGGATACAGCAGGGCAGCAGAGGAGTATATTGACCGAATCAAACAAAATCCTCAATGGGGATACCAAGTGCAGGGGATTTTAGATGATACAGAAGAGATAGGAAAAACATATAAAGGCGTGCCGATACTGGGAAAAAATGAAAAATTACCGGAGATTTTAGAGAAAAATAATCTTGATGAGATTGCAATTACATTAGGGCTGAGTGAATATTATAAGTTGGAACGCGTTGTATCACAGTGTGAAAAATCAGGTGTTCATACAAAGTTTATCCCTGATTATAATAATGTCATTCCGACAAAGCCATATACAGAAGATCTGTTGGGATTGCCTGTGATCAATATTCGACAAGTGCCATTGACAAATACGTTCAATAATTTTATCAAGCGGATTGTTGATTTAGTCGGCGCTGTGACAGCGATCATTCTTTTCTCACCGATCATGATTGTGACAGCCGGTCTGATCAAACTGACCTCGCCAGGACCATTGATTTTTAAGCAGGAGAGAGTAGGAAGACATAATAAGACATTCTATATGTATAAATTTCGATCTATGGAAGTGCAAAAGGAACAAGAGGAACAAAAAGCGTGGACAGTAAAAAATGATCCGCGTGTGACAGGAGTTGGGAAATTTATCCGAAAGACAAGCATAGACGAACTGCCTCAGCTTTTTAACGTATTAAAAGGGGAGATGAGCCTTGTCGGACCTAGACCGGAGAGGCCTCAGTTTGTTGAGAAGTTCAGGGAAGAGATTCCTCGCTATATGATTAAGCATCAGGTGCGTCCGGGAATGACAGGATGGGCACAAATTAACGGATACAGGGGAGATACATCAATCCGAAAAAGGATTGAATATGATCTGTATTATATTGAAAACTGGACGATTGGTCTTGATATAAAAATTTTGATTTTGACAATTTTTCGTGGATTTGTAAATAAGAACGCGTATTAATATTATCAATTCAAGGAAGGGAAAACAATGCAGAACAAGAATATGAACCAAAATGGAAACAGAGGTCGAAACATGGGTGGTCCATATCAGACAAATGGGAACTCTGGTATGAATGCAAATGGCTCGTATCAGAACGGACCGTATCAGAATGGTCCATATCAAAATGGTCCATATCAGAATGGACCGTATCAAAACGGCCCATATCAAAACGGTCCATACCAAAATCAGAGCAACCATTCTTATTCGTTTAACAATGGTTATCCGGGCGGGCCTCAAATGCCTAAGAAAAATAAAAGAGGAAAACGAAAAGCCATTTTCTTTGCACTGGAAGTTATAGCACTTTTAGTTCTTGCTGTCGGATTATTTGTTTGGTCTAAAATGGAGCGTTTGAACAGCGATCCGATTGAAGAAGGCAGTATTATCATCAATAAAAATATTCCGAGTGTAGAGAGCGAGGTCTTGACGGGATATACCAATATTGCATTGTTTGGAGTGGATGCCAGAGACGGCACATTAAAAGCCGGAGCGCACAGCGATGTGATTATGATTGCCAGCATCAACAATGCCACAAAAGATGTAAAATTGGTTTCTGTATACCGTGACACATATCTGGACAATACGAACGAGGAATACCGTAAAGCGACAGAAGCGTATTTCTATGGCGGACCGGAGCGCGCCATCAATATGTTGAATAAAAATCTGGATTTGAATATTGAGGATTATGTGACAGTAGATTTTAATGCAATCGCTACGACGGTCGATGCTCTGGGCGGAGTTGACATTGAGCTTGACGACGAAGAAGTAGAACACTTGAATAAT
>CBCTVZ010000156.1:0-4330 GCA_965150505.1 uncultured Robinsoniella sp. | reverse complement strand
ATATTTTACAAGATCTTTTACAACCTGCCAGTTCATCAGAGGCTCTCCGCCAAAGAAATCTACTTCCAGATTTCTTCTGCTTCCAGAATTTGCGATCAAAAAGTCAAGCGCCTGCTTTCCTGTCTCATAGCTCATCAAAGCGCGTCGTCCATGATATTCACCTTCTTCTGCAAAGCAATAACGACATGCCAGATTGCAGTCATGTGCGATATGAAGGCATAAAGCCTTTACGACTGTCTTTCTCTTTTTAAAGTCAATGACACTTTCTTTATAAGTGTCTTCTGTAAATAAAGTTCCTGCTTCTTTTAATTCTTCGCAGTCTGATACCGCCTCAAAAACTTCTTCTTCTGTGTACTTTTCTTTTAATTTTTCTGCAATGGCTTTCTTTTCCATTCCTTCCTCCATATACGGAAGTACATCGTACACAACATCATCTACAACGTGAATTGCACCGCTGTTTACATCCATAACGATATTATAGCCATTGTTTTTATATTGATGGATCACTTGAAATCCCCTTTCAAATTTTCTGTAATAACAAAACTCTCCGATGGAGCTCATCGGAGTTCTTTCGTTCTTCGTATAATAAGCAGCGAACTTTAAACAGCCCGCTGCTTATTTTCTAGATACCTCTTATTTATTGTTCTCGCAGCTCTGATTTCCTACTGTACAGGAAGTCTTACATGCTGACTGGCAAGAAGTCTGGCATTCACCGCATCCGCCTTTTTTCAGAGTATTCTGTAATGTCTGCGCATTTAAGGTTTTAATGTGTTTCATCGTCTTACGCCTCCTTAATTCTTCGTTCAAGTTATTATATCATAGATCGATCTATTTTTAAAGTCTTTTTTCTTTTCCCAACTCAAAACAACTTCCTATTTTTTGTTTTTTCTTTTATAATCAACATAAAAAAAGAGTAATCTCTATATGAAACGAAAGGATTTTATTTATGAAACACTTTATTTTTTTCGGTGACAGCATCACCGATGCGAACCATCTTTTTTCAAAAAATCCTCTGGGAGAAGGATATTTATTTTATCTTTCAGAAATGTTTGCTTCCGCTCATCTTTCAATCCAGATTTATAATCAAGGGCATAATGGACATACTCTTCAAAAATTACTTTCTGTTTATCATTCCTGCAAAAATTACGAGATCTTTCAAAAATATACTCCAGATTTAATCGGTATTCAAATCGGAATCAATGACGTTGCGATCTATCAGGATACGGGATTATCGGATTCTCAAAAAGTACAATATCTTGTAGAATATGAAAAAAATATCTATTCTCTTCTTTCTGCTGTGCGAAAAGATTTTTCTGGTCCTGTTATTCTTTTAGAACCATTTCTTTTTCCATATTCTGCGGAATTTTGTACCTGGATGTCTGCACGGCAAAAATTTTCTGATCTGATGAATAAAGCTGCCGATACGTTTTCCTGTTTTTTTATACCACTCCAGTCTTTACTTGTCTCTTCCTGTCCGCCTCAGTCCTTTTCTCATCTCACAACAGATGGATTTCATCTGACTCAATCAGGAAATCATATGCTTGCCTCTCTTCTCTGGAATTTTTTAAAAGAAATCGACTTATTTTAATGGAAGCAATACAGAACCGCTGTACCTATAAAATACAGCGGTTCTTTCTATTTTTATTCTTCTCCAGAAGTCAGTTTGTTTGCTCTGGCTTCTACTTCTTTTTCCTGAATATCAGATGGAGCTTGTTCATAACGTGCAAATTCATATGCGAAATCACCGCTTCCACCTGTCATAGAGCGAAGTGTTGTGCAATATCCGTATAATTCCATCATTGGAATGTCTGCTTCAATGATCTGATTTCCCTTGTGATCTGGGTTCATACCAAGTACGCGGCCTCGTCTCTTATTCAGATCTCCCATTACATCTCCTGTAAAGCGATCCGGAACAGTCACTTTTAATGATGCAATCGGCTCAAGAAGAACAGGGGATGCTTCCATAAATCCTTTTTTGAATGCCTGAATAGAAGCTGTCTTAAATGCCATTTCAGAAGAATCTACTGGATGATAAGATCCATCATATAAAGTTGCTTTTACTCCCACTACTGGATATGCAGCCAGAGGTCCTTTTAATACAGATTCCTGAATACCTTTTTCTACTGCTGGGAAGTAGTTCTTTGGTACAGCGCCGCCCACAACAACTTGTTCAAATTCATATGGTTTCTCTAAATCTCCAAGAGGTGCAAAACGCATTTTTACATGGCCATACTGTCCATGACCACCAGACTGTTTTTTATATTTTGCTTCCACATCAGAATTTTTGCGAATCGTCTCACGGAATGCTACCTTTGGTTTGCTCAGTTCAATTTCTACTTTATATTTTGTGATCAGTTTGCTTGCAATAATATCAATATGCTGATCTCCCATACCATACAGCAGAGTCTGACGATTTTCTGCATCGTTTACAGATTTCATTGTTAAGTCTTCCTGCATCATCTTTGCAAGAGCCTGTGATACTTTGTCGTCTTCTCCTTTTGTTTTTGCTTTGAATCTCTTGTATGTATATGGTACTGGCATGTGTAATTTACCATACTGAATCGGGCGTGCTTTTGTGGATAATGTATTTCCTGTAAATGCGGAAAGTTTTCCGATTGCTCCGATATCTCCGGCCATCAATTCTTTTACTTCTACCGGCTTATTTCCCTCCATCACATACAGTTTGCTGATTTTTTCTTCGTTATCTGTATCAGCATTGTATAAAGTATCGTCATTTTTGATTGATCCAGAGCAAACTTTAATCATAGAATATTTTCCAATGAACGGATCTACGATTGTCTTAAAGATGTATGCTGATTTCGGTTTTGAGAAATCATAATCTGCTTCAAAAACTTCTTTTGTCTTCAGATCAATTCCTGCAAATTTTCTCTTAGATGGATCTGGAAGATATCCAATGATATCGTTCAGAAGGTTTGCGATACCTTTTAATGCCGTACTAGAACCTAATGAAACAGGAACAATACTTCCATCTACGATCTCGGAATGAAGAGCTGCGCTGATTTCTGCAACAGAAAATTCTTCTCCGCTGAAATAACGATCCATAAATTCTTCACTTGTCTCTGCAACTGCCTCTAATAAGTTTTCACGATATTTTTCAAGATATTCTACTGAATAATCTGGAACTGGGCATTCTTCTTTTTCATCTTTTCCAACCCATCTTCTTCCGGCCTGTTTTACGATATTTACATATCCTACAAATTCTCCATTTTCACGGATCGGCAGATGAATCGGTGCAATTTTCTTTCCGTAAAGTTCTGTCAGTTTTTCTACGATTTCTCGGAAACTTGCACTGTCAATATCCATATTACTTACAAAGAACATTCTTGGAAGTTTATATTTTTCACATAATTCCCATGCTTTTTGTGTTCCAACTTCTACACCATTCTTTCCAGAAATTACGATCACTGCGGCATCTGCTGCGGCTGCTGCCTCTTCTGCTTCTCCATCAAAGTCGAAATATCCTGGTGTATCTAACACATTAATCTTTACATTTTTCCAGATAATCGGAACCATTGTTGTGCTGATTGAAAATTTTCTTTTTATCTCTTCTTTATCATAATCGCTGATCGTATTTCCTTCTGCTACGTTTCCCATTCTGCTTGTGATACCGGATAAGTATGCCATTGCCTCTACCAGACTTGTCTTTCCAGCTCCACCATGTCCCAGAATTACCACGTTACGAATCTTGCTAGTTGTGTAAACATCCATAATAATATCCTCCAATACTAGTTAGTGTCTGAGTGTTCTATGCACTCTGTATTTCTGCTATGGATATATTTTACTAAAATTGTCATAATATTTCAAGCTATTTATCTAATTTTAACAATTATTTTTTTATTTTTTTTGTTTATCATATTTTCATTCAACAAACATAACAGATCTTACCCTCTTTTCATGAGTTTTATGCAACTTTTTGTCATATCATGTTTTTTATTGTTTTTCAAATAAGATACATCAGATTTTTTCGCACTTTAAAGTGTTATAGCATTGACATTCCTTTTGAATAATAGTAGAATATAGAAGCTACTAAAAAAATGAAAAACATTCGAGGTATACAGACATGATTATCATAATGAAAAGAAATGCTTCACAGGAAGCAGTGGAACACGTTTCAAATATTATTCGCTCAAAAGGTCTCGATGTCCATTTGTCTCAGGGACATGAAGTAACAATTATCGGTGTTGTAGGAGATAAATCTCGTCTTTCAGATCAAAACTTGGAAATTGCCCCAGGAGTAGATCGCATTGTTCCTGTCACAGAAAGCTATAAACTTTCCAATAAAAAATTTCATCCACAGCCTTCTTCTATC
>CBCTVZ010000155.1:0-4492 GCA_965150505.1 uncultured Robinsoniella sp. | reverse complement strand
ATGAGAATGGCTGCTAAAAATATAGCAACGATCCATATAATATTTAAAAATCGTTCTTTCCATTTGTCTGATGTACTTTTTTCATTCTCATTTTCTGAGTTTATAATTTCCTCATCTTTCATATTTTCACCACTTTCTTCTGTCATTACATCTATATTACTCAATTATGTCTGGAAATTCAAGTGTAATTTTTCCAAGACGACCACTTCGGAAATCGTCCACCAAGAGCATCGCTGCTTTTCCAAGGTCAAGCACATCGCCTTTTAAACGACAGGCACGATTTTGTGCAATCTGTTCCAAAATTTTAACGGTCTCCTGTTTTTCATCACATCCGTATCGTTCCTGCAAAATTCCAGAATATTCCGCCTTTAAAAATTGAATTAATTCTAAAGATAGTTCTTCTAAATTTAAAATCTCGTCTTTTATAGAGCCGATCATTGCCAGTTTCATACCCACTCGCTGATCTTCAAATTTAGGCCATAAAATTCCCGGTGTATCAAGAAGTTCTACATTTTTATTTAATCGAATCCATTGTTTTCCTTTTGTCACACCTGGTTTATTTCCTGTTTTTGCACATGCCTTTCCCGCAAAAGTATTGATAAATGTTGATTTTCCGACGTTTGGAATCCCCACTACCATTGCGCGGACTGGTCGGTTTAAAATCCCACGTTTTCTGTCTCTCTCAATCTTTTCCTTGCACGCTTCCTGAATCATCGCGTGTACAGATTTCATACCTGCGCCACTTCTGGAATTGATTTTTACAACAAAAAAACCTTTTTTCTTAAAATATTCTGTCCAATTTACATTTTGTTTTTCATCTGATAAATCCACTTTATTTAATAAAATCATTCTTGCTTTATTTTTTGCCAAATCATCAATATCTGGATTTCGACTACTCATCGGTATTCTTGCATCTACTAATTCTATGACAAGATCTATCAGCTTAATATCTTCCTGCATCATTCTTTTTGCTTTGGTCATATGACCAGGGTACCATTGATAGTTCATTTTTTTCACCTCTTTTTTTGTCTCAACTATTGTTATTCTATCAATCCAAAATGACTGCTCGGTGCAATCACAATCCATACTTTCCCTTCAATATCGCTTAGACGGACATTTCCTATATCCGCCATACGGCTGTCTTCGCTGTTATTGCGATTATCACCCAGAACAAAATACTCTGAATTTCCAAGTACAATTTCGTCCTTTGCCGTTCCAAAAAATGTCATCGTGGGAAAATCCTGCTCTTCCATATATACTCTGCCATTTATATAAATTACACCATCTACAATTTGAATCGTTTCACCAGGCAGTCCTATCACTCTTCGGATCAATGATTGCGCTTTCTTATTTCCATTTGGTTTAAAACTGATCAGATCGCCTCTTTTTGGAGTTCCAAAACGATAAGAAAGCGTATTTATCAAAACGCGATCCCCTCCTGAAAGAGTTGTCTCCATTGCCTGTCCTATATTTGTTCTGGGCTGTCCCCAAAAAAAGATCAGCATATATGCTATTAAAATAACTGCTGCTATTTGAAATACCCATCGAAATCCTGTCTTAATCCGCTCTAATGGCCCTTTTTTTGCCTTCTGTTTTTTCTTGCGCGCTCCCATCGTCTCTATATCTCCTGAACCATCTTATTCTTACGTTTTCCCCTAATTTGAAAATAGGGACAAATACGTTTTCGTATATGTCCCTGGTTCACTTTATTTTACTAATTCTTTTACTTTTGCACTCTTACCAACACGCTGTCTTAAGTAGTTCAGTTTTGCTCTTCTTACTTTACCAGCTCTTACTACTTCTACTTTTTCTACGTTTGGAGAATGTAATGGCCAAGTTTTTTCTACTCCAATACCGTTGGAATTTTTTCTTACAGTGAAAGTTTCTCTATTGCTTCCGCCCTGTTTCTTTAAAACTACACCTTCAAAAACCTGGATTCTTTCACGATTTCCTTCTTTAATTTTTCCGTAAACTCTTACAGTATCTCCAACATTAAACTGTGGTACTTCTGCTTTTAACTGAGCAGCTTCAATATTTTTAATAATATCGTTCATTGTGTGCCTCCTTCTTATTTTGATGTTCTTAATATCCGGTCAGTAACTCCGTCATTAGAGGACCATCTTTTTTCACAACACGTTTAATTTATCATATTTCGATCTTATTTGCAAGTATTATTTCTTAAATTATCCAGAAACTTTTTATCTTTTTCTGAGAGAACGGCACGATCTAAAAGATCTGGTCTTCTCTCATACGTACGCTGCAAGGATTGCTCTCGTCTCCAGATTTCGATATTGGCATGATGCCCTGATAATAACACCGATGGTACTTTTTTGCCCATCCACTCTTCTGGTCTGCTGTACTGCGGATATTCTAACAGATTATCATGAAAAGATTCAAATTGTGCCGATTCTTCATTTTTTAATACGCCTGGAACAAGTCTTGAGATCGCATCAATCAAAACCATTGCTGGAAGTTCTCCTCCTGTCAGCACATAATCTCCGATTGACACATAATCTGTAACAATTTCATCCAGTACACGTTCATCAATTCCTTCATAATGACCGCATAAAAAAACGAGATCTTGTTCTTTTGCAAATTCCTGCGCCATCTTTTGATGAAAGACACTTCCTTGCGGAGTCAGATAAATGACTCTTGGACGGTATCCAATTTTTTGTTCTAAAGCTTTATAGGCATCATAAATCGGCTGCGCCTGCATCACCATACCTGCGCCGCCGCCATACGGTGTATCATCCACTTTTTTATGTTTATTTGTTGTATATTCTCGGATATCGATTGCTTCCAGAGAAATACTTTCTTTTTCCAGTGCTCTGCCGATAATGCTTGTTCCAAGCGCCTGCATAATCATCTCAGGAAACAGCGTCAATACATGGTAATTCAAGCGATTCCCTCCTTACATCAGACCTGGCATTACATATACTGTCATGCGTCCTTTTTCTACGTCAACCGAAAGAATACATTGTTTAATGGCAGGCAAAAGTACTTCTTTTCCATCTGTCGTCTCAATCACATAGACATCATTTGCCCCTGTCTGCATCACATCTTTGAGTGTTCCAAAATGTGTCCCATCTTCTAAATCTACTTCCATATCAATTAAATCTGCAATATAATACTCATTTTTTTTCAGTGCAACGGCCTGATCTCTGTATACTTTTAACGGTTTTTTCTTCCATTTTTCCACATCATTAATATCATCATAACCACGGAACTTTAAAATCACAAATTGCTTAAAAAACTTTACCTGTTCTACTTCTAGCTTTATCAGCTCTTTTCCTGTATCCAGCATAACTTCTCTTAATTTTTTAAATCGCTGTGGATCGTCTGTGGTTGGAAAAACTTTGACTTCTCCCTTTAAACCGTGTGTCGCTGAGATCACTCCTACCTGAAACATTGTCTCCATCTTTTTTCCTCCAAACAAACTTTTTTCATGTTCTGGTTTATACCGTATATCAAATTATTTTTTCTGATAAAATGAAAAAATCCCGGTGTCTAAAGGCACCGGGTCGTCGTCACTGTAAAATGTCAACAACTACTTTTCTATCATCCTTGGATGCTGCTGCTTTTACAACAGAGCGAATTGCTTTCGCAACTCTTCCCTGTTTTCCAATCACTTTTCCCATATCAGACGGAGCCACTTTCAGTTCAATTACTGTTGTTTTTCCGTTTTCTTTCTGTGTCACCACAACTTCATCTGGATTCTCAACGAGAGACTTTGCAATTACTTCGACTAAATCTTTCATCACGTTTCACCTCTGCCTTATTTTTCGATTCCAGCTAATTTGAAAAGTTTACCTACAACTTCTGTTGGCTGAGCACCGTTTGCAAGCCATTTTTTAGCAGCTTCCTCATCGATCTTAAATACGCTTGGATCTGTGTTTGGATTGTAAGTACCGATTTCATCGATGCATTTTCCATCTCTTGGAGATCTGGAATCTGCTACAACGATTCTATAGAAAGGAGCTTTTTTCTGTCCCATTCTTCTTAATCTAATTTTTACTGCCATGTTTTTCACCTCCTTAAGGTTTCTGATTATGTTATGATATGTTAAAAAGGAAGTTTTAACTTACCTCTTTTACCTGTTTTTCCTCCCATAAGACCAGGGAGCTGTTTTATCATTTTCTTTGACTGTTCAAACTGTTTTACCAGTTTATTCACTTCACTGATATCTACGCCTGCACCATTTGCAATTCGACGTTTTCTGGAGAGATTTAAAATATCTGGATTCGCTCTCTCCTTTGGAGTCATAGAAAGAATAATTGCTTCTGTCATCGCCATTTTCTTTTCATCAACTGCTGCCTCTAATTCTTTTGTCTTTCCTCCAAGTCCCGGAATCATGCTTAAGATGCTGGAAATTCCTCCCATATTTTTCATCTGCCGCATACTTTCCAGATAATCGTCAAATCCAATCTGCGCTTTCTTCAGCTTCTGCTCCATGCTTCTTGCTTTTTCTTCGTCGATGTTTGCCTGTGCCTTT
>CBCTVZ010000154.1:0-4510 GCA_965150505.1 uncultured Robinsoniella sp. | reverse complement strand
TTATAGGAAACCCCGCCTAATGGCAGGGAATCTGACTTTAGACGGGGTAATTCATGATGAATTAGTACAGTGCTGGGATGATGGTCTGATTGACAGAAATGTAATGCTGCGCAACGCTTACAACGTTTTAAACCGTGCGCTTCACAGCAGTCTGTCAGTTGATCCTTCTTACCATAATGAAGTAGGCGATCTTGCCATTGTGACGACAACACTTGTAAATGCAACAGAAGGCGAAGAATATAGCTTAGTAAAAGTAAATCCACTGTGGGCAAACAGCAATCTGGATGCAGTTAGCTACACATTCTCATTAGATGAAAGTTCTGCAGAATTGCCAGAAGGAATGAAATTGTCTCCAAATGGAAAATTAAGCGGAGTACCAGCAGTGGGAACAGCAGGAGAATATGAGCTTGTATTCAAAGTAACAGACGACAAAGGAAACACAGCGACAGCGCCTCTGAAACTTACTGTTCAAAAAGAAGGTACAGTAAGTACGGATGGTAACGCACAGGAAGCAACTCCATCTGTTTCAGAAGAGACTGTTACACGAGACAGTAATCTGAGTCCGGCAAAAGCAACATATAACTATAAAGAGACATATGTTGAAGTTCCAGAAGCTGGAGAAAATGCAGTATATGAAATCACAGCAGGAGAACTCCCAACAGGAATGATTCTGGAAGAAGACGGAAAACTTTGGGGTCAGCCAGCAGCAGAAAGCTCAGGAATTTATAAGTTTACAGTTACTGCAGCAGAGGGAGAAGAACAAAAGACAGCAGAGTTTGAACTGTATGTAGAAGGCGCGCTTTCTGTAACGCCAGAGGTTGGAACAGTATTCCAATTAAAAGCAGGCGAAGAATTTTCTCAAGATTTCTCAATCTCTGACGGATTCTCAAATGTATTGACAAAATTTGAAGTGAGCGATCTGGGCGATAAGTTGCCAGAAGGATTGGAAATTAGCTTTAACGATGATGGAAATGCTGTAATCTCCGGAACACCGGCAGAAGGAAGCGAAGGAACATATCATGTATACATCAAAGTGGATGAAGAATTTGCAGGATCTCCAGTATGGAGTTACGCATACTTCCAGTTTGTTGTAGAATAAAAAGAATAGAGATAAAAGAAGGATTCATATATAAAGCCATTTGAGAAATTAAGATGTAAAGCATAAAGTGCAAAGCAGAAACCATACATAAAACCACAGATTTATGAAAAATAAAATACGTGGTTTTATATCAAAAGATTTTCTGAAAAAATGGCAGAAATTTTACGAAAAAAACTAAAGAAACGAATGTATTATTAAAGTATGTTAAAAATTCGGAAGGATTTCCAAAATAAAAGGATTCCTTCCGAATTTTTTTATGCATCTAGGGTATCGCTCAATTGTTGAATTTAATGATTTTGTGCCCCCTCACTTTTTAAAGGATTTCTTATATCCCTTTCCTGTTTTTATTAAAAAAGTATAATATACCAAATTAATTAGGCGTATATGCGCTATTATTTATTTGGCTAAACAGCCAATTTCTGACACCAGCGTTAGAATATGTAGCATTCCAACACCAATGCATAGATTGTGGCAATGTCCCAGGCATATAGAAAGTCATTAAGTCATCAGAATTTGTATTTGATGCAAGTGAAATTTGATTTTGAGCGAGCTGTTCGGCTTCCGTACCTCTTAACATTCCGTTCCACATTAACTCGCCGTTTTCGCCGTATGCAACAGTAATATTTGATCCGCTTGCATTTAATTCATTTGCTATTTTGTTAAGACGAATTCCTTTTGCACCATTTCCAGAATCATCGAGATATCCAGCAAACATCCAAATTGGCATAAGATCAAATAATTCCCGAGCTTTTTGGGAAGCATCCTCTTCTCCATATGTGTCATAAAATTCATGAGAGGTACAGATCATAGCAGCAAAAAGATCTGGATTAGCAAGAGCTGTTGCCCACATGGATTGAGAACCACGAGCCAGAGAGATTCCATAGATACGGGAAGTATCTATAGGGTATTCTTTAATAATTTGGTCAATAATATGAACATAATTTTGCTGCATAACAGAATTTTCATAATTAATATCTGCCCATGTGCTGTCTCGCTGTCCACCTACTGTTAGAACAAAACAAGGATTTTCGGATTGGGATTCTTCAGATGCCCAAACAGTACAGTCGGGATGAGTAAACAAAGCACCACGGTATGTTCCTGTATAATCAGTATACATATAATCACCAGACGGATAATGTACAACAAGAGGAAGAGTTTGATCTTCATATCCTTCAGGAACATAAAGATGATAATATAACCAGCTTTCATCATCTGGATTTTCATACAGAACAGAGGTAAAATCATCAACACCGAGATTTATCTCACCGCTTGTTTCAATTCTTCGTGTAACAGGAATAATATTCCCGTCTTTTGTTTCAATCTCTTCATTTTGATACAAATAAAATGGAGAAAGATTTTCTCTAGTGCGTAAAGAAGTATTAAACACAATCTGATCACGATATTTGTTATAATCTTGAGTATTTAATCCCAGATTTAAAAATACATATTTGCCGTATAACTGAATATCATCTTTTTTACCGCTGTTATTGACATAAATATTAGTGATATCTCGATCGTTAACAAGCTGATAGGTCAAAAATCCAGGATGTTCATTACTATTTGAAATGGAACCGCACCAGATTTCTTCTGAATATTCTAAGCGAATTGCGGTTACTGTCTCACCCCATTCCAGTACTTCTGTTACAGCAAGTGCTTCCACCAGATGTGGCTCTTCTACCTCTTGGGTTTCAGAGACAGAGGCAGAACTAGATTCTGATGCAGAGCAGAGAGAAGATGGGGAGAGAGTCATAGCAAAAACAAGAGAAGCAGACAATATAACTTTCCATTTTTTCATGAAAAATTCCTCCTATTAATAAAAATAAATGAAACTTTTAAAAAGTAAAATTAAACCGTATAGATTCGATTTTGTTTGAGATTATTTATTTTGATGTCATAAAATCAACCATTTTTTCATCATCTAATATCTTACATTCACTTTTAATATCAAATACCATTGTAGCGTTTTTTTCTTCTGAATAAGGTTTCCACTCTAATCCTTCTTGGCTTGGATTACCTGTATATGCAAAATTTATCCATGCCTGAGCAACAGTATCCTGCATATCGAGACATTCTTTTGTTCCGCCTGTTGCAATAGTTAACTCTGGAAGTTCTACATTATGAAATACATATATTAATTCTGCGCAATGGAATGGTGTTACGCCACCGTTTACTGGCGCTTCAAATGAGAATAAATAATTGTATACAGGTGCATTTGTATTTTCCATTTTAGCATTTAGAGCGGATCGTACATTGTTGCGATAAGAAGGTGCATAGAAATATGCATCAGCCGTTTTCTTTTCAGGGAAAAGACGATTAAATTCTTCAATGATTATGTCTGTATTTTCACCATACATTTCTGTAAGATTTTTATACGTTTCTTCTTCTGACCATTCATTTTTTCGACCATCGCCAATAAATACTGTACTGTTTCTTTCACTAAAGTTGGTTCCAGCTATAAATGGGATATCTGCTGCAAAACT
Organism: uncultured Robinsoniella sp.; assembly: GCA_965150505.1. GTDB lineage: Bacteria > Bacillota > Clostridia > Lachnospirales > Lachnospiraceae > JAGZHZ01. Next base: position 931 of record CBCTVZ010000154.1, on the reverse strand, counting down.
GCAGTATTCTTCCATAACATATTTATTATCTTGAAGAGGTCTCCAACTAATATTTCTGCCTACTTCTTCTTTTACACTTGCTAAAGCTGCATCAGCTGCTTCTAATAATTCTTCATAGGGGATATCTTTTAATTGATCTACTTCTGAATCATCAAGCCCTAAGTTTTCCAATGTCTTTTCTGTGATTTTTAAAGACTCTTCTTCGAAAAGTACGCTTGCAGTTCCGCTGCTTTGTGCAATCGCCTTATCAAATAATCCTTCAGCTTCTGGCATATGCATTAGAGTTACTACTTTTCCTGAACCTCCAGACTGTCCAAAAATTGTTACATTATCAGGATCTCCTCCAAATTTTTCAATATTATCTTGTATCCATTGCAATGCAGCTACGATGTCGGCCATTCCTGTATTTCCAGAATTTTGATACTCTTCTCCATATTCAGAAAGATTTAAACAACCCAATACATTTAAACGATGATTTAAAGTTACTACAACAACGTCACCAAATTCACTTAAATTTTTTCCATCATATGCGACAGTTTCATTAGAAGCACCATTTGAAAAAGCGCCTCCATGTAAAAAAACCATAACAGGTTTTTTGGCTGTTTCTTCCAAACTTTGTGTCCAGATATTTAAATACTGACATATTTCATTTGATGGATAATAGCGGTGTGGCCATACAAATTCATCTGAAGATACTTCTGTCATTTTATTTGTAGGACAAACAGCACCATATACCTGTGCATCTTTTATGCCATCCCATGCTTCGACTGGCTGTGGCTGACCAAATCGTTCGGCCTGTGCATATTGGATTCCAAGAAAAGAATATGTATTTTCGTTCATAAATCCTCGTAATTTTCCACTTTCTATTTCAACAATTGGTGGATTCATAGAATCATATACAATATTCTCAGCTGCTGAGGTATGGAATCCC
>CBCTVZ010000153.1:0-4517 GCA_965150505.1 uncultured Robinsoniella sp. | reverse complement strand
GTGGAGATATCACACAGGGTCTTCCTCGTGTCGAGGAGCTTTTTGAGGCAAGAAAACCGAAAGGACTTGCTATTATCACTGAGATTGCTGGTGTTGCCACAATCAAAGATACAAAGAAAAAACGTGAAATCGAGGTTCTGAACAAAGAGACAGGAGAGATGAAAACATACCTGATCCCATACGGTTCTAGAATTAAGATTCAGGATGGCACTTATCTGGAAGCTGGTGATGAACTGACAGAAGGTAGTGTAAATCCTCACGATATCTTAAAAATCAAAGGCGTTCGCGCTGTTCAGGATTATATGATTCAGGAAGTACAGCGTGTATACCGTCTGCAGGGTGTAGAAATCAACGATAAACATATCGAAGTGATTGTTCGCCAGATGTTGAAGAAAATCCGTATTGAAAATAACGGTGACACAGATCTTCTGCCAGGAACAATGGTAGATAATCTGGAATTTGAAGATATCAATGCAGAAATGATTGCACAGGGAAAAGAACCAGCAGAAGGAAAACAGGTAATGCTGGGTATCACAAAAGCTTCCCTTGCAACAAACTCCTTCTTGTCTGCCGCTTCTTTCCAGGAGACAACAAAAGTCTTGACAGAAGCTGCAATCAAAGGAAAAGTAGATCCACTGATCGGATTGAAAGAAAACGTAATCATCGGTAAACTGATTCCTGCCGGAACAGGTCTGAAGAGATACCGCAATGTTAAGATTCAGGCAGAGAATATGGAAGAAGATGAGGATGACGCACTGATCGAATTAGAAGTATCACAGGAAGCAGAAAACACACAGGTTTCTGCAGAAGATGAGCTGATTCAGATTCAGGAAAGCGACGAATAAAAAAAATCCCCATACTGGAGAAATCCAGTGTGGGGATTTTTTTATAGAAATTTATTGAAGTCCTGTTTCGTAAATAATATTGTTGCTGATTTCCTGAACCGTATCAGAAGGAACGTAAGTAGTATCATTAAATAAGAAAGAATGTAATTCAGATACGTTTTGCGCTAGATTGACAGGCGCAACATAAGATTTATCCGCATTATAGTTTGCAAGATTGAAAGGAAATCCTTTTGTCTCTCCGATGGAATAGGAAAGAGCATCTTTTGCAAGACCTAAAATCTCTGTCGGAGATAAACTGGTGTAGACCATAGGGAACAGTTTATCGATCAGAGCGTTGAGTTTAAAGACATCGGCTGATTTTGCTGCTTCCATTACTTTCATCAAAACGGTTCTCTGACGTTCGGTACGTTTGAAATCATTTCCGTCTGTGTAACGGATACGGCAGTATGCAAGGGCGTGAAGACCGTCAACATGATACGTTCCAGGACCTGGAATGTTTTCATACGAATCAATTCCAAGAACTTGAGAAGTTTCCACGAGGTAGTCGTTTAAGAATCCGACTTCGTCTTCTTCAATCGTAAGATCAATTCCGCCAACAGCATCTACAGCAGCGGCAACCGCATTGAAGTCAACAGTCACATAGTCAACGATATCGAGATCTAAGTTTTTATTCAGCATATTGACAGATGCCTGAGCTCCGCCTGCTCCGTATACTTCCGTCGCTTTTGTATAATAGCCAAGCGTTGTGTCGAGATATGTGTCACGGTAAACAGAGACAAGTTTGATTTCTTTTGTATCATTGTTGATACTTGCAATCATAATCGTATCACTGTTCGTACCGCTTTCCAGATCTCCCGTTCGAGAATCAACACCAAACAGCGCAATATTTCGATATCCGGATAATTTGGAAGCATTATCTTGAGAGGTAACGCCAGGATTGATAATAATATTAGAAGTATCAAGAGATTTTGTATTTAATTTTCCAAACTTTGCGCCGATGAACAATCCTCCTGCCAGAAGCAAAAGAATGAGTATCTCAAGAATAAAAAGGAGAATACGGCGTGTCTTTGATTTCTTCTTTTTCGGTTTTCGATTTGGCTGATTTATTGGCGGATATCCTCCACCGTTATAATTGTTGTTGCCATTTGGATTATTTTGATAAAAATTTTGCTGATACGAATTTTGACCATTTTGGTTTGTATAGTTTCCTTGATTAGAATCCATATAACGTTTTGACATAAAAAGTCCCTTTCCTGATTAATGCTTATGTTTCTTAAGAGAAGAAAAGCGCGATTTTAAAGAATTGGATGATTCCTCATCCACATCTACTTCTTCCTCCTCATACTCATCGTCATAGTGAAACAGACGAAGTGGCTTGCCCTCATCTTCTTCCTCTTCCTCGTAGTCATACGATTCCTCCCAAGCATTTTGAAAATTTTGCTGATTTTGCTGAGATTGTTCGGAAGAAAAAGAATTCGCATTCATATTTCCATTATTTTGTGAAGGATATGATGGGGGATTGTTCCATTCAGGCATCTGTTCCTGAGCAGCACACGCCTCTTTTTTGCGAAAGATGGTCATACGTCCTGTCCATCCAACCATTCGGACTAAAATAATACCGAAAAAAATACCGATGCTGTCAATGAATACGTCTCTTTTTGATGGGCTGCGTCCGCTCACAAAGGATTGGTGAAATTCATCTCCGCAGGCAAATGCAACGCAAAATGCTCCGGCAATCAACATCAATAAAATACCTCTCAGTCCGTAGACGTAGAGAGGGAAAGCAACAGCGACTGCAAGCGCAAAATATTCTGTCATATGTGCCAGCTTTCTGACAAAACCGTGAATTTTAGAAGCATAATGTTCAATGCGGTCTGGAGTCAAATCCGTTCCGAGAATCTCATCTCCAATCGAAACGATCTTACAGCTGACGCGAAAACTCAGATCAGAGGAAGTCTCACCTGCCTGACCTGAAAAAGAGAAAATCATATACATCAACAGAAGTGCTGGTATGAATGACAGTGGTTTTAATAATGTCCTCAAAAAATCACCTCCATTTTGGGGCTATCATACCATTGAAATGGTGGATTGTCCAGTATATTCAGTAAATTATAAGAAATTTTATAAAACCATAATCAAAAAATAATGATCTGTAAATGATGTGGAGAAAGGGAGAAAAATTGAGAATACGGTGAAAATATTACACAAAGGATCTTGACAGAAAGAATTTCAGACCGTATAATAGCCTAGGATGCGCAAAAAAACGGAATCGTTGCATCCTTACAAAGATTAAGAAAAAGCAGCCACAGGGTAGGACATAACCCGCAAAATACTACAGGAGGTGAAAGGAATGCCTACATTTAACCAGTTAGTAAGAAAAGGTAGACAGACAACTGTTGCAAAATCTACTGCACCAGCATTACAAAAAGGATTCAACTCTTTAAGAAAGAAGAGTATCAACGCTTCTTCACCACAGAAGAGAGGCGTTTGTACAGCTGTAAAAACTGCTACACCTAAGAAACCAAACTCTGCTTTAAGAAAAATCGCCAGAGTTCGTCTTTCCAACGGAATCGAAGTAACAAGCTACATTCCAGGAGAAGGACACAACCTTCAGGAGCATAGCGTTGTATTAATCCGTGGAGGAAGAGTAAAAGACTTACCTGGTACCAGATACCACATCATCAGAGGTACACTGGATACAGCAGGTGTCGCTAAGAGAAGACAGGCTCGTTCCAAATATGGAGCAAAGAGACCAAAAGACGCTAAGAAATAATTCACTATTCGGAAATTAGAGTCGCAGTATCACAAACAGAACTAACTGTTTTGCCGGAATTCATATCACCGCAGTGGCTGCAGGTTTATATAGAAGTCCTGGCAGGAACACAGTATTAGAACGACACATGTGAGTACCGATGATTTAATCAAAAAGAAACAGAATGTTTCAATTATAATTAAGGAGGGAAGTACCGTGCCACGTAAAGGACATACTCAAAAAAGAGACGTATTAGCAGATCCATTATACAACAACAAAGTGGTTACAAAACTTATCAATAACATCATGTTAGACGGTAAGAAAGGTGTTGCACAGAAAATTGTATATGGAGCATTTGAGAAAATGGAAGCCAAAGCAGGCAAACCAGCTATCGAAGTATTTGAAGAAGCAATGAATAATATCATGCCTGTATTGGAAGTAAAAGCAAGACGTATCGGTGGTGCTACTTATCAGGTACCAATCGAGGTAAGAGCAGAAAGACGTCAGGCATTAGCTCTTCGCTGGATTACATTATATTCCCGCAAAAGAGGCGAGAAGACAATGGAAGACAGATTAGCAAATGAGTTATTAGATGCTGCAAACAACACAGGAGCATCTGTTAAAAAGAAAGAAGATATGCACAAAATGGCAGAGGCAAACAAAGCATTTGCACATTACAGATTCTAATCAATTTCTTCGCAACTTGAAATATTGGATTGCTTACACAATTATAGGAGGAAAAAACCTTGGCTGGAAGAGAATATCCATTAGAGAGAACCAGAAATATCGGTATTATGGCGCATATTGATGCTGGTAAGACTACGACAACAGAGCGTATTCTTTATTATACCGGTGTTAACTATAAAATTGGTGATACTCATGAAGGTACTGCTACCATGGACTGGATGGAACAGGAGCAG
>CBCTVZ010000152.1:0-4562 GCA_965150505.1 uncultured Robinsoniella sp. | reverse complement strand
TGAACGAAAAGTCCTCTTTTTTCATAGAGACTGTTATTTCACAGCCCCATTTTTTGAGAAAGTTGAAAGTTTGGATGAAATAATTTTTGTTTTGCAAAGATACGATGCAGGATTTTAGAAAAGAGTTGACAAGTGTTATATACTGTTATATACTGTTTATAGAACAGGAGGAAACAAAAGATGAAAATTTTACTTAATAATTCTTCAATGCAGCCGATTTATGAACAGATTACAGATCAGATCAAATCCATGATTATAAGCGGTGAACTGAAAGAACATGATATTCTGCCCTCTGTTCGTTCTTTGTCAAAGGAATTAAAAATTAGCGCTCTGACTGCAAAAAAAGCTTATGATGTTTTAGAAAATGAAGGATTCATCATTACGGTGCACGGGAAAGGCAGTTTTGTAGCAAGTACAAATCAGGAATTACTGATGGAAGAGCATCGAAAAGAAGTAGAAGCGGATTTGGAATTGGCCATCCAAAAAGGCAAAAGATGTGGAATGACATCAGAGGAACTAAGAAGTTTATTTGAGTTAATATTGGAGGAATAAGAATGTTGCTGCAGATAAAAGACATAGAAAAACAGTATAAAAAATTTAAACTGCATTGTTCCATGGAAGTGAAGGAAGGTCATATCACAGGTCTGATTGGTCAAAATGGAGCAGGAAAAAGTACAACTTTTAAGGCGATTTTAGATTTAATTCGTTTAGACAGTGGAGAAATTTTTCTATTCGGAAAAAATCATACAAAATTGACAAACAAAGAACGAGAAGATATAGGGGTGGTATTGTCAAATGCTACATTTCCTGACAGAATGACTCCACATGAAATAGGACATGTAATGGAAAACTTATATTCAAAATTTCATTTAGATCATTTCTACAGGCAGTGTGAGAAAAAAGAGATCCCTCTGGATAAACGAATAAAAGAATTTTCGACAGGAATGAAGGCAAAATTAAAAGTGATCATTGCATTGAGCTATCAGGCAAAATTTTTAATTTTAGATGAGCCGACAGAAGGGCTTGATGTAATTGCAAGAAAAGAAATTTTAGATCTGTTAAGGGAATATATGGAAGAGGAAGAAGACAGAGCAATCCTGATCAGTTCTCATATTTCAAGTGATCTGGAGGGATTGTGTGATGATCTTTATATGATTCATCAAGGAAAGATTATTCTTCATGAGGAAACAGATACGATATTAAGTCAATATGGTTTGATTAAAGTGGATGAGAAACAATATGAAAAACTGGAAAAGAAATATTTGATAAAGAGAAAAAAAGAAACGTTTGGCTACAGTTGTCTGACGGATCAAAGACAGTTTTATTTAGAAAATTATCCAGAAATCATTGTAGAAAAAGGGACTATCGATGAAGTGATTGAGATGATGATTAAGGGGGAAAACAAATGAAAGGTCTGATAAAAAAAGACTGCTATATGATGAAAGAATTTAAAAAAGTGTTGCTTATTATGATTTTAATGGTCGTATTTTTCTTATCCATCGAGGCAACAAACGTATCATTTGTTCTAGGATATATGACGGTATTGTCAGGCGTTATGGTGTTGAATATCATGGGAATGGATGAACAGCAAAATGCAAATGCGTTTTTATTTACACTTCCAATTAGCAGAAAAGAATATGTGATAGAAAAATATGTATTAGGAATACTGATGGGAATTATTGGATGTGGTATTTCGGCTGCCTGTGTAGTAGTTTTTTCTATGGTAAAACAGCAGCCGATAGATTGGATTAGTCTGCTTGTACAGGTAGTAAGTATTATTGGAGTGTTATTTATAATTTTAGGATTTGGTATTCCGATACAGATTAAGTTCGGCGGAGAAAAAGGAAGGGTTATTTTGATCGTAGGAATAATGTGCGTTTGTTTTGGCTTAGTTGGTATTGGAAAAGTAATGAATCAGTTTAAAATGGAATGGATAGAAAAAATAAAATGGGTCTTAAATGAAGAGATCATCTGGGTAGCAGTGGCAGCATTTGTGATCGTATTTTTTATAGCCTCTCTTTTCTATAGCATATATTTGATGAAAAAGAAAGAATATTAAAATCTGTCTCTATTTTGAGTTTCCTTTTTAAAAGATCTGTGATATAAATAAACAGAATGTATACTAACGACAGATAAAAAGAGGATGAAAACATGAGCAACCATATTTATGAACATAAAGTGCAGTATTATGAAACGGATCAGATGGGAATTGTCCATCATTCAAATTACATCAGATGGTTTGAAGAGGCAAGAGTGGATGCTTTAGATCAAGCTGGAATTGGATATAAAAAAATGGAAGAAGAAGGGATCATCAGTCCTGTTTTAGAAGTTCAGGCAACATATAAGACGATGACACATTTTGGGGAGACGGTTCAGGTTTCTATGACAATTCCAAAATACAATGGCATCATACTAGAAATCAAATATGAAGTAAAAGACAAAGAAACAAAAGAGACAAGATGTACCGGATATTCCAGACATTGCTTTTTAGATCGGCAAGGAAAGCCCATTTCACTGAAAAAGAAGTATTCTGAGATCGATCAAAAGATGAGAATGTTAGAGTCTGCGAAAAAAGAAGAACAATAAAAAAGAAATAGAAGGATCTTTTTGAAAAAATTCAAAAGTCCTTCTATTTTTTTAGTCTACTCGTACATTTTTTGATAAGAAAATGTATTACGAATTGCTGATCAAAGAAGAAAGATGATGATAAAAATTAGGATAACTGATATTTACACATTCTGCATGACGGATCTGCGTTATCCCATCAGCGGCAAGTGCTGCAATGGCAAAGGACATGGCAATACGGTGATCGTATCGGCTGTCAATGACGGCACCGTGAAGCGGATGGCCGCCTTCAATAATCAAACCATCTTCTGTTGCAGTAACTTTAGCCCCCATAGCAGAAAGATTTTTTTCAACGAGATCAATTCGATTTGACTCTTTTACTTTTAATTCCTGAGCGTCTTTTATAATCGTAGTGCCATTTGCAAAGCAGGCAAGAACCGCTATCATTGGCAGTTCATCGATCAATGTAGGGATGAGTTCCCCGCTGATTACGTTTGCTTTTAAATTTGGAGAATAGCGAACCAGAAGATCAGCAGTAGGCTCTCCGCTGTCGGAAGAAATATTTTCTAATGTAATGTCAGCGCCCATTGCTTTACAGACACGCAAAATGCCATCACGCGTAGGATTAATGCCGACATTTCGAATTAGAATCTCTGAATGAGGAACGAGCATAGCAGCGGCAATAAAATATGCTGCGGATGAGATATCTCCAGGCACATTTACTTTCTGACCCGTTAAATGAGGATTAGGCTGAATCGTAACCGTAGTATGATGAGTTGTCACAGTTGCACCGAAGTGATTCAACATAAGTTCGGAATGATTGCGTGACAAAACGGGTTCGATTACACTTGTCTCTCCATCGGCATAGAGACCGGCAAGTAAAATGGCAGATTTTACCTGTGCGGAGGCAACCGGTGAAGAATAAGAGATAGAGTTTAAGTGATTTCCTCGTATTTGTAATGGAGCACAATTATTTCCATTGAGACTGATAATATCAGCGCCCATTTGAGAAAGAGGAAGCATAATTCGCTTCATAGGGCGGGTACGAATAGAATCATCTCCGTCCAAAATCGTTTCAAATGGCTGGGCGCTTAAAATACCGCACAAAAGCCGCGCAGTAGTTCCGCTATTTCCAACATTTAAAATTTGAGAAGGTTTTTTCAATCCATGAAGACCTTTGCCGTGAATTAAAATTTTTTCACTTGTATTTTCAATTTCGATTCCAAGATGACAGAAACAGTCAATCGTAGAGAGACAATCAGCGCCATTTAAAAAATTTGTGATTTCAGTTGTACCCTCAGAAAGCGAGCCAAACATGACGGCACGGTGGGAGATGGATTTATCTCCAGGTACAGTGACTTCGCCTTTTAGGGAAGTTGCTTTTTTAAAATCCATAAAAATTTTCCTTTCTGCTACCGTTCATAAATCGTATAACGATAACGGCGCAATAATTCAGCCGCTTTTTTCAGAGCGCAATCTTCATAAAATTCGACATGCAAGACAGCTTCCTCAAATTCACGGTTATGTACGATACCGATATTTTTAATACTGATTCCATTTGTAGCAAGAATCGTTGCAAGCGCTGCAATACCACCAGCTTCATCAACCATATCACAGTACAGAGAATAACTTTTCGGAATAGGGCCTCTAGAGGTATCGGAAATAGAGTCACGATATTCTCTTGCATCAGCAAAAAGTTTATGAATGGCCGCATTTGAGTGCTGTTCGAGTGCAGTTTTTGTCATCTGAAGATTTTTAATATAATCGTCCAGAATTCGGATAATATTTGTACTGTTTGTAGAACAGATCTGTTCCCACATTTCTGGAGAAGAAGAAGCTATTCGTGTGATATCTTTAAATCCTCCGGCCGCAATCTGTTTCATCACTCCATCTGGAAAGTCAGAATCCCTGACAAGATTGACGAGAGAAGAAGCGATAATGTGCGGCAGATGGCTGATTGCTGCAGTTGCAAAGTCGTGTTTTTCATACGATAAAAT
>CBCTVZ010000151.1:0-4700 GCA_965150505.1 uncultured Robinsoniella sp. | reverse complement strand
GGAAAAGAAAAGTACTGGCATATTCTTTTTGATATCCCGTATATATGTAAATTAGAAGATCAAAAGGGAGAGAAAATATGAAAAAATGGCTTGCCGGTGTAATGACGCTGTTGATGACACTTTCCTGCTGTCTGAAAGTCAGCGCCGAAGAGGAAATACAAATTACATCTCCTTCCGCTCTATTGATGGAAGCTTCCACTGGAATGGTATTGTATGAGAAAGATGCAGATACAAGAAGACATCCTGCCAGTGTGACAAAAATTATGACACTGCTCTTAATATTTGAAGCGATAGAAGAGGGAAAAACTTCCTTGGAAGATTCTGCCGTCACAAGCGCATACGCAAAATCAATGGGAGGTTCACAGGTATTTCTGGAAGAAGGAGAAAGCCAGACCGTAGAGACGTTAATTAAGTGCATTGTCATTGCTTCTGGAAATGATGCAGCCGTCACAATGGCAGAACATATTGCTGGGACGGAAGAGGCATTTGTGTCTAAGATGAATGAAAAAGCAAAAGCATTGGGAATGGAAAATACACATTTTGTAGATTGCTGTGGTCTGACGGATTCGAGCGATCACTATACTTCTGCGCGTGATATTGCGATTATGACAAAGGAGCTGACGACAAGATTTCCTGAAATTTTTACATATTCAAAAATTTGGATGGAAAATATTACACACACAACTAGAAATGGAAGCAGTGAGTTTGGTTTGACAAACACAAATAAATTGTTAAGAAGTTTTGAAGGATGTACAGGACTGAAGACGGGAAGCACAAGTATGGCAAAATTTTGTCTTTCAGCTACAGCCAGCAGAAATAATATAGATTTAATCAGTGTGATCATGGCAGGGCCTGACAGTAAGACGAGATTTCGAGATGCTGCCGCTCTTTTGACATACGGATTTGGAATTTGTACGGTATATCAGGATGAAGAACCGCCGAAATTGCCGGAGGTTGCGATTGAGAATGGTGTGAAAGATACGGTGTCATGCCATTATGGAGACACGTTTTCTTACTTGAGTACAAAAAATGAAAATTTTGCAGAAATTGAAAAAAAGATGATATGGCAGGAGAAATTAGACGCGCCTGTAGAGAGTGGACAGCAGGTTGGAAGGCTGTCGTACGTTTTAAATGGAGAGGAAATAGGAAATGTGCCAATTCTGGCAAGCGAAAATATAGAAAGGGCAAGTTATCTCGATTATCTGAAAAAAGCGGTGGAAGGTTGGCTGTTATAATGAATATGGTGGAAAACTTCTATGCTTGCGTGTAGGAGTAGTCAGAATAAAAACATTGTGCTATACTAAACGAAAAAATAGGATGACTGTTATGAAAAAAATGAGAGAGGTATTATACCGAGTATGGATTGATCCAGAAAGGTATCGATTAAAACGACCTGTGCGTATGACACTGCTTGCAGATTTGCACAGTAATGAAATTGGAAAAGAAAACAAGATCTTGATTCAGCGTATTGTACAGTTTGATCCAGATCTTGTTTTGATTGCTGGGGATTTGATTGTAGGAGAAGCGGGCAGTGACACAACGATTGCCAGAAATTTATTGGAAGAATTAAGAAAAAAATATCCGATTTATTATGAAAATGGAAATCATGAGCATCGCATGAAAGTAAAACCGGAAATTTATGGTACGGTATATAAAGAATATCACGAGTGGCTGATGGACAGAGAGATTCATTTTATAGAAAATGAAAGAGAAGAAATAGAACTATGTGGGATAAAGATAGGAATTTATGGATTGGAGCTAGGGCAAGAATATTTCAGAAGAGCTGCACATCGAAAAAAACTGACTCTTCAGGAGATGGAGAGAGATCTGGGAAAGAAAAAAACAGATGAATTTTCGATTGTTTTAGCGCATAATCCGATGTTTTTTTCTGTGTATGCCGCATGGGGGGCTGATCTAGTATGTTCTGGCCATCTTCATGGCGGGATGGCCCGCATTCCGGGGATAGGCGGGATCATCAGCCCTCAAATGTGTATGTTTCCAAAGTATGACAGAGGGCGGTATAAAAAAGAAAAAAGTGAGATGATTGTGAGCGCGGGACTTGGAATGCACACCATTCCTTTCCGCCCATTTAATCCAATAGAATTGATTCATATAGAACTGACAAATGAGAAAGAAATGATGGATACTCAGATTAAGATGATAAAATGGAAATAAGCGTGCAGATAAGGAGAGAAGAAAATGGGAATACCGGTGAAACTGCAAAATTTTGAAGGTCCGCTGGATCTGCTGCTGCACCTGATTGATAAAAATAAAGTAAATATTTACGATATACCGATTGCTGAAATTACGGATCAATACATGGAATATTTACATCAGATGAAAAAACGAGATCTAAATATTATGAGCGAATTTTTGGTGATGGCGGCAACATTGCTTGATATCAAAGCACGAATGCTTCTTCCAAAAGAAGAGGAGCAAGAAGAGACAGAAGATCCTCGTACCGATCTTGTAGAACAGCTTTTAGAATATAAGATGTATAAATTCATGTCTTATGAATTGCGCAGCAAACAGCAGGAAGCAGAACTTTCAATGTTTAAAAAGCCTACGATTCCGAAAGAGGTTTTAGAATATAAGACGCCTGTGGAGACAAAAGATTTATTAGAAGGCGTGACATTGGCAAAGCTGCATCAGATTTTTCAGTCTATTATCCGCAGACAAGAGTCGAGAATGGATCCGATCCGCAGTAAGTTTGGAAAAATTGAAAAAGAAGAGATCAGTCTGGAAGGACGAATAGACGATGTATTTACATATGTGTGTGAAAAAAAGAAATGTAGTTTTCGCGGACTTTTACAGAAAAGAAGAGGAAAGATGCAGATAATCGTTACATTTTTAGCGATTCTGGAATTAATGAAGATGGGAAAAATATCCGTCGTTCAGGAAAAAACTTTTGAAGATATTATAATTGAAGCAAAAGAAGAGACGAGAGGAGAAAACTTTGGAAATCAAAAAAATGCAGGCAGCGATTGAAGCAATTTTATTTACAATGGGAGATTCCGTTCAGTTAGAAAAAATTGCAGCAGCGATTGAGCAAGACACACAGACAACAAAAAAGCTGATTCATTTAATGATGGATCGCTATCAAGAAGAAGACAGAGGAATCCGAATTTTAGAATTAGAAAATTCCTATCAGCTTTGTACAAAAGCAGAGTTGTTTGAATATTTAATTCGTATTGAAAAACAGCCTCAAAAAGCAGTTTTAAGTGAGGTGATGTTAGAAACACTTGCGATTATTGCTTACAAGCAGCCAGTTACAAGAATTGAAATAGAGAAAATCAGAGGAGTTAAATGTGAACATGCGATCAATAAATTGATAGAGTATAATTTGATCAAAGAATTGGGAAGACTAGATGCACCGGGAAAACCTATTTTATTTGGAACAACAGAGGAATTTTTAAGACATTTTGGAGTACAATCTTTAGGAGATCTCCCGACAATCAGTCCAGTACAAGTAGAGGATTTTAAAGCGGAAGCAGAAGCAGAGATTCAGCTGAAACTGGATCTCTAAAAAGAACAGCAGGAGGAGAGCCAGATGCCGACAACGTATACACATCATATTTTTGGAAGCCTTGTATATCAGAAACTTCCAGAAGAAATGAAAAGAAGAATTAAAAAAGAAAAAGCTTTGTATGAAATCGGATTGCATGGACCTGACATTCTATTTTATTATCGGCCGTTTGAAAAAAATAAAGTCAATGAAAAGGGGCATATGATCCATGCAAACGAGGCAGAACAATTTTTTGAAAATGCAAAAAAAATATATCGACAAAATAGACAAGATGCCTTCTTTTCCTATATTTCTGGATTTATCTGTCATTTTATGTTAGACAGCGCGTGTCATCCGATTGTCAGTAAATATATGAAAAAGAAAGGGAGTACGCATTCTGAAATTGAGACGGATTTCGACCGTGTATGGATGGAGAAAAGAAAAAAGAATCCTATGTGTTATCGACCTTCAACGACAATTAAAATTCAGAAAAAGGACGCTGTGGTGATTGCCTCTGTTTTAAGAGACATTGAACCAAAAACAGTAATCAGATGTTTAAAAGGAATGAAATTTTATACAAATTTAACGGTATGTCGGACAAGATGGAAAAGAGAGTTGCTTTTTGGCGGAATGAAGATGCTTGGAATATATGAAGAAATAAATGGAAGAGTCATGCGGACAAAGCGAAGCAGACGATGCAGAGAAAGCACGGATGAATTAATGAAAGCAATGAGAAAATGTGTTTTTGAGACAGTAAAGGTAATTGAAAATTACTGGAAAGCAGTAGAAAAAAATGAAGCCATAGAGAAAAGATTTGCAAGAAATTATATGTGAGAGAGGATGACAAAGAGAAGATGGATTGGAAAGAGAAAAAAACAGTTGTTGTAAGAGGAGGAGGAGATCTTGCGACAGGAACGATATGGAAGCTCCATCAATGTGGCTATAAGATATTGATTCTGGAGATTGCCGCACCTTCTGCAATTCGCAGAAATGTTGCATTTTCAGAAGCAATGTATGATGGGGAAGCTGAGGTAGAAGGAATCAGATGTAAAAAAGTTGATCACTTAGAAGAGGCTGAAAAAATGTGGAAAGAAGGCTGTATTCCAATTTTAGAAGATGCCCAAGGAACGGTGATTGAAAAGTTGCGTCCATTTGCTGTGGTGGACGCAATTTTAGCGAAAAAGAATCTTGGGAC
>CBCTVZ010000150.1:0-4717 GCA_965150505.1 uncultured Robinsoniella sp. | reverse complement strand
ATATAGTCAGAAGGCTGATGATCACCAAACATTAAAAGAACGGTTTTTTCTTTTTCCTCTTTAAAATAATCTATCAATTCTCCAAATGCCTCATCGCTCTTTTTTATCAAGGTCAGATATTTTTCTACCGCAACAATCTGTGTCGTCTTTTCTTCAAACTGTGTCAGCTCAATCGTCGGTTCAAATCCAGGGTAATCCCTGCTGTATCCTCCATGATTCTGCATTGTCACTTCAAATAAAAATAAAGGCTGTCCTTTTTCTTTTGTTTCATATTGCTCTATTATTTTTTTGAATGCTTCACGATCACTGACATATTCTCGAATCTTTTCAGGATTTTTAAAACTATCCAGAAAAAATGCTTCGTCAAATCCAAAATACTGATATACTTTCTCTCGATTCCAACCGGAAGCATAATATGGATGAATTGCCATTGTCAGATATCCCATCTGTTTTAGATGGCTTGCCAAACTCGGTGTTTCTTTATGTAAGAATTGTTGATACGGTACGCTTCCAGAAGGCAGAAAAGCACAGCTATCACCTGTCAAAAATTCAAATTCTGTATTTGCAGTATTTCCACCTTTCACCGAGACGAATAAATTTCCTTTTACCGTATTTTCTGTCAAACTCCGAATATTTGGCATATAGTCTTCACTTGTCTCAAAATCTGCCACATAAGACAAATCTGCAAATGCCTCATTCATAATCACAATAATATTTGGCTTCTCTTCTCCCTCAGCAGTCTGTCTGTTCTTTTCTTCTATCTCCTGTTCGATCTTTTTTACCATCTCAACAGAATATCCATCCGGTTCTTCCACATTCAAATATTTTAAATTGGAAAGAAACGCGCCAAAAAATCCATTATTGCGATAAAGCACATTCGGCGTAAACAAAGTCGTATCAAATCCTACGAAATCAGAAACTTGATCTGTCTGAACGCCTTTCAGATATCCAGCCATACAAATACAGGATATAAAAAATCCTACCCATCTACTCGTTCGCTTTTTTATCTTTAATTCTGTCTTTGAGGATAAAATAATAATCCATACAAAGGCAAGAATGACAAATACTAATCTATAAGTAAATGTAAATTCGTAGTTGTCCGTGACAGTAACCGCTGTTCCAACAGAATACAGATCCCACGGTACAACCGGCGAAGAACGAAAGCTTACCACAAAGTAATTAATGATTCCCACAATCATAGGAATTACTGTTGCAATCGCATATCCTCTTTTTACACTGCCACCTAAAAAAGAAAATCCTATATATAAAATTTCATAAAAAATAAGATTTACCAAAAATATAGGTATCGTTAAATCCCATGGTACATGGGTATAAAATTCCATACAGCAAAGTGCCGCAATCGGCGCAGCAACTGCTATTCCTATGCTTACTGGCTTTGGAAACTTCCCTTTCCACCAGATTACAATTCCTGCCAGAATAGAAAAAAAGAGTGATATTGACATTTTCGCTATGTCAAATCCCTCTCCTTTCCATGCCAACAGACTTAAAATACATAACAAACCTGCTGCTATTCCCCCTTTTGCAGCTCGTACTTTACATTCTTTTGACATATTTTTCATTTTATTTATCCTATTTTGCCTCTATTACATGCATCATATTTGTCATTGCGCCTTCTCTGGATACCATATTCGTAGCTGGATCTCCGGCTGTCAATACAACCAACTCACCTTTTTGCACTAATCCTTTTTGGCGTACCAGATGAACGGAATTTTCAATAATTGTCTGTGTAGAAATCTCACCCATTCCTTTAAGTGGATATACGCCCCAGTAAAGCTGCATACGCAGTACAGAGTCCGTATTTGGAGAGATTGCATAAATCGGCATCTGCGGACGGAAATTAGAGATCAAACGCGCTGTCTGTCCGGAAATTGTTGGTGTAATGATACAAACAGCATTTAAATTTGCAGCTGTATCTACTGTGGCAAGGCCTACAGCTGAGGAAATATTTAAGCTTTCATGACGTTTATTCAGCATCATCTGACGCTGAAAATCAAGATGTTTTTCTGTATGTTCTGCAATCTTTGCCATCATACGCACCGCTTCGATTGGATATTTTCCCATCGCTGTCTCTCCTGAAAGCATAATCGCATCACTTCCATCATAGATTGCATTTGCTACGTCTCCTGCCTCTGCTCTTGTCGGTCTTGGATTACGAATCATGGAATCTAACATCTGCGTTGCAGTGATAACAGGTTTTACCTGTTCGTTGCATTTGTGAATAATCATTTTCTGAATATATGGCACTTCTTCTGCTGGAATCTCAACGCCTAAATCCCCTCTAGCCACCATAACTCCATCTGCTGCTGCAATGATTTCATCAATATTTTCTACGCCCTCTGCATTTTCTACTTTCGCAATAATGCCAATATGATCTGCATGATGTTCTCTTAAAAGTTTTCTGATTTCTTCAATACATGCAGCATTTCTCACAAAGGAAGCCGCAATATAGTCAAAGCCCTGTTTGATTCCAAATAAAATATCCTGTTTATCTTTCTCTGTAACGGCTGGAAGATTTACGCTGACATTTGGCACGTTGATTCCTTTGCGCTCGCCTAACTCTCCTCCATTTTTTACAATACAATGAATCTCTTTCGATGTCACTTTACCTACAATCAATTCAATCAGACCGTCATCAATTAAGACACGATCTCCAGATTTTAAATCTTTTGGAAGATCCTTGTATGTGATGGAGCAGTGGTTTTCATCTCCAATGACCTCATCCATGCAAAGTTTAAAAGATGCGCCTTCCTTTAACATTACTTTTTTTCCATCTTTGAGCAATCCCGTTCGTATCTCAGGTCCTTTTGTATCCAAAATCAGCGCGATTGGCTTATCCAACTCTTCTCTGACACTTTTTACAAGTTTCACACGCGCACTATGTTCTTCATGATCTCCATGTGAAAAATTAAATCTTGCCAAGTCCATACCATTTTGCGCTAAATCCATCACAATTTTTCTGTCGTTCGCATTTGGACCCATTGTACAAATAATCTTTGTTTTTTTCATCCCTTTTCTCCTCTGCTATATCTGATCATTTTTTGTCATGATGTACATGCTCATGTGTAAACAGATGATCTTGGCAATACTCATAATTTCCATCGCATTTTGAACAAAAACGAAATTCGAGATCGTCTCCGTCAAGCTCTGTTCTGCCACAGATTGCACATTTGTGCTTTGTAATCTGACTGTTCTTATTGGAATAAGAATGCGTATTGGAATTTACCTGTTTTTTAAACTTCTGTTTTCTTCTGATCTCAGAAGGCGATACTCTCCAATACTGAACGCCTCCCAGAAAGAAGATCAAAAAGTTAAACAAGGATGCAATAATTGCAACTCTGTTTGCCCAGTTGCTATTGATAAAAGCAAACATCAGATATACTCCATCCAACAATGCGAGCCATTTTATCTTGATTGGAATGATAAAATATAAATACAGCTGCATATCCGGATAGCTTGCGGCAAAAGCCAAAAAAATAGAAAGCGAAATGTAATATGTGCTGAACGTTGTTCCCAAAAATGGTTCTATTCCCTGCGCAGCAAAAATTCCATATATGATAAACGCTCCGATCATCGTCGCCAGAACACCCGTAAAGATATAAAGGTTATACCGAAACGTTCCCCATGTCTTTTCCAATGTAGTTCCCAAAGAATAATACAGGGAAAGCATAATAATTGTAAAAATATCTAGCCTTCCAGGCGGAATCAAAAGCCATGTCACCAATCTCCAAATTTGTCCCTTCAAAATCATTGCCGGTTCCAGTGTCAAATTTAAGATTGACGAAGGCCAAAACAGCTGCAATACATATCCTATTACATACAAGATGATGATATACATTGTTAGATTTGGGATAGCATACCGCCCAAACTTACGCTGTAACTTGTCAATAAACTTCATAAGCAATCCTTTCTTTCTCCATCATTTTAGAATTAGAAGAGATTCTTTTTAGAAAAAATAATAGCAACTAAAATACTTAAAGCGACAGAGAATAAAATCACAAATAAGAATCCAAACGGACTTCCTGCAAACGGCATTCCAGCCTCATTTACGTTCATTCCATATGCGCTGAAAATCATCGTTGGTATGGACATCACGATTGTCACAGTTGCCAAAAATTTCATGACAATATTCAAGTTATTGGAAATAACAGAGGCAAAGGCATCCATCATTCCACTTAAAATACCGCTGTAAATATTTGCCATCTCAATCGCCTGCTTATTTTCAATAATAACATCTTCCAAAAGCTCTGTATCTTCTGGATACTTCTTAATCGTCTCTGTCTTAAGAAGTTTTTCTAAAACCACTTCGTTCGACCTCAGTGATGTAGTAAAATACACCAAACTCTTTTCCAGCTCCAGAAGCTCTATTAATTCTTGGTTTCTCGTTGAACCATGCAGTTTTTTCTCCACTACTTCGCTTTTCTTGTCAATAATTCGCAGATAATGCAGATACAAGCTTGCATTTTTATACAAAATCTGGAGGATAAAGCGTGTCTTCATATAAGTGAAAAAGTTGCGCACTCTTCCATCCATAAAAGCAGATAATACCGGTGTATCTTCCAAACATACTGTAAAAATTAACTTGTCTGTCACTATGATTGACATAGGAATCGTTCCAAACCAATCTTTGTCATTTCGATTTTCAATGATCGGGACATCTACCAAAACCATCGAATAGTTAGCGCCCACCTCGATACGG
>CBCTVZ010000149.1:0-4738 GCA_965150505.1 uncultured Robinsoniella sp. | reverse complement strand
CAGTATCATCTGACTTGTGCCTTTACTCTGAAAGAAGATACGATGTGGGCAACAGCAGGACATCATGTGATTGAAGAACAGTTTAAACTGGATGCAAGTGAAGAAGCTGTAAAAGCAGAAGATGTTGCTGCACTTAGCGCAGTAGCTTTAGAAGAAGGCGAAGATGCTTACACTGTTTCAGGCGAAGGATTTAACGTAGTGGTAGACAAAGCAACAGGAGCAATGACATCTTATGTATATCAGGACAAAGAACTGTTAGAATCTCCACTTGAGCCAAACTTTGTACGCGCATTAAACGAAAATGACAGAGCATCTGATATGTTTGACTTCTCAGAAGCATGGGCAGAAGCAGAAAAAGGCCGTACAGTAGAAGCTATTACAACAGAAAAATTAGCTGATGGAATGGCTCGTATCAATGTGACAGGAACTCTTGGAAATGGTGTTCCTTACGCAATCGGATATGTTGTTTATGGTAATGGCGATGTTACAGTAGAAAATCAGTTGATGCCAAATGATACATTCGATTTGATTCCATTAATCGGAACAACGATGAAAGTTCCTGCAAACCTCAACAATGTAACATATTTTGGACGTGGACCGCAGGAAAACTATCTTGACCGTAATACAGGCGCATTTAAAGGCATCTATGAGACAACAGCAGACGACTTATACGTTCCATATGAAACACCAGGTGAAACAGGAACAAGAACAGGCGTGACATGGGTTGCTCTGACAGACGATGCAGGCGATGGATTTATGGTAAGTGCAGCAAAAGATTTTGAGTTCAGCGCACTTCATTATACCGATAAAGAACTGAATGAGACAAGACATTCTTATGAACTTCAGAAAGATGACAGCATTACATTTAAAGTAAATCATATTCAGCAGGGTCTTGCTGGAGATACAACATGGGGAGCTTATCCACATGATGAATACTTAGTAAGAGCAAATCATTCTTATGAATATGAATATCGTATCCATCCAGTAGCAGGCTTTACAAAAGAAGCAGCAACAGAAGACAGCAAGAAAGTATACAGCGATGGAACATTAAAAGTCATCTTAATCAATGGCTAATCCATGAAGAATACACATTTGGAAAGTACGTTTGATGAATTCTTCAGCGAGCGTTACGATTACACAATGAAACTGGCAGATGGAGCAGTTCCAGAAATCACAGCAGTTCCATTGACAGATGATGTGACAGTAGACGTACAGATGCCAGAAGCATTACCAGGAGATGCAGTAATCCATGCAGTAAACAGCTTAGGAAAAGATCAGACTTATACAATTCATCTGGAAACAGAAGAATTTGTATATGCAAGTGATATGGAATATACAGCAGCGGTAGCAAACGGAAGAGATCCTGTTACAAAAGAAGTTTCCTCTGGATGGGGCGAAGCAACAAGAGATCGTTCCTTAAAGAAAGCAAAACTTCATCTGTTAGATGAAAACGGAGAAGAAAAAGAATTTGAAAAAGGACTCAGCTCTGCTAAATCCAGTGAATTTGTATTTGATATTTCCGGACAGGGATTCAAGACATTTGAAACATTTGTAGGAATCAATCAGGATGACATCTCAAATGAAGAGATTTATATCAAAGCATTTGAAGTTTATGTAGATGGTGAATTAAAAGCAGCTTCTGGAGAAATCCACGCAGATACTCCAATGGAAAAATTGGTAGTAGATGTAGAAGGCGCAAGTGAAGTCAAACTTGTTGCAGTTCCAGATGATCAGCCAGATTTATTTATCTACTCCAATACATCATCCGTATGGGCAGATGCAAAATTTGTTCGCTAAGAATAAAAAATGATATGAAATTTAAGTTTCACTAAAATGTGGGGCAGCATTCGTAAGAATGCTGTCCCTTATTTTTTATCAAATCGTTAATGTCGTCATTTTTTTAACAAAAAAGTTGTTGAAAAAGAAAATAAAAAGAATAAAAAATACAAAAAAAATGGAAATTTACAAAAAAAATAGTGAAATTTGCAAAATAGAGAAAATAATATTAATGCAAAAGGAATAAGAATTGATTAGAATAAGCTCGCGATGTAGACAAAACATACAATGACGAGGAGGAAGTGCAATGAACAAGAAAAAATTAATTGCAGGGGTATCAATCCTTACAACTGCGATGGCAATGAGTGTTCCAGCTATGGGAACTTTTGCAGCAGAAAAGGTTGAAATTACTGGTAATGAATGGGATGGGCATCCAGAAATTTCAGAGGTAAATAAAGAAAGAGCAAGAGCTACTTTTTATCCATATGCTTCTGTAGAAGCAGCAAAAACAATGAAAAAAGAAGACAGCCAGTATTATAAGCTGTTAAATGGAACATGGAAATTTAATTTTTCTAAATTAGAGGAAAAACCAACTGATTTTCAGGGAACAGATTTTGATGACAGCTCATGGGACGATATTCAATTTCCAAGCAACTGGAATGTTGTAAAAAATGAAGATGGCACATTCAAATATGAAAATCCAATGTACACAAATACAGCATATCCATGGATCAATACAGAGAATTTAGAGCCTGGACAGGCAATGAAAAAAGGAAATACAGTAGGAACATACCGCACAACATTCCAACTGGATGAAGGATGGAAAGATCGTGAAGTATTTTTAAATTTTGAAGCGGTTGAATCTGCAATGTATCTGTGGGTAAATGGACACGCTGTTGGTTACAGTGAAGATTCTTTCACACGAGCTGAATTTGATATTACACCATATCTTCAGGAAGGTGAAAATACGATTGCGGTACAGGTTTATCGTTGGTGCGACGGCAGCTGGTTAGAGGATCAGGATTTCTTACGTCTGCCAGGTATTTTCCGTGACGTATATCTGACAAGTAAAGATGCGGCAGAGATCCGCGACTTTAAAGTAGAGACAGATCTCGATGAAGAATATAAAGATGCGACATTGAGAGTAAAAACAGCTCTTCGTAAATTTAAGGATGTAGAAGGCGCTGATTATAAAGTAAAAGCACAGTTATTTGATGCAGAAGGAAATGAAGTAGCAGTGGACGGACTGGAAGCAGCCGTTGCATTTGATGGAGAAGAAGCAGAGGTAACACTGGAAGGCGTTGTGGCTGATCCTGCAAAATGGTCTGCTGAAAAACCAAATTTATATACATTAAGTTTATGTCTGTATGACGGAGAAAAAGAAGTAGAAGCTACAGCGATCAAGATTGGATTCCGTGAAATCGAGATTGCAGATAAAGATACTACAAATGCAAGAATTATCATCAATGGACAGACAATCAGCCTTCGCGGTGCAAACCGTCATGAAGTCGATCCAGATCTTGGACGTGTTCCAACAGAAGAGATGATGCGTAAAGATCTTGAATTGATGAAACAGTACAACTTGAATGCAGTTCGTACTTCTCATTATCCAAATGATCCTCGTTTCTATGAATTATGTGATGAATATGGTCTTTATGTTTTAGATGAGACAAATAATGAATCTCATGGATTGATGGGATCAGAGATTAACATTCCAGGTACAGGAGAAGATTGGAAAAAAGCTCTCTTATACCGTATTGAAAATATGGTACAAAGAGATAAGAACCACCCATCTGTTATTATCTGGTCTATGGGTAATGAAGCCGCCGCTGGTGAAAACTATAAAGTTGCAAATGATCATATTCATGAATTAGATAGTACAAGACCGACTCATTATGAAGGAGAGAATGATTATGCAGACATTCACTCTGAAATGTATCCAAGAACAACAGCAGTAGAATATTTTGGAAAAACTTGTACAAAACCAATGGTTCTTTGCGAATATGCGCACGCAATGGGCAACTCTGTAGGAAATCTGATTGACTATTGGGATATTATCGACCGATATCCAAACTTAATCGGCGGATTTATTTGGGACTGGGTAGATCAGTCTATCAATACAAATACAGCGCCAGTTGTAGAGTATCCAGAAGCAAGCACAAAAGATCTTCGCTTTGAAGTATGGGGCGATAAAGCAGCAGAAGGCGTTTCAGGCAATGCTCTGGCTGGAAAGATGTATATTCATGAAAATGATAAATTACGTCTCAATGGACCGTTTACCGTAGAGTTTGCAGTAAATGAGAAAGAAAACATTGAAAAAAATAGCAAAGTTTTAGGATTGGCAGAAGGCACACTTTCTATCTATTCTAAAGTAAATGAAGAATCTCCATGCGGAAAAGCTTTAAATATTAAGATTAAAGCGGGAGAAGGAGCAGATATCGTAGCAGAAATGCCAGAAAACTGGTTTGATGAATGGCATAAAGTAGCAGTTGTATATGATGGAGCAAATGTAAAAGTTTATATCGACAATAAACTTGCTGGTGAAGCTGCATGTGTGATTCCAGAAGGAAGTTTTGACAATGGAAATATGGTAGTAGGTTCTGTTTCTTATCTGGATTCTAACGTTTTCTTAGGCGCTTTTGACGATGTTCATGTAATTTCTAAAGCGCTTACAGAAGAAGAATTAGCAGCAGAGCGCACAGAATCTGAAGATGCCGTTGTATGGTTTGGATTTGAAGATGGAAAAGAGACACCTCGCGATCAGGAAACATATTTTGCTTACGGTGGTGACTGGATGGATAGTCCAAACTCTGGAAACTTCTGCCAGAATGGTCTTGTATTCCCAGATCGTACAATTCAGCCTGAACTTCTGGAAGTGAAGAAAGTTTACCAGAATGGTGACATCGAATGGAAAGGTGACAACACAATTTCCGTTTCTAACGAAAACTTATTTACAAACCTG
>CBCTVZ010000148.1:0-4777 GCA_965150505.1 uncultured Robinsoniella sp. | reverse complement strand
TTCGTAACTTATCTGTACCATTTACAGCAATCGTGCCAAAGGCAGTTGTGGAAGCGGACGAGGACGCATTCCGTCTTCACCCAATCGGATCTGGTCCATATAAATTTGTAGAGTGGAAACAGGGTGATTCTGTGACACTGGAAGGCTTTGACGAGTATTATGCTGGAGCGCCAGCTACAAAAAATCTGGTTATGAAAGTTATCCCAGAAGCAGCACAGAGAACAATCGCTCTGGAAACAGGCGAGATTGATTTGGCTTACGATATTCTGCCAAATGATATTGCAAGAGTAGAAGAAAATGAAGACCTTACACTGTATGATGCTCCATCTCTGACATGTTATTATGTTTCTATGAACATGAACAAAGAGCCATTTAACATCCCAGAAGTCAGAGAAGCAATCAACCTGGCAATCGACCGTCAGCTGATCATCGATACGATTATAAGTGGAGCAGGACAGCCAGCAGACGCTATTATTGCTCCAGCTGTATTTGGATATGTAAGCCCAGGAGCTTATGAGTACAATCCAGAAAGAGCAAGAGAATTATTGGCAGAAGCAGGATATGAAAACGGATTTGAGACAAGTATTTGGGTAAATGATAACCAGGCTAGAATTGAAGTATGCCAGACAATTCAGGCTATGTTGATGGATATCGGAATTACATGTGGCGTAGAAGTTATGGAATTTGGAAGCTTTATCCAGGCTTCATCCAACGGAGAACATGATATGGGATACTTTGGATGGACAACTTCCACAACAGATGCAGACTACACATACTATTCACTGGAACATTCCAGCCAGCAAGGAGCAGCAGGAAACCGTTCTTTCATCAACGATCCAGAAGTAGACGCTTTAATTGAGAAAGGCCGTCAGAACACAGATGAAGCAACAAGACTGGAAGCTTATGGAGAATTAGCAGTAAAATTAAAAGAGATCAACAACAATGCTCCAATTTACTACAGCAATATCACAGCAGGAGCTAGCAACAAAGTAGAAAACTTTGTGATGGATGCAAATGGCTATCATAAATTGGACAGAGTAAAAGTATTACAGTAACAGAATTATAGGAACAGAAGAAAGAAGGATAACAGGCATGAGATTAGAGAACATTACATGGCCAAGAGCAGAGAAATATTTTAAAGAAAGCGATATGGTTCTGCTTCCAATCGGAAGTATTGAATGTCATGGCCGTCATATGCCACTTGGAACAGATACTTTAATTCCAAACAAAATTGTAGAATTACTGGAAGAAAAAAGCGATATCTTAATTGCACCAACCATTCCATACGGAGCATGTGAATCATTAGCTCCTTATCCAGGAACGATTGATATCGGAACAGAACTTTTATATCAGTTCTTATACAGAGTAGTAGAAAATCTGTATAATCACGGAGCAAGAAAAATCTTAATCTTAAACGGACATGGCGGAAATATTAAGACAATCGAGCGCGTTGGTCTGGAATTTGAAAAGAAAGGTGCTCTGGTAGTCATGCTGAACTGGTGGCTGATGGCATGGGATATGGATCCAGCATGGAAAGGCGGCCATGGCGGCGGAGAAGAGACAGCCGGCATTATGGGCGTAAATCCAGATCTGATCGACTATGACGAGCTGACAGACGAGCCTTTGAAATTAAAAGATTTATCTGAGAATCTTGTTGCAACAGGATTCAGAACAGTGAAATTTAAAGGCGTTGAAGTAGAGATTTTAAGATCAACACCAAATGTTACAGATAATGGATGGATCGGACCAGATCATCCAAAGACTGCAACAATCGAATGGGGTCAGAAAATGCTTCAGACAACAGCCGATTATATTGCAGATTTTATCGAAGAATTCCGTAAGGTAGAGCTGTAAGAAAAAACAGCTAAAAGAAAACTAAACACAGGAAGGCGGATTGGAAGATCCGCTTTCCTTATTTGCAACATACCATAAAGCTGGCAGTAAAAAAGACAGTTTTATCATGAAAAATTTTGACAGACATAAGGGGATTATCATGAAAAAAGAACAAAGTTTACAGATGATTGCAGATATTTCAAATGCAAATGGTGCACCGGGATTTGAGGATGAAGTTGTAAAAGTATTTCGGAAATATGCAGATGGACTTGGAACATTAAAAGAAGACCATTTAAGAAATTTTTATGTATATCGTGAAGAAAATAAAGGAAACAGACCAGTTGTTCAGTTAGATGGACACAGTGATGAAGTTGCTTTTATGGTTCAGGCAATCAAACCAGACGGAACACTGCGCTTCATCCCTCTTGGAGGATGGGTGCCATCAAACGTACCAGCTCATAAAGTTTGGGTGCGCAATGCAGATGGAGAATATATTCCAGGAATTGTGGCAAGTAAACCACCTCACTATATGACAGAGGCAGAGAGAAAAGCGCCTTTAGACTTCTCAAGTATGTCCGTTGACGTTGGAGCGGTATCAAAAGAAGATGCGATTGAAAACTTCCATATTCGTATTGGAGAGCCAATCGTTCCAGATGTTACATTCCGTTACGATGAGAAACATGATCTGATGGTAGGAAAAAGTTTTGACTGCCGTCTTGGATGTGCGTCTGTTTTAGAAACATTGAAAGAGCTTCGCGGAGAAGAACTGAATGTAGACATTGTAGGAGCTTGCTGTGTTCAGGAAGAAGTAGGAACAAGAGGTTCTGTGATTACTTCTCGTGTCGTTCAGCCAGATCTTGCGATTGTATTTGAAGGATGCCCAGCAGATGATACTTGTGTAGAACCTTACATGGTACAGACTGCAATCAAAAAAGGTCCGATGTTGCGTCATGTGGATGCTAGAATGATTACCAATCCTCGTTTCCAGAGATATGCCCTTTCTATGGCAGAAGAAAAGGGAATTATGGTACAGGAAGCAGTCAGAAGCGGCGGAAGCACAAATGGTGCAAACATTCATCTGACAGGCGAAGGCGTTCCAACGATTGTTATTGGAATACCAGTTCGCTATGCACATACACATTATGGAATTTCTGCATATGCAGATTATGAGAGCGGAATTAAACTGGCATGTGAAATTCTGCGAGCTATTGATAAAGACATTATCCAATCCTTTTAATTTTTTGGCGGGAGTTTTCCGAAAGGGAAGCTCCCGTCAATTTTTTATTGGAATTGTTGAAATTAAAAAAAGATGTGGCGTAAAATATGGTCGCTGTTTTGCAGCGATGAATCACAAAAATTTAATAATATTTTAAAAAACTTTTAGATAGGACGTATGTTTTTAAGGTTGCGATATGATACAATAAAAAAAACAAAAGAAAAAGAAGGAGAAGAAACATGAAAGGAATTTTAAAAATCATATTGATCTGTTTAGGATGTTTTTTAATTTATGTAGTGTTAGGTGCAATTTTACCTTTTGCTGTTACAAAAAATCAGACAGGAAATCTGACCCATGAGATTTCAGAATTTTATGAGCCTTCTAATTTAAAAGAACGCGCTGCATTAGTGGAAGAAAATGAGGATGCTCTGATAACTCGCTTAAGTATGATCGAGGAGGCAAAACACGAAATTATTTTGTCTACGTTTGATATCCGCACAGGAAAAAGTACGACAGATATCTTTGCTGCTCTTATCGCAGCAGCGGACAGAGGTGTTCAGGTAAAAGTGTATGTGGATGGAATGTATGGTTTGATTCATATGACAGGTCAGACAATTTTTGAGGCGGCAGGTTCTCATGAAAATTTAGAAATCCGCTATTATAATACCCCAAACTTATTGATGCCATGGAAAATCAACGGAAGAATGCACGATAAATATTTAGTTGTGGATGATCAGATGGTACTGCTGGGAGGACGTAATACGTTTGACTATTTTGTTGGAAGTTACACGCCAAACAGTGTAGGATATGATAGAGAAGTGCTGATCTGGCAAGGGGAAAAAGACGAAAAAGGGGTAGGAGCTGTCGCACAGGTAAAAGCTTATTTTAAAGACAACTGGAACAGTTCACACAGTAAGACGGTATTTGATAAACAGAAAGGGAAAAAGATAGAGGAAGAGCTGGAAAGTTTAAGACAACATTATAAAGAGATGAAAGAAAATGAGAAATTCCCAGTCTCAGAAGATTGGCAAGGAAGAACCGTAGAAATTGAAAATGCTGTGCTTGTCACAAATCCTACTCATAGTATGAAAAAAAGTCCAGATGTCTGGTATACTTTGTCAGAATTGATGAAACAGGCAAAAGAGCGTGTGGTCATTCAGACTCCGTACGCTGTCTTCTCTAAGGATATGTATAACGGAATTGAGGAGA
This sequence comes from uncultured Robinsoniella sp., assembly GCA_965150505.1. GTDB lineage: Bacteria > Bacillota > Clostridia > Lachnospirales > Lachnospiraceae > JAGZHZ01. The sequence continues at coordinate 519 of CBCTVZ010000148.1, read as the reverse complement.
TTGCAAAGAATGTTCCAGATACAAAGATGCTGATTAACTCCACCGCAGTCGGCGATAATGTGGTTGCATCATGTGACTATACGAAAAATTGGAAAAAAGTAGTAGGTACGGGAATGCCAGTATACGAATATCATGGGGAGCATTCCTGCCATGGAAAGTCGATTTTGATTGATGATCAGTTGTCAGCAATCGGATCTTATAATTTTGATATGAGAAGTACATATATTGACACGGAAACGATGCTTGTCATCAACGGCAAAGAATTTCAGAAACTGCTCCGTGCAGAGGTAGAAAAGATCGAGGCGGAATCTTTGCTTCGCAAGGAAGACGGCGCTTACGAAGCCAATGAAGAAGTAGAAGAAAAACATTTGAGTACAGGCGGAAAAGTTTTGTATAAAGTGGGATCTTGGATTATACAGCCATTCCGTTATCTCGTATAAAAGAGAGGAAAAAGAAAGAGGAAATTAGAGTGAAGATTACGGTATTAAATGAAAATCATGTGACAAAAAGAGGATTTTT
>CBCTVZ010000147.1:0-4813 GCA_965150505.1 uncultured Robinsoniella sp. | reverse complement strand
CGTGCGGCATTGGCGGCAACGGAAGTGCTGGAACAGTATTTTTCGTTGAATAAAGTACTGGTTGTCTGTGGTTCTGGAAATAACGGGGGAGATGGATTTGCCATTGCAAGATTGCTGCATTTAAAAAAGAAAGAAGTAACGATTTTGTTTGCAGGAAATGAGAACTCCTGTACGCCAGAAACTGCTCTTCAGAAAAAAATTTGTGAAAAATATCAGATACCAATTTGCAGAAACTGGAAAGAGGATGAATATACTACTATTGTAGACTCTGTTTTTGGAATAGGACTGTCACGGACGATAGAAGGAAATTATAAAGAATTAATCCGTCAGATCAATGCACATCCAGCAAAAGTATTATCGATTGATATTGCTTCAGGAATTTGTGCTGATAATGGAAAAGTGATGGGAATTGCCGTAAAAGCGGATATGACAGTGACTTTTGCATATGAAAAGATTGGCCATGTGTTGTATCCGGGAGCAGAATATTCCGGCAAGATAATAAGAAAAGAAATTGGAATTCTGCCAGAGGCAACGACGAGACAACTGCCTTGCTGCTATACCTATGATAAGAGTGATCTCGCGCGTTTGCCGGAACGATATCCTTATTCCAACAAAGGAACGTATGGTAGAGCATTATTAATTGCAGGCAGCAAAAATATGAGTGGGGCGGCATATTTTTCGGGAATGGCGGCATACCGTGTGGGAACAGGATTGGTACAGATTTTTACAGAACCATGCAATAGAAATATTTTGCAGCAAATTCTGCCGGAGGCAATTTTAGCGACACAAGACTGGGAAAAAGTAGATCAGAAAAAAGTGGCTAAAAAATTGGAATGGGCAGATGCAGCAGCAATCGGTCCTGGATTTGGAATATCCGAACAAAAGAGAAGTATATTATATGAAATGATAAAAAATATGTATCGTCCGCTTGTGATTGATGCAGATGGATTAAACTTGCTCGCAGATCATATGGAAATTTTATATGAGAAAAAAGGTCCGGTGATCGTGACTCCTCATATCGGAGAAATGAGCAGATTGATAAAAAAACCAAAACAGGAAATTGTGGAAGATCTGCTTGAAACAGCAAAAGCATTTGCAAGAGAATACCATGTGATCTGTGTGCTGAAAGATACACGAACAATCGTCACAGATGGAAACGAAGTATACATAAATCAAAGCGGAAATCATGGAATGGCAGCAGGAGGTTCTGGAGACGTTTTGACAGGAATGATTACGGGACTTCTAGCTCAGAAGATGAAGCCGTTTGAGGCGGCAAAACTGGGAGTTTATCTGCATGGACTTGCAGGAGATGAGGCCAAAAAAGAGATTGGAGCATGTGCCATGACAGCTACTGACATATTAAATCATATAGGAAAAGTCCAAAAAATGGAGGAGTACAGGAGAGAACAATGAGACCGAATAGCAGAGTGTATGCAGCCATTCACTTGGATGCAGTGGAAGAAAATTTTAAACAGATGAAACGAAACTTAAAGCCAGGAGTCAAGATGATTGCCGTTATCAAGACAGATGGATATGGGCATGGAGCTGTGCCGATTGCCAGACTGGCAGAGCCATACGAATACGTTTGGGGGTTTGCAGTTGCGACGGCAGAGGAAGCATTCACACTGCGAAAAGAAGGTATAAAAAAACCAATTTTAATTTTGGGATATACATTTGAAGAAGACTATAAAGAAATGGTAAGACAGCAGATTCGTCCGGCTGTTTTTCAGTATGAGACAGCCAAAAAGCTTGCACAGGCAGCAAGAGAACTTCAGGAAAATATAAAGATTCATATTGCTCTTGATACAGGAATGACAAGAATAGGATACTTAGATACAGAAGAGAGCATTGCACAGATTCAAAAAATTGCAGGATTGAAAGAAATTGAAATAGAAGGTATTTTCACTCATTTTGCAAGAGCAGATGAAACGGATAAGACGAGTGTTTTAAATCAGTTTGAGAGATATAAAAAATTCGTTGAGAAACTGGAAGAATCTGGTATTATGATTCCGATGAAACATTGCTCTAACAGCGCTGGAATTGTAGAATTGCCACAGATGAATTTAGATGCCGTGCGTGCAGGAATTACAATTTATGGAATATATCCTTCTATGGAAGTGAGAAGAGATCAGGTAAAATTACGTCCGGTGATGGAACTAAAAAGCTGTATCGTATATATCAAAACGGTAGAGGAGGGAACACCTGTCAGCTATGGCGGAACGTTTGTGACACCGAAAAAGATGAGAATTGCGACGATTCCGGTAGGATATGGAGATGGGTATCCGAGAAGTCTTTCAAATAAAGGCTGGGTTTTGATTCATGGAAAAAAAGCGCCAATTTTGGGAAGAATATGTATGGATCAATTTATGGTAGATGTCTCAGATATTCCTGAGGCAAGAGAGCTAGATGAAGTTACTTTGATAGGAGAGGGACTTTCAGTAGAAATGCTAGGAGAGCTGTCTGGACGGTTTTCGTACGAATTTGTCTGCGATATAGGAAAGCGAGTTCCTAGAATTTTGATGGGAAAATAAAAGAAAAAACACACAAGACGCATAACGATAAAAAAGTTGGAAACAATAGAGAAAAAGAAGAATAAAAATCGGAGTGTGAAATGTGTGATTATTAAAAGAGGGGATATTTTTTATGCAGATCTAAGACCTGTAGTAGGATCAGAACAAGGAGGAATCCGACCGGTATTGATTATACAAAATGATATCGGGAATCGTCATAGTCCTACTGTGATCTGTGCAGCAATTACATCACGTATGAATAAAGCAAAATTGCCGACGCATGTAGAAATTGAATGCAGCAGATGTGATATCGTAAAAGACTCTGTCATTTTATTAGAGCAGTTGCGCACGATTGATAAAAAGAGGTTAAAAGATAGAGTATGTCATCTTGATAAAGAGTTGTTGCAGCAGGTAGACAAAGCTTTGGAGATCAGTCTGGAGTTGACTACATAATCTGCGGTTGAAATACAAAATAAGCGAAAATCATATTTTCTTTCAGCAAGGTGTATGACAGAGAATCTTGACTAATGAAAAGGAAAATGGTATATTTGCTATTGTTATGAATTTGGCTGATAAAAGGAGCTAGAGAAATGGATGGTAGTGATAATCCCGTAGTGGGAGCGGTGCTGTTGTGTATCTTAGTAGTGATAAACGCCATACACCATGGTTTTGAAGCAGCATTGCAGGAAATAAATGAAAACTGGCTTGAGGAAAAAACAGAAGAAGGCGACAAAAAAGCAAAACAGCTGTTAGCATGGAAAACAGATCCAACCGTTTTACTGCAAACAATGCAGTCTGTTCACGGGGTATCTTATGTACTTTTAGGAGCAGTTCTGATCAGATGGGGCGGCGTAGAATTTGATAAGATACTGCAAAGCGCAGGATTGGGAAGCGCGTTTGGAGTGACAATTTTATATTGGGGAAGCAGAATTATCAATATGATCTTATCCCTGTTTATCATGATATCGCTTGGTTTTGCCGTGCCGCGGATTTTTGGTGTACATAGACCTCAGAAATGGGTAATGCGATATTGTGGTGTGATAAAAAAGAGTATTCTGCTTATGAGACCGCTTACATATCTGATTGGAAGATTTTCAAATCTGACCGTTAAAATGTTTGGGATCGATCCGTATAAAATACAAGATGATGTCACCGGTGAAGAGATTATTTCAATGGTCAATGAAGGGCATGAACAAGGTGTATTGTTAGCAAGTGAAGCAGAGATGATTCAAAATATTGTTGAGTTTGGCGATAAAGAAGCACAGGACATTATGACACATCGAAAAAATATTATTGCACTTGATGGATCACAGAGCTTGAACGAAAATTTGACGTTTATGCTTAAGAGCAGTAATTCACGTTTTCCTGTCTATCTGGAAAATATTGACAATATTATTGGAATTTTGCATTTAAAAGATGCAATGAAAGCACAGATGCTGAATCAATATGGAAATTGGCTTTTAAAAGATATTCCTAATTTAATCCGTCCAGCTGTTTTTATACCAGAGACAAGAAATATCAATGTTTTGTTTAAAAATATGCAGATGAAGAAACTTCAGATGGTTATTGTCTTAGATGAATATGGTCAGACAGCTGGTTTGGTAGCGTTGGAAGACATTCTGGAAGAAATTGTAGGAAATATTCAGGATGAATACGATGAAGATGAAGCATTTATTGAAAAAATTGGAGATAACACATATCTTATGAAAGGTTTGACTCCGCTTGAAGATGTGGAAGAGGTGCTGAATATTAATCTTCATGATGAAGAATATGAGACATTAAATGGTTTTTTAGTTTATCGTCTCGATAAAGTACCAGAAGAAGATGAACATTCAGAAATTCAGGCAAAAGGCTATTCTTTCCAAATTTTAAGCGTTGCCAATAAAATTATCGACAAAGTGAAAGTCACAAAACTGCCGCAGGAAGATAAGGCAGGAAAAGAAGAGACAGAAAAGGAGTAGAGGAAATGTCAGGACATTCAAAATTTGCAAATATTAAGCATAAGAAAGAAAAAAACGATGCAGCAAAAGGAAAAATCTTTACAATTATCGGTCGTGAAATTGCAGTAGCGGTAAAAGAAGGCGGACCAGATCCGGCAAACAACAGCAAATTGCGCGATGTAATTGCAAAGGCAAAAGCAAATAATATGCCAAATGATACCATTGACCGTGGAATTAAAAAAGCAGCAGGAGATGCAAATGCTGTTAACTATGAGTATGTAACATATGAAGGATATGGACCAAATGGTATTGCAATTATCGTGGAAGCTCTGACAGATAATAAAAACAGAACAGCAGCAAATG
>CBCTVZ010000146.1:0-4852 GCA_965150505.1 uncultured Robinsoniella sp. | reverse complement strand
AAAGCAAAAAGAGGGATGTGAAAAAACTCAATCGAGTTTTTTCACATCCCCCTTTTAGCTGTTCCATTTTTTGCAATAATTGCATACTTAGCAAAAAAGATACAAAAACATCGTATCCTTTTAGCCCGACATCCTTTTATTTCATCTTAAAAAGTAAAAAATACAAGGAGCAAACTGCTCCTTGTACACGGTCATTCAATATTTTTTTTGTAGATCATTTTAGAGAAAAAGTAACAAATCAAAAAGAAACCATAGATAATTGCTACACTCAAAAGATTGATGGAAAGAAGCGACTGTCCCTGCATTAAATTTGCAATCGCTTTTATAGAGAAGAAAGAGGAAATCGTCATGACCAGCAATGGGATCATATAAGCAATCTTTAATTCATTCGCAATCGCCTTGTTTAACACTTTTTTATTAACGCCAATTTTTGATAATACACGGTACCGTTCTTTTTCCTCAAATGTATCGTTGTATATTTTCATAAATAGAATACTGCCGCTTGCCAGCACAAAAACCATAAAGATAAAAAAGGATACGCTATATAAAATATTAACCCATGAATTTTCATTTCTTTCCGGATCAATTTTTACTAATCCGCCGCAATGCGGACTCGATTGAAGATCTGCGACTGACGCTTCAAAATTTTCAGGATTTACCAGTTTATAATTATAAAAATACATAGTTTGTCCAATTTGCAATATGTCCTGATATACCTCGTCATTTACAATCATAAATTCCATACTTTCCTGAAAATATCCCAAATATGGAACGGTTGAATGACCAATCGATGTATAAACGTTTTGATTGATTTCTTTCGTATCGCCAACGCTATAATCTACCAAGGACATCAGATAGATGTGTCCCAGTTCAATAAATTCATTCTCTTTTGGCTCTGGAAGATCAAACTCTAATCCCGTATCTTCCGCAATCTGTTTGATCTGCGAATAAGGTAGTACCGCATATGGTGTATTTTCATATTTGTTATCTGTAAATTCATTTGGAATCGCACAGACTTCAATTTCTGAAGAATATTCTATTTCATTTTCTTTTTGTATCAAAGAAGTAAATTCATCACGATACCATCCCCTGAAATTTGATACGTATAAGTGTTTTCAAAATGATTCATATTGTCGCTGCGGTTTTTCATCGCAAATCCAAACCCTAAAGCGGTCACCGAACAAAGCATCAACACACAGACCATCGCATACGTTCTATAATTCTTTTTCATACGGAAGATCATATTATTGACCCATAAATTTCGTTCTTTCTTATAAAGAAAGTTTTTATTTTTCGCCAATGTCTGCAGTACAAACGGAATAAATCCCCCAAACAGCAGGTAAATCCCTACGATAACCATGACCGTCGCAATCAGGATATTTCCCATCACCGCCATACCGGCCTCTTTCGTAGCAAGATAAAAACCAGCTCCTAAAAAAAGGATTCCTAAAACTGCTTTGATCAGCAGAACACCGTTTTTCTGTTTTACATATTCATTCTGTCTGTTTGCAGATACCATTTCCAGTACGCTGCTTCTTACAATATTAATATATCCTTTGATCACAAAAATAAGATAGATCGCAATAAAAATCAGACACGTAATACCAATCGAATTTAATGTAAACTGAAAATGAATCTCAATCGCAATATCAGATAGTTTCATTAAGATCATAGTAAACAACTGGGAAGTTAAAATTCCAAATCCAATGCCAAAAAACAAAGAAACTGCGCCAATCAAAGTCGTCTCTATCATATATAATTTTCCAATCTTTTGATTCGACAACCCCATAAAGACATACGTTCCGATTTCTTTTTTCCTTTTTGTCAAAAAAACATTCGTCGCATACCATACAAAAAACAACATAAAGCAGGCGATGACAAAAGATAAGACTTGCAATGCAGCTTCGATATTTTTAGCCTGACTTTCCCCCAACTGATCTAAGATTCCTGAAGAAACAAGATTGATAAAATTCGATAAAATAACGGTTGTAAAAGAAAGGGAGATAATTAAAGATAAATAACTTTTAAAACTCGATTTAAAATTTTGAATCGCTAATTTTACCATACTCATGAAAAATCACTCCCCATTGATGCCTGCATATCAATAATGCGATCATAAAATTCTTTTCGGCTCTGTCCTTTTGCTAACTTACATTTGATTGCGCCATCGCTTAAAATATAAACCTCTTTTGCATAAGAAGCGCTGAAAGCATCATGTGTTACCATTAAAATCGTCGCCTGCCCATTCTCGTTTACAAGTTTTAGACATTCCAATAAATCATGGCTCGATTTTGAATCCAAAGCCCCTGTCGGTTCATCCGCAAAGATGATTTCTGGGTTTGTAATCAAGGCGCGGCATGTAGCGCCTCTTTGTTTTTGTCCCCCTGACAGTTGGTATGGATACTTTTGCAAATGTTCTTTTAATCCAAACATCATTGCTAGCTGATTTGTCTTTTCAATACATCTTTTGCTGGATACTCCATTCAATGAGAGCGGCAGTGCAATATTGTCTTGCAATGTCATCGTGTCCAGCAAATTATAATCCTGAAAAATGAATCCGATCTTATCTTTACGAATGTTGGATAACTCTTTATTTTTTAATTTTGTGAGATCTTTTCCGTCCAGAATAATAGATCCTTGAGTCGGCTTATCAATCGTAGATAAAATATTGAGCAATGTCGTTTTTCCTGAACCGCTCGGTCCCATAATTGCAATAAAATCATTTTTATTGACTTTTAAGTTTAACCCTTTTAAAACATTTGTCTTAAATCCTTTTGTTCCATAGTCTTTCACAAGATTTTTTATTTCTAAAACTGTGTTTCCATCCATATGACTTCCTCCTTCTATCTGCCATTATAGATCATGTTTTTAAAAAAATCCTCGCATTCCTATTACAAAAAGAATCTCTAACGTTACATTCCTGCAACATCAGAGATTAAAATGGTGTGCGATATTATAAAATGTGATGCAAAAACAAGTATATTCCTGATCTTTGCTTTCAACGGTGATGGTATGTCCTAATTTTTTGATCATTAATTCCACCATATACAGTCCCATCCCCGTTGATTTATATTTCCCATTGTGGTGGTTGCTTCCAACGTATCCTCTCTCAAAAATCCTCGGCAAATCATAATCTTTGATGCCTTCTCCATAATCTTTTACATACAGCTCTACCGTATTGCCTTTTTGCTTGCTGAAAATCTGAATTTTTGTCCTTTCTTTGGAATATTTTATGGCATTGGCAAGAAGCTGATCTAAAATATAGACAAGCCAAGTCTGATCTGTATAGATTTCTTCCTCCTGTACTTGTATCTGCAAATCTACCTTTTCATTCATCAAAAAATAGCGATTATTTTTGATCGAAGCATTCACACACTGTGCCAATTTTATTTTATGGACTTGTATATCATCAAACGCTCCTTGTACCTTGCAACTCACAAGAGCAGAGTTCAAATATTGTTTTATTTTTTCCAACTGTTCTTTCAGTTGTACTTTCAAAAGAGAATCCTCTATCTTTTCATCCATTAACATAGCGGCAGAAAGAGGAATCTTCACTTCATGACACCATTTTGTAATGAAATCTTGGAGATCCTGATTGATTCGGATCTGATCGTTCAATTTTTCTTCAAAAATTTGAAAATCATGTTGTATAATCTTTTCATCTTCCAGATCATCGATCTCCATTGCGATAAAATCATCCATATTTAAGTATGTTTCGATCTCTCTTTCTCTGCGATAAAAAGCATGAGCATCTAAAAATAGAAAAAAAGCGATACATACGCCAAGCAAGATATCTAAATAAATTAAAAATTCAATATCAATATTGGAAAGTAAAAAAATAAAATAAAGATTGAACGCCAAAAATATTATCGTTAGACATAGAAGAAATTTAAAATATTTTTTTATATATCTCATTCTATATAATACCCCTGTCCTTTCTTCGTAGCGACCAATTCTTCTCCTGTAAATTCTTTCAGTTTCGCTCTTAATCTTGAAATCAAAACAGTCAATGTATTGTCTGATACAAATTCATCCGTACTCCACAATTCATCCATCAACGCATTTCGCGATACAACGTTATTTTTATGTTCCATCAATTCTTTTATGATGATATTCTCAGACTTTGTCAGCTCAATTTTTTGATTTTTATAATAAATACAAGCATTGGAAGAATCATAGTAAATATGATCTCGTATATATTGTTTCTGATTTACTTTGTACTGATACGTTCTTCTTATAATTGCCTCAATTTTTGCCTTTAAAATAGACAAATTAAATGGTTTTTCCACAAAATCATCGCCGCCCTGCGCAATCGCCATAATCTTATCGCTGTCAGAATTTCGGCTGCTTATATAGATAATTGGTATCTGCGAAAATTCTCTGATCTGAGAGCACCAATAAAATCCGTCATAAAATGGAAGATTAATATCCATCAACACCAAATCTGGATTCTTGTTCATACATTCTTTTAAGATATCTGAAAAATCAGAAATCAGAGCTGGAATATACCCGTATCTCCTTAAAAAATCTTTTATTTCATTCGCTAAAGTTTCATCATCCTCCACAATTAAAATAGTTATCCCTTTCATAAAAGTTCTCCCCTTTCTTCTATTCTAATAAGATATTCCCTTTTTCTCTATTATAACGATTCTTATGTAAAACACAATGTGTTAAAAAAACCTTGCAGAAATGTAAGATAAATCAAATCTTACGTTTTCACAATTTTAAACGGATGTCGTTTATGATATAATAAAAGCATTCATTAAGGTATTGCAAAAGCTTTTCGCTCTTTGCCTATTACAACAAACATAGGCGGGAAAGCCCACGATTTTAATCGTGGGATGATAGCCTT
>CBCTVZ010000145.1:0-4897 GCA_965150505.1 uncultured Robinsoniella sp. | reverse complement strand
TAAAAGATGGATTTTATCATCCTACTTATTTTGAAATTTTATTTGCCCTGTGCATGACAGCTTTTGAAAAAGAAAACGTAGAGTATGTCGTTTTAGAGACAGGACTTGGCGGCAGATTGGATGCTACAAATGTCATCGAACATCCTATTGCGACCGTTTTGACCTCGATCAGTTTAGATCATACAGAGATTTTGGGAGATACCGTAGAAAAAATTGCTTGGGAAAAGGCTGGAATCTTAAAAAAAGGAGTACCAGTCATCTATGATGCGAATGATAAGAAAGCAGAAAAAGTAATTCTAGAAAAAGCAAAGGAGATGGAGGCAAAGGCATATCCAGTAGAATCTGGAATGTGCAAAATTTTAGAGAGAACAGACGAGAGTATTTTATATCGTCTTTCAAATGAGCTTTGCAAGGAATGGGAAATCCATGTTCCATATGCGGCATCGTATCAGGTTATGAACAGCGCGGTTGCTGTGAATGCTTTTTGCGTGATCAATGAAGCATTACATCTTCAAGTAGAAAAAGAAACCATCACAGAGGCGATTAAAGAGACGAAATGGCAGGGAAGAATGGAGACAGTTCTTCCTGGAGTGATTCTGGATGGAGGCCATAATGCTGCTGGAATACAGGAATTTGTCAAGACAGTGAAAGAACTGGAAAAAGGCAGAAAGATTACCATGCTGTTCTCAGCAGTTGTTGAGAAAAATTATGAAAAAATGATTCGAGAGATCTGTGAAGGCGTTCATTTATCATCCGTTGTTGTTACAGAGATTCACAATGATCGCATTGTACCGGCAGAAGAGCTGAAAAGTATTTTTGAAAAATATACCGATGCAAAAGTGACAGCAGTATCTGAGATTGCAGAAGCATTTGAGGAAGCAATGAAAGAGAAAGAAGACGGTATTCTGTTTTGCGCAGGCTCTCTTTATCTTATAGGAGAAATCAAAGAACTTTTGGAAAAGAGAAAACAGTGAAAAACAGATGAGAAATGAGGTGTCAAAGATAGATGATTAATTACGAAGAAGAATTAAAAAAATTTCATCCTAGTCTCGATGTAAATGAGGCAGAAGATGCGATTTACAGCAGAGATTTGACGGATATCACAGATATTTTAAAGGAAATGTTGCAGGAAGAAAACAAGAAAAAACAGTAAGGAGAACATATGCGTTGTATTTATTGCGGAACACCATTGTCGGGAATAGATTATTGTACCGGATGCGGTGCAGATATTACGGTTCTTAAGAGAATTGTACGAATTTCTAATCTCCTGTATAATGAGGGACTAGAAAAGGCGACGGTCAGAGATTTGTCCGGCGCAGTGGCGTGTCTGAAGCGAAGCTTGAAATTCAATAAAGAAAATATAGATGCTAGAAATCTGTTAGGCCTTGTCTACTTTGAAAGCGGAGAGGTTGTGGCAGCTTTAAGCGAATGGGTGATCAGTAAAAATTTTTGTCCTGTAAATAACCCAGCAAATGAATATATTGAAAAACTTCAGGCAAATAAGAACCGATTAGACACGATTAATCTGACAATCAGAAAATATAATCAGTCTTTGATTTATTGTCGAGAAGATAATGAAGATATGGCGATTATTCAGCTGAAAAAAGTCCTGACGCAGAATCCAAAGTTAATTAAAGGATACCAGCTTTTAGCATTACTCTATTTAAAACGCAGAGAATATGAAAGAGCACGCAAATTGCTGAAAAAAGCAATCAGAATTGATGCTACTAACACGACAACTCTTCGCTATATAAGAGAGGTAGAGTTGGCAACAGGAATTTCGACGAGTCTGGATGTAAAACATAAAAAAAGATATGAGAAGGATTCAGACAGTCATATGTCAGGAACATTGACATATAAAAGCGGAAATGAAGTGTTGATTCAGCCGACCACATTTCGGGATAGCTCGGCTGCTGCGACTTTTTTTAATATTTTTTTGGGAATTCTAGTGGGAGCTGCTCTCATTTGGTTTTTGGCAATTCCGGCAAATACGCAGAGAGTTCACGATCAAGTGAATCAGCAGGTGACGGATGCGAATACAAAACTTGCAGGGGAAGCGTCGAAAGTGCAAAGTCTGCAAGATGAAGTAAAGCAGTATCAGGAACAGGTGGATCAGGTCAACAAAGCGAAAGAGGCGGCAGATAAAAAAGCGCAGGGGTATGAATCGCTTGTGCAGGCGGCGGATTACCTGATTCAGGGGGATCAGACGCAGGCGGCGACCGCATTGGAAAAGGTAGATCAGGAGCAGTTAGAAGAGGGAGCAAAATCACTGTATACGCACATTAATCAGCAGGTAAAAACCGTTCTGTTTCAGCAGTATTATTTAAATGGCGGCAATTATATTATGACACAGGAATATGATAAGGCGATTGAAGAATTGACAAAGGCTGTAAAAGCAGATCCAGACCAGTATGACGGCTATTATCTGCTTGGAATGGCATATTACTATAAAGGCGATACGGCAAATGCGAACAAAACATTCCAAAATGCCATTAAAAAATTCCCAGATCGCGCGGCGGAACTGGAACAGTTTATAAGCGGCGATATGAGCAATGCGGATATTAATGTGACGACAAATGAAACAGAGCCATTAGAAGAGACAGATCCTGTAACAACAGATCCTGTAACAACAGACCCTATGATAACAGATCCAAATACGGTACAATATGATGAATATGGAAATATCATTGGATACGAATGAAACACCTCAGAAGAGTGAGGACTGCTATGCAGCAAATGCTGCGGCAGTCCTTTTCTTATTTTTGAAATATAAAAAGATCGGGGAGAATCAGAAAGGGGATTCAAAATGGAAGATTGTTTTAAAGTGACAGGAAGAAATTTAACGATCATTATGCCATGCGAACTGGATCATCATAATGCAGAGAAGTTAAAGACAGGCGCGGATAAAATTATTCAGAGCAAAAATATCAGAAGTATTGTATTTGATTTTGGAAAAACAAATTTTATGGACAGTTCGGGGATTGGCATGATTATGGGACGATATAAGATGATTCGCTTTATGGGAGGAAAGGTAATTGCAATCCGTGCGAATCAGCGAATACGCAGAATTTTGACACTTTCCGGTGTCTATAAAGTAATGGATATTTATGAAGGACTGCCAAAGCAGTCTGAATTATAATAAGGGGGAATCTTTTATGAAGGACACAAACGAAATGAAAATGGAATTTGACAGCAGATCGTGCAATGAAGGATTTGCGAGAGTAGCAGTGGCGGCTTTTTTATCTCAGTTGAATCCAACGTTAGAAGAAGTGGCTGATGTCAAAACTGCATTGTCGGAGGCAGTTACAAATGCCATTATTCATGGATATGAAGGAAAAGTAAAAAAAATTTATATCGAATGTCAGATTAAGGATCGTGAGATGACTGTTGCCGTCATCGATCACGGATGCGGAATACCTGATGTTGAAAAAGCAATGGAGCCGCTTTATACTACGAAAAAAGAATCGGAGCGCGCAGGGATGGGATTTGCTTTTATGGAAGCTTTTATGGATGATGTATATGTGGAGTCAGAAGTTGGAAAAGGTACAAAGGTTGTAATGAAAAAAAGAATTAACCGTGTACCGCATCAGTTTGAAGAGTGAAAGGACGATTGCATGGAACATACCCTTGCTTTGATTCAGCAGGCGCACAAAGGGGATAAAAATGCAAGGGAACAGTTAGTAGAAGAAAATATGGGACTTGTTTTCATGATAGGAAAACGTTTTTTGGGGCGAGGTCATGAGATGGAAGATCTCTGTCAGATTGGAAGTATTGGATTGATGAAAGCGATTGATAAGTTTGACCCTTCCTTTGAAGTCAAATTTTCCACATATGCCGTTCCAATGATTACAGGTGAATTAAAACGATTTTTGAGAGATGACGGGATGATCAAAGTCAGTCGATCTTTAAAAGAAATTTCTTATAAAGCGTATCAGACAAAGGAAGTACTTGAGAAAAAATTAAAAAGAGAGCCAACGATTGAGGAGCTTTCAGAGAAAATGCAGGTTGACAGAGAAGAAATTGTGATGGCTTTAGAAGCATCAACAGAGATTGAATCTCTGTCAAAGACTATTTACCAAGGAGATGGAACAGCAATCTGTCTGATGGATAAATTGGAAGAAAAAGAGAATGAAAATGAAAAAATACTAAATAAAATTTTGTTGGAAGAACTGTTGAAAACTTTAGAAAAAGAGGAGTATGAAATCATAAGACTTCGCTATTTTGAAGAGCAGACTCAGATAAAAGTGGCAGAAAAGCTCGGAAAAACGCAGGTACAGATTTCGAGAATGGAACAGAAAATCTTGAAGAAATTAAGAAAAAATTTATTAGAAAAATAGGGAGGATAGTGAAAAAATACAAAAAAAGTGAAAAAATATAAGAAAAATAGTGTAAAATGCAAATGGAATAAAAAAATAATAGTGCAAATAAAACAATTTTATATTAAAATATACTTGGTGATGTAAACAAAATAAACAACTAATAGTAAGACAAGGGAGGTTTTTTGATGAACAAGAAAAAATTAGTTGCAGGCGTATCAATTATTACAGCGGCTATGGCAATCAGCTCTCCGGCATTGGGAGCATTTGCAGCAGAAGCGCCAGCTGAAATTACTGGAAATGAATGGGACGGGCATCCAGAAATTTCAGAAGTAAACAGAGAACGCGCAAGAGCAAGTTTTTATCCGTATGCTTCCTTAGAAGAAGCAAAAACCATGGATAAAACAAACAGCCAGTATTATAAGCTGTTAAATGGAACATGGAAATTTAATTTCTCTAAATTAGAAGAGAAACCAACCGATTTTCAGGGAACAGATTTTGATGACAGCGCATGGGACGATATTGAAGTTCCAAGCAACTGGAACGTTCTGAAAAATGAAGATGGCACATTTAAGTATGAA
>CBCTVZ010000144.1:0-4939 GCA_965150505.1 uncultured Robinsoniella sp. | reverse complement strand
ACGATATTCTTTTCTTGATCGTCCTCATCTGGATTGCTCCGCACATAATATCCTCCCTGTCTGTCATATCCATATCCAGATAAAAGTTGGTCTATTCCATTACAAATATCATCATATGCTTCTTTAACAGGCGCAGTCTTCATCAAGGACGCTTCCGTCCATCTGTCTTTGTCATAATATACTGCTTCTTTCGTCCAATAAGAAGGCTTCATATCCCACGGAACTTTCATTCTGCCAAGATCTTCTCTAAAAATTTTGACAGGAAATTCTTCCAGCCAGTCGCAGACTACCGCTTCTCTTCCTGATTTTTCTAAAAAACAAGATGCCGTTGCTTTTGCTCTTCCAAGCGGCGAGCAATAAATATCAGAAATATCCCATGAGGCCACACGTTTTGCTAAAAGTTCTGCTTCTTTCCATCCTTTTTCTGTCAGAGAATCTTTTTCATAGTCCGGATCACCGTGACGAATAAAAATCAGTCTCATCGTTTTCTCCTTTTTACTGTATTTGTTCAAATTTTACTTTTTGATACAATTTCATTACCATCATCTGGTCTGCCGGTCTTGTCCCCTGTGTTGTCACGGCCGCCGCAGAGACAGCCATTGCGAGGCGAATCCCCGCTTCAAAACTGATTCCTTCCTCCCAGCTGCTGGCTAATGCCCCTACCATGCCATCACCAGCGCCTACTGTTGAGACAATCGGAACTTTTAATCCCGGACATCTGACGCAAAAATTTTGACTGATAAATACAGCGCCCTCTGATCCCAGAGACAACACTGCAAAACCAACGCCTTCATCTAAAAGACGCATTCCAAGAATTGCCGCTTCTTTTACATCGGATACTTTTGTGCCGAATAAAGTCTCCAGTTCCTGCTGATTCACCTTTAAAAAATCTGGTTTTGCTTTCAGTCCTCTCTTTAGAAGCATTCTGTCTGCATCTAAAAATACCTTTGCTCCTTTTTGATGTACCATTTTAATCGCCAGTTCATAAAATTCTTCCGGCACACCATCTGGCACACTTCCAGAAAAGACGAACATCGTATCTTCATTGGCATACTGATCTAATTTTTGCAGTAAGTCATTTAACTCTTCTTCTGAAATATGCGGTCCTAATTCATTTAATTCCGTCACACTTCCATCTGTCTCTGCTACTTTTGTATTGATACGATTATTTCCCTCAATTTTGACAAAATCTGTCTGGATTCCCTGTTCCTGTAGCACTCTTTCAATCATTCTGCCACTTTTTCCTCCGATCAGACCAGTCGCAATACTTTTCAGCCCTAATGTGTGGATGGTCTTAGAGACATTAATCCCTTTTCCTCCTACATCTGTCTTCTTACTTAAAATTCGATTTAATCCGCCTTTTTCTAAATGATCCAGCCAAACAGTGCGGTCCACTGCCGGATTCATTGTCACTGTAATGATCATATGTTCCACCTACTCCTATCCAGATCTTTTCTCTTAAGTATTTTTTATAGTCTATCACACGACTCTCATTTTCTCAATAGTTCGGGCGAAAATGAAATCAGAGGGTGCCATAGACACCCCCTTTTTTATAAACCAAATAGCTGCGATAGAAACACTGCTGCACTGGCCCCGATTGCAACGGTCAGCAGACCTTTTCCAAAATAGGATAATCCAACAGCTACTGCACATCCAATAACAGCGCTTCCTGTACTTCCTGTACTTTCAAAAATGGCCGGAAATGTCATCGCTGAAAGCACTGTATACGGCACATAATTTAAAAAAGATTTGATAAATGGATTTTCTATTTTTTTTCTAAAAATTGCCATCGGAAGTACACGAATCAAATATGTTGTACCTGCCATGATTGCTATACTGTATAAAATCTTTCCTGTATTCATGACTTTTCTCCCTCTTTTTCCTCAATCGGAAATAACAATGCCGCCATAACGCTGACGATAATTGTGATGACAATAATGCCCCATCCTCCCTTTAAGAAAGAAAAGACGGAAACAACTGAGATCAATCCACTCATCACGGCCGCAGTTAAAACAGTAAATAAAACTGCAATGCTCTTTTTAGCTGGAGGAACAATGATTGCAATAAACATTCCATATAATGCAATTCCAAGTGCATTTGTCAGACTCTTTGGCATCAAAGAAGTAATCGCTCCTCCGCAAAGCGTTCCAAGCGTCCATCCTAGTACCGGTGTACAGATCAGACCAGCCATATATGTTGCACTTAATGCTTTTGGATACTGCATTCCTACTGCAAAAATTTCATCCGTAATTCCAAATGAAATTGCAAAGCGCTGTTTCATTGTCATTTTTTCTTCCACTTTCTGAGAAATCGAGAGTGACATCAAAAAATACCGGATATTGATAACTAATGTTGTCATGATCAGCTCTATTGCACTGCCTCCATTAACCATTAAATTCAGCCCTGCAAACTGCCCTGCACTCGTCAGATTTGTCAATGAAATCAAAACAGCCGCCCAAAGAGGAAGTCCTTGAATCACTGCTGTCATTCCAAACGCAAACGAGACGGAAAAATACCCTAGACAGATTGGTATTCCATGACGAATCCCCTGCAAAAATTCTTCCTTTTTCATCTCTCCTGTAGCTCTTTTCTATTTTATTTTTTCTCTCCCAGATCCCGTATCCCTATTTTCTTTGGTCTGCAAAATCCGAATATGGTGCTTATGATATCACAAAGGCTCTTTTTTTTCAACTCCATCTATCATTTCTTGAGAATCCTTTGTCTTTTCTTTCATATTTCATTTGTTCTGCAAACCGGACGCTGTCGAAATCCTGAAAAAACTAATGACTTTATAAAGATATTGTGATAAAATAGTCAAAGTTTGAAAATTTTACAGCAACGAAAGGAGAAGTTTGTTATGGGTATACTTATTGTCATGTGTATCGGGATACTTGTCGGACGTTTTCTCGTTTCCCCTCGTTTCAAAAAAGGTAACGAATACGTCTCTATCTTATGTACCTTTATTTTGATTTTTTCTATGGGTGTCATGCTTGGCAAAAAAGAAAATTTTTTGGAAGAATTATCTTCTTTAGGTTTTTCCAGCTTTTTATTCTTTCTTATTCCAGCAGGATGTTCTATCGGTGTCGTCTATTTTCTGACAAAACATTTTATGAAAAATGATGAGACTGAACCATGTGGAAAGGAGCTAGAAGAATGATCGTCGCTCTTATGATCCTTTCTCTTGTTTTAGGTCTTGCCTATGGACTTTTCGATATTGAAAATTTTTTGATCTCTACGATCAGCCAAAATACCGATATTGTGCTGTATATCCTCATGTTCTCTGTCGGAATCAGCATCGGAATGCAAAAAGGTATTGTCAAAAAAATTCGGGAATATCATTTTAAAATTTTTATCATTCCTCTTGGAATCATTTTAGGCTCTCTTTTAGGCGGTCTGATTTGTTCTGTTTTACTCAAAATGCCGACAGGATATGCCACCGCCATCACAAGCGGAATGGGCTGGTACAGTCTGGCTGGTGTCACAATCAGCAAATTAGCAGATGCAGAGCTTGGAAGTATCGCATTTATGAGTAATCTGATGAGAGAAATCTTTTCATTTTTTGTTATTCCATTTCTGGCAATACATCTAAACCAATACACCTGCATTGCCATAGCCGGAGCAACAAGCGAAGATACCACTCTTCCTATTATTTTAAAATATACGAATGAAGAAACTGTCGTATTATCCGTATTTAATGGAATGATTTGTTCCTTTTTTGTCCCGATTTTGATTTCATTTTGTCTGAATATGGTATAAAAAATAAAAGCCGTGTCTATTTTAGAACACGGCTTTTTCCATTCAAGAGCCTCCCAAATTCGTTTTTTATTAAATACTTAGGTATGGCTTAAATACCGTATCTCTAAACATTAAAGCACTTTTTTATTTAATGAATACGGTGTAATCTGATATACGTAATAATTTAACCAGTTTGTATAGAGATTATTTGCATGTGATCTCCACATCAGCATTGGACGGACATCTGCGTTATTTTCAGGATAATAATTTTTCGGCTGTTCAATCTCCAGTCCTTTTCCCAGATCTCGCTTATACTCACCATCTAATGTCACTCTGTCATATTCTGGATGCCCCATCACAAAAATCTGACGACCATCTTTTGTCATAGTCAGAAAAACTCCCGCTTCCTCAGATTCTGCTAAAATAATCAGATCTTCACACGCTGCAATTTCTTCTCTCGGCGATTCTGTATGTCTGGAATGTGGCGCTAAGAACATATCATCAAATCCGCGAACTAATGGATATTTTCTGTTTTCCACTTTATGCCAGAATAAACCAAACATTTTTTTATCCAATGGTTTTTTGTCAATGCCAAAATGATAATAAAGTCCTGCCTGTGCTGCCCAGCACAGATACATTGTGGAAGTCACATTTTTTTTGCTCCAATCCATGATCTTTGTCAACTCTTCCCAATAATCTACTTCCTCAAACGGCATCTGTTCCACCGGAGCTCCCGTAATAATCAGTCCGTCAAATTCCTGATCTTTGATATCATCAAAAGTAACATAAAATTTATTCAAATGACTCGTAGATGTATTTTTTGATTCATGAGAACATACATGCAGAAAAGTGACATCTACTTGAAGCGGTGTATTCGATAGAGAACGCAGCAGCTGAAGCTCCGTCTCCTCTTTTAAAGGCATCAAATTTAAAATCACAATCTGAATTGGACGAATATCTTGATGGCTTGCCCGCGTTTCATCCATTACAAAAATATTTTCATTTTCCAAAATCTGTCTTGCTGGAAGATCTGCCTGTATTTTAATTGGCATATAAAAAACCTCTTTTCTCTTATTTTTTATCTTGACACTCCCATAGCTAAAGTAAGGGAATTTTCGACACGATGAATACTATACCGTTTGTCTATTATATCACAAACGGACACCATGGGAAAAGAATAAATTATTAACACATATGTCCGTCT
>CBCTVZ010000143.1:0-4989 GCA_965150505.1 uncultured Robinsoniella sp. | reverse complement strand
AAAAAGAAAAAGCAAAAAAAGAAAAAGATGACGATGGAAGATAGGCAGGTAACAATCAATGATATCAAGAGTTGAAATAATAAATAATCCATATATACGAAAAATGAGAATTTTAATAAATGGAGAAGCACCGTCTGCTTTTGGTCCTCTGGATAAATTTTTTAATGAACCTTTTCTTTATTGGTGCGACCGAATTTTTCCAGAATTAGAGAAAGAGTTAAATGGCGGGTGTTTTACATTACATTTTGAGTCAAGGATAGAAGAAATACGCATACTTGAGAAAATATCACAGCAGTATCCCATATGTACACAGTTTTCCTATCGAGAAATATTGCGAAATACACCGTTGATTGACCGAATGGCATTCTTGAATCAACTATTAAAAAACCAGATATCGGAATCGTATGCCATTGTAAAAAAAGTTTTATTTATTGTTCCAGATGGCGAGCAGAAAATTTTTGAAGAGATTAAAGAATTAAAGATCGAAAACTGCTATTGCAGAATTGAAAATAGTGTCATAGAGATTTCTGATTTTCTGCAAAAGAAAACAAATGCAGATATTTATTTTCTGATATGCCGACCGCAAAATGCAGATTTGTACCTTCAGAAAAAAATAATTCAGAATGGATTTATGCTTCTCATGGCAGGGCAATTCCATGGCTTTTTGAAAGCGGATCAAGGGATTGCTGTCTATAATACGAACAATGGACAATTATTGAATACGATTTTTGAATGTTTCATTTTAGGACCGTTGGCAGATATATTTTTTGAGTGCCTTCATTCATTGCCAACAAGGATAGATTCTCGATACAGAGAAAAAATTGAAGTGCTGAAAAGCGTTTCGCAGCGAATCCTTATAAGACCGAAAAATAAAACGATTGAGTCTGGAACGAGTATTCCTGTCAAGTTTGAAAGCGATTTAAGAGGATGCAAAGTGGAGATACGGGATCTGGAATTTGGATATAGTGAAAGAGGGATCATTCGGTGCAATGGGTTAAGAATTGACGGCATAAAGACAGGAAGCAGTATTCTTTATGTATATCAAAAAGGGGAAAAAGATCCATGTGCTCAGATGAAATTTGAAGTGATAAAACGGAATCGAGTTACTGAATTACAGATGGAAGATCAGGAAATCGTGATTGGGGAAGGTGATCGAACGACTCTTGAATGGAGATATAGTCCGCCGAATGCCGATAATGTGTCCTGTATAGAGTGGAGTAGTGATGACAGCTCGATCGTCGAGGTAGATCAGAATGCACATATTCATGCAGTCAATGCAGGGGCTACGTTTGTTCGGATTTCATGCGGGCAAGTCAGCACGAAAACAAGAGTCCTTGTTCTTCCGCATATTCAGGATATTGAACTAGATCAAGAGGAAATTATCCTATATCCAAGTTTAACGTTAGAGATTTCAGCAAAAACGGTTCCAGCTGTGACAATAGAAGGAAAATTGAAGATGGGAGTTATGGATGTCCGTGTGGCAAACGCAGTAAATGGTCAGATAACCGGATTTGCATTTGGAGATACCTTTTTAATTATACAGGATAGAGAAGAACAAATTCAAAAAAAGATACCGATTCACGTTGTCAGTGAAAAGAAGTACCGCAAATTAAATGGGACAAAAAAAGGAATTTTTGCCTCATTATTTGGAAAATAAACATAGGAGGGAACAAAATGAGTAAGTATGTAGGAATTGATTTGGGAACAACATTTTCTGCTGTCGCATTTATTGACGAAAAAGGAAATCCCCAAATCATCCAAAACCGGCAAGGAGAGACGACAACACCGTCAGCTGTATTATTTGGAAAAGGAAAACCTGTAGTTGGAAGTCCTGCTAAAATGAAGAGCATATCAGACGCACAGAATTATGAAGCATTTGCAAAGCGTCATATGGGAGAAAAAACATATTCGTTTACAAATAAGCAGGGAGAGTCTTTTAAGGCAGAAGAAATATCAGGATTAATATTGAGTAAGCTGAAGGAAGATGCGGAAGCATTTTTGAATGAAGACATTGCAGGCGCGGTGATCACTATTCCGGCTTATTTTTCTGATCCGCAAAGACAAGCTACGAAAGATGCAGCGACAGCAGCAGGATTGACGGTATTAGATATGATCAATGAACCTACAGCGGCAGCTATTGCTTTTGGAATCACAAAAAATATTTCAAAACCTCAAACGGTGATGATCTATGATTTTGGCGGCGGAACATTTGACGTAAGCATATTAAAAATGGATGACAGTAATATGCAAGTGCTTGCAACGAATGGCAATCATAAACTTGGCGGATATGATATTGATAAAGCAATATATGATTATGTTGTTAAAGAAGCAAAAAAGGATGGTATCGATATTGAATCTGATCTGAAAGCAAAACAGAGTTTAATGATAGCGGCAGAGAATGCCAAAAAAGAATTATCCTTTGCAGAAGAAACAGATCTCTGTATCTATGTCAAAGGAGAAGAATATGAAATTACAATCGACAGAGAGACATTTGAAGACATCACAGAGAGCATTATAGATACTACACTGAGTATTATGCTCCGAACATTAAAGGAGGCGTCTCTTACATACGATGATATAGATAAAATTTTGTTAGTTGGCGGATCTACAAGAATACCGATGGTTCGTAAAATAATTGAGGAAGAAACAGAGATAATTCCTTCCAGTGAAGTACATCCAGATGAAGCAGTTGCGATTGGAGCTGCTTTTCATGCAGTCGATGTTGCAAAGAAGATGGCAGATGGAACTTTCAAAACAGAAGTATCATCAAACGATTTCTGTCCGCCGGTACAAGTAGACAGAGCGGATGTTCCAGCATTAGATAAAAATTATAATTTTCAGGATATCACGAGCCATGCGATTGGCGTAGTTGTATCGGATCTTGATACGGGAGAATCGATAAATTCCATTATTTTGCCTAAGAACACGCCGATACCAGTAGAATATAAAAGGGAGTATTCGACTGCAGTGGAATATCAGGAGAGTATTGAGTTACAGATTACATCGGGAGAATTTGAAAATCTCAATTATGTGACGATTATAGGAAACGCGCTTCTCCAAGTAAAACCGCGCCCTTATCTTGTGCCGATTGAAGTGACGATAAGCTGCGACAGAGATGCGATTCTTCATGTTCGTGCAGTCGATCTGGATGAAATGCTTGATCTGGGAGAAATTATAATAAATCGAGAAAAAAATAATATGACACGGGAAGAAGTCCAAAATGCTGTTAATCGAATTCGTAAATTAAATATCGATGAATAGCAGAACGAAGGAAGAGAGAAAAAATGGCAAAGGAAAAGAGAAAACAGAGAGTAAAAGTAGATCCCAACTTAGTCGATTACTATAGATATTTTGGTTTGGAGCGCGGCAAAGACAGAAAAACACTGCTTAATATGCTGAGACAAAAACAGGGTGAAATAGAACAGATGAAATCTGCCGGTGCTTTGAATGAAGGCCCTATGATGGATAATCTGTTGACGGCTAGCAAACAGGTTGCTGATGCAATCCATATATTTAAGGATCGCGAAAGATTTGAAAAGTATAATGCACAGTTGGATGCAGCTATTGCAAATGGAACGCTGAACCAAGAGTTACAAAGCGAGCTGGAAGCAGCGCTGAATGAAATTGAAAAGCTGTTTTTGAAAGGAAATTATGCGGCAGTAATTAAAAGGTGCAGAATGGATATCGATGCAAATGGCGGAGATAGAAAACGGTATAGCTTACTGACACAAAGTTACATGATGTTGGATCAGAACAATATGGCGCTTTCTGCTGCCGAGGAATATATCAAAGCATTTCCGGATGAGCTTGATGCTCTGGATTTGGGACTGCGCTGTCATATACTTGTAAATAATGATATCGAAAAAGCACAGATCTATCTAAATAAAATACTGGAAAAAAATTCGGAATCCATATTTGCAGCAATCGATCAGATTTATATTCATTTGGCAGAAAAAAATATCGATATGGCATTTAAAGAAATTGATGACTATATTTCTGCGCATCCTGCAGACCGAGATTTTAAAACAGTTGTTGCACATGATATCATTGGTTTCTGTTCTAAATTATATATTTATGATAAAGAAACCGATACCGCATATCTGGCAAGCGATAAAGATTACAAACTGTGTAAAACAATGTCAGATAAAGCAGCATCTTTATGCCGAGATCCTGAAATTAAAGAGTTTGAAGAAATGACGAACCATATGGGAGAAAAGGTATTGAATGCAGACAACTTGCCAAATATTGTATGGTCATGGATTGCAGCAGCTCTATATGGAATATCTAGTCTGATAGCAGCTATACAAGGTGAACCGGCAGTCTTACTTTTGATGATGCCTATAATAGTGCTTTGTACTTTTATTGCAGTGATGTTAGTAAAAGTAAGCAGACGACCTTATTGGCAGATCTATAAATATGAACTGACAGGAAAAAGAGAACGGAAAGAAAAGATTTTTATCATACTTGGCACTATTTTGTCTGGATATATGAGATGGACAGTTAAAATAACTTTTTGGTTAATCGAATTGACATTTAGGATTGTGTGTAGAAGGTGGTAATAAATCAACAGCTGGGGCTGCAAAAAAGTCCTGCAAAGAAAAACGCTGAGGTCGGTGATATGCCCCAAATTTAGAGTTTTTAAGCGTAGCAGTTTTTTAGCTGCTACGCTGTTTTTATGTAGTCAAGAGGCTAAGCCTGTATGATACAGAACTCATCCATTCTAGTTTTTCCTTTATTTTCTATTCGTTATAAGGTTGAAAAAACTTGAATTTTCAATAAAAAACACTTGATTATATGAGGAGGTCGATGTTTAATTGACATCCTTTATCATACATCATTTTTATTTTTAAAATTTACATTAAAGGAGCAAATGGAAGAAAAATACATTCTACAAATTTTTCTTTCTGTCCTCGTTTCAAGAACTGGTCATAGAGTTGACACTCCACACGGCTAAAGCCGTGGGATTCTTGCTACCTGCTACACATAACT
>CBCTVZ010000142.1:0-5001 GCA_965150505.1 uncultured Robinsoniella sp. | reverse complement strand
ACTGGTCAGCTAGTTATGTGTAGCAGGTAGCAAGAATCCCACGGCTTTAGCCGTGAGGAGTGTCAAGATATGGCTATCATGGAGTAGGGCGGTTGCCCAAAGCGAAATCTTGGTGCAAAGATGAGAACAAATATAGAGCACTGCGCAAGTTTTTTGTATGTATGGTAAATAGGTTTTATCCAAAATAGAGAGAGAAAAACATTTTTGTACAAACTATGTAAACGAGATTGAAGATGCTATAGAAAAGAAAATTAATGGGAGACATCGCTTGCTGATCAAATACGATCAGTAAGTGATGTTTTTTTAAATTTAAGATGATAAGTGGAAGTTCTCAGCAATCTAATTTATAAGCAGCCCACTCCAATGAAATAAAGTTTCAGACATTTTCTGAAAATCAGGTGTGCGACCATTTTTTAAGTCATAAAAAGTTTCAAGAATTACTCGTTCATCAGGAGAAACGGTTTTAAGCAGATCATTTTGATGGCGGATATAGTTTCCTGTTTCTTTAAAACAGATTGCCTGTATAACAAAAGAAGCAGATTTATATAATCCTTTTAGTATCTCATCACTTTTTTCGTACAGCATATTATGGACACAACCGTGATAGATATTACATGCTCCAATTTTTATTGCTCTGTTAATAGCCGACTCGTCAATCAATAAGAGTAATTCATCGAGATTTCCTTTTATCGGTTTTGTATCGTAGTAAAATTGAAAAAGGTCAGACGGTTCCCAATTTAAAAGTTCTTTTTTGCCAGATAAAAAGCCACAAATCTGTTCACGATGAGATAAGGTATCTAACATATAGTTGTATGTTTGAATGTCCTTAGCAGACAATTTGTCAAGAATTAAGACAATGTCAATGTCACTTGTTTCTGTCGCTTCACCGCGACCGTAACTTCCTTGCAGACCAATAAACCATATACGTTCTCCAAAGGTTTTATTTACGGTTTGCAAAAACTGATTCATCCAAGTAGAAATATCAATCACTGTAATCACCTCGTTAAAATTTAATTTTTTTTGCTGTTTCTTTATTTTTCACTGCAAAGCATCGGGTATCATTTTTTCAGAATTGCTTTGGGTATAAGCAATGGTGCGAAAGATGCGTTTTACGTCTGTATGGAATCGTTTGATAAAAAAATATAGCAGTGCGTTAAAATATTATAGCGATTTTTTTGTTTAGAAACAAGTAAAAAAAGAAATATAAATTAACATATTGACAGATTCTAATATAATAAATAGGATAAAAATAGAAAAATGATTGATGAGGTGTAATATGAAAAAAGTTGCTTTTATTTGCGTTCATAATTCTTGTCGCAGTCAGATTGCAGAAGCATTAGGAAAGAAAATAGCTGGCGATGTATTTGAAAGCTATTCGGCAGGAACAGAGACAAAGCCCCAGATTAACCAAGATGCAGTTCGACTTATGAAACAAGTTTATGATATTGATATGGAGCAGACGCAGTATAGCAAGCTCTTGTCAGATCTTCCAAAAGTAGATGTGGTCATTACGATGGGATGCAACGTGCAATGTCCATTTCTTCCATGCTCTTATCGAGAAGATTGGGGATTGGAAGATCCGACTGGAAAAACAGATGAAGTCTTTTTAGATACGATTCGCCAGATTGAGCAGAAGATTTTTCAGCTTAAGGAAAGACTTAGTTGATTTTTGTTGCGCCGATGGCGCTGATAAATGGAAAAAGTCCCATCCGAGATAAAACGCTCGGATGGGACTTTTGAGATTTGAAAACGTATTGGAATATGCAGCTGAGTTTAAATTTTACGGAACATATGTAAATGCGCTTATCAGTTTTTTTCTACGCTACAGTAATCAACCAGTCGATCTGCTCTTTTTTCTGTATAACTTGGCGCAGTTTCGCCGGAATATTGTTCAAATGCGCCTGTATCTTTCATTACATTTAAGATACGTATAGCAGATTTTTGAACATCGCCAAGGCTTAATGTATTTGGAGCATAGTTTCCATGATAAGTAACTTTGACGGTATCGCCATTAATTTCGACATCAACACTTTCATCATTTTCAACGAGTTCTTTCAAAGATGCAAAGAAGATCTCATCGTCTTTAATCTGTGGAATATTCTGTGTCTCATAACTTTCAAGAGATACTTCTTTTTCCATTTTGAGAACACCATCAGCAGCAGGAACAAAGTCATTCCATAACGGTGTTGCTTTCATGATGCCCCACCAGCTTGAGACTTGAACGCTTGGATATCCTGTGTCGATGATTTCACCAGTATCTGCGATAATATAACCGCCAGCTTCATCTTTTGAGATATCATAAACAGGCTGTTTAAAAGAAGTAGGAATATCTGCAATTGCGCTTATGACTGTTTCGCCGGAAGATCCGCCAGGCATGATCAGGTCATTTCCAGTGTGCATTGCCATCGGAATTGTATATCCTCCGCTTCCGCCCCAATCTGTCTCAACAAGACCGTCGAATCCCCATTCTCCTCTGAGGATATCTTCTAACCGCCTTCTTGTTCTTTCATGCCGATCCAGTTGCCTTCTGCGTCCGTGTAGTATTCTCTTATGAGGGAAAGCCCTGAAGCACCATCGTCCAATGAAATCTGTGGGATCAGACGATCTTTAAGGATTGGTGTTGTGAAACCTACAGCGCCTTCTACTGGACACTCAAAATGTTCTCCCCACGTATTTCCAACACCTTCAATCAGAGCCGCCATCTCAGTAAGACTTAAGCTAGAAACAAATTCTTCTGTTGTGATCGTGCCATTATATACATCCAAAAGCGTAGCGTCGCTGAAGTCGCCATCTAAGCGCACAACATTTTCACTGTAAGTTTTGTCTGTATATGGATTGTAAAGCTGCGCTTTCGTATTTTCTGCTAAATATTCTTCTTCTGTCGTATCGGATACATATACATTGACATTTTCATTATCTACTTTAGAAGCGAGATGGATAGTTTCAAATGTATCCGCAGTGAGAGAAATTTTTACTGCATGATCGGTGTTCTTTCCATCTGTATAGGAAGCTACATCTTTTCGGCTCAGTTCTTCGATCGGCTCGGCAGCAGGAACTTGATTGCTCAACTGTTCTGTGCTCACATCTTGATCTAAACTTAAGACAGCGGCAGGCGTTGTATTTCTTGAACTGTTGCCGACACGGAGAATATAGTCGCCTTTTTCAAGAATATAAGCTGCTTTTTCTTCTGAATAGGAAGACATCTCTGTTGTAAGGAAAGTAATATTTAAAGTCTGTGATTCACCAGGAGCTAAATTGTCTGTTTTTCCATATGCAATCAATTCCTGATAAGCCTTTTCCATAGATCCTTCTGGGGCAGAAAAATAAACTTGTACGACTTCTTTGCCCGAATATGTATCGCCAGTATTTGTAACGGTTACTGTCACAGAAGTATGTTCTGCATCAGCAGTGACGTTGTCTACCGTAATATCGAAATCGATGTAAGAAAGACCATAGCCAAATTCATAGGCAGGAGTTACGTTGAAGGTATCAAAATAGCGATATCCAAGATAAATGCCTTCTGTATAATATTCTTTGTCTGTCTGTTCATCATTTGCACCATATGTAGCGCTTGGTGGATAATCTTCATAGTTTACAGCCCAAGTATCTGTCAGTTTTCCAGAAGGGGTAACCGTTCCATTTAACACTTCAACAAGAGCATCTCCGGCGCGTCCGCCGCCATATCCCATAATGAGAAGAGAATCCAGACCTTCAATTTCATTGAAGAATTTTGTATCAATGACATTACCAGAAGAGATCACTACGACTACATGCTCAAAAGTAGCGCCTAACATTTCCAACTGTTCGCGTTCGATTTTACTTAAGTAATAGTCATCCTCAACAAGCTGGTGATCCACCGCTTCAGCAGTATGTCTTGTAATTACATAGACAGCAGTATCTGTCTGTGCAGCAACACGATCCATTTCTTCTTGTGAGACAGGAAGCGCATCTGGAATCATATAAGGATTGCTTACATGACCACCAGTTACATTTTCCTGATAATGTTTTCCATATGCTTCAATATAATCAGCAGTTAAGACGTCATATCCGGCATTCAAAAATCCCTGATAAACGTTTACAAATTCATTTCTTGTTTTAACCCAGGCATTGCCGATACTGCTTGCGTAAGTGGCATATGCGCCTTCGCCATAAAGAGCAATTTTTCCATTTTTTGCAATAGGAAGCGCATCATTTTCATTTTCAACAAGGACAATTCCCTCGGCAGCAATATCTTTTGAAAGCGTATCATTGCGAATTTCACGTTCTGTAATTTCGTTTGAAGTGGTTGCTGCAAATGCGCTAAAGCAGGCAGAATTTCCCAGCATAGCAGCAATACTTAGAGCAATCAGAGCTTTTTTAAATTTCATTTTTCCATCCTCCTTTTCCATCATTTTTAAAATGATGGACGTTTTCATTTTAAATTGTTTGTTTTCCACATCATGTTTCAGAGTTTTATATTTTATAACGAATATAAAGATTAATATTTTTAATAGTATCTCAACGGCCGTGTTATTACAACAAACATAGGTGGGATGATAGCCTTTTTGATTGCAAATATGTATAAATTATAATATAATATACATATAAAGAATAAATGTAAACATACAAAAACAACGGTATCGTTGATCCATTATCATTTTGTATTTTGCCCTCGTTATCGAAGGAAAATATTCAATATCGAAGGTGTTGAACAACGATTTAAGGAACTAACCATTGCAGAATGTAAAGCTCATGATATCGAAATCCTTGCTATGGAATGTCACGTAGACCATGTGCATATGTTCATTAGTGTTTATCCTCAACAAAGTATCCCAGATGTTGTAAAACGAATAAAAGGAGCGACATCACATAAACTTCGTGAGGAGTTTCCACAATTAAAAAATATGCCAAGTTTATGGACTCGTTCCTATTTTGTGAGTACCGCAGGCAATGTCAGTTCTGAAACCATTCAATGGTATGTCGAAACCCAGAAAACGAGGTATTAGATCCATGCAGCTATCC
>CBCTVZ010000141.1:0-5014 GCA_965150505.1 uncultured Robinsoniella sp. | reverse complement strand
TTATGTGTAGCAGGTAGCAAGAATCCCACGGCTTTAGCCGTGTGGAGTGTCAAAAAAGAGAGCTGTTATGGGAAGCTGTGCGTATCACAGGGCTGGAGGATATTGTCAGAAAAAAAGTGAAATCGTACACACAAGAGCAAAAGATTCGCCTTGGAATCGCGATGGCGATTGTAGGCAGTCCCAAACTGTTGCTTTTAGATGAAACGCTCGACCATGTCGGGCGGAAAGAGAGAGAAAATCTTGTAAAGCTGGTAAAGATTCTGAATAGAAAGTACGGTCTGACAATCCTGATCTCATCCTCGCATCCGCAGACAGCACAGATAATCGGGACATCGTATGGGATCATGAAAAAGGGGACGCTCTTGATGCAATCTGCACAAGGGCAGGCAGTATCAGGAAAGAGAGAGTGGATTTTTGCAGCAGATGGAGCCGTTTTATCCTAAGTGGAAACAGATTGCAGAAAAGCTTTTGTTTGGCGCAACAATCAGCTTCCTGATGGAATTGTTCTTTTTTATAGAACATCTGGCAAAAGTATTTTATTTTCGCACGCCATGGACAGCGATAGAAATGATTCAGGCAGAAGCATTTTGGATTGGAAGTTTGTTTTTGTGCATTGCGTTTGCGGCGGCTGGAATCTGCCTGGCACAATGGCTCCGTCAGATCTGGGGCGCAGCGGTGGTTCTGATTCTTTTTGTATGGGGATGGCCTTTTTATTTTGCATTTGAAAAAATGACGAGTGTAGTCGGAGGAGGAGCAGCGCTTCAATATGGAATGTTTCAGACATTTTCAAAATTTTGTCAGGACATCAGCGGGGGAACATTTCTTCAGACAATTCTGGTCTCGCTCATCTGGATCGCAGCATTTGGAGGATTTGCTTTTCTGGGCAGATTGAGACGGTAAACGGGAAAATATAAACCATCTCCAGTGAAGAGAGTAATGATACCAAAACCAAACGGAAGCGAAAGACCTCTTGGAATACCAACAGTCAAGGACAGGATCGTGCAGATGGATACAAAAATAGCAATAGAGCCGGTATTCGAAGCAGACTTTAGAGATTGTTCCTACCGATTTCGACCGAAAAGAAGTGCAAACTACGCATTGAACTTATTACGATACATCATGGGAAAACTGGATTTAAATCTACATCCAGCAAAAACAAAGATTGACAGTATGTGGGATGGCAAAGAGGGCAAACGCCCTCTAACCTACCCTACTTAAACGATCTGATAAAAAGGAAAATCCAGCCAGAATTTTATTTGAAAAGAACTAAATGAAGAGTAAAAAGTCTTATGAATCAAGAAAAGTATTTCACTCAGTTTCTTCTTCATATTCCGTGGCACTAAAGGAAGCAAGAATATTTTGGGCAATTGGACCAAAATCAGTATCCTTTTCAGGAGCACCTATTGTCACATTATAGATACCTCCTTGATCGCCGAGTGTAACAATACCGGCAGTCTGAATACCATCTTCATCTACTGAAGAATAAACAACGACAGGAATATCGTTGATATTCATATAACCTACCTCATCAAATCCTTCTTCAACATAAGCTGCTGCCAGCTCTTCAAGAGAAGAAAGTTTACTAGGCGCATAAGAAATAGCGACAGCTCTTGTCTGATCTTCACTTGCTGCTTGGAAATAGATATTATCTTCTGGCGTTTCTTCCATATCAACATTAACAAGTACATCCCAATCACTTGGTAAGAAGAGATCAAATACACCAAAGGCAGTAATCCAAGTACCTTCATAGACGCTTTCATCAATCATACTGTAATCTACTTTTTCTATTTCTTCTTCTTGCAGATTTTCAGATTTTTCAGCCATTGCTGATACAGGAGATAATGTAAGCATCATACCGATCATCATTAATGATAAAAGTTTTTTCTTCATGATATATCCTCCTTATTGATATTATTTTTTTATTTATTATAGCAAATAAAAAAATGGAATGGAACTGGCTGAAAGTATAGTATAAACAAAAAAACTTATTTTTTTCCTGCTAAAAAATAAGATAAGACTAGACTTTTGGATAGTTTACTATACAAAATAATTCAATTATAATAAATTTATAATATGGATTTAAAATCAGAATCAGCACTCCTCAACGCTTTTAAGCAGTATCATCTAGAAGGATATTATATCAATGAGGTAATAAAATGAATATAAAGAAGAAAAAAGAAAATATTTATATAATGCCTACAAAGGCAAAAAAGAAAATGCAGCTAGCAAAAAAGAAGAAACAGACAGTGTATATTTTTGGTGCCACTTGCTATGGAAAAACAGAATTTGTAAAGCAATTTTTAAAAATTTATAATTATTTATATTATTCCTGTTTAGAAAGTGTTCAAAATTTTGATGAAATATTAGGAACAAACTATTTTGAAAAGAAAAAAATAGAAATCGTTGTTATTGATGATTTACAAGCAGTTTATGGAGAAAGAACAAAGAAAAAAATTTGTGAACTAATTTTAAAACAGGATATATGGTTAATTTTAATCAGCAGATGCTCAGTGCCAAGTTGGATCATGATATCTTACGTTAAAACGAATATGATGATTATTTCAGAGGATGATATCCGTCTTAGAAAATCAGAAATTTGCGAAATGGGACGACAGTATAATTTGGAGTTGACAGAGAAGGAACTTTCATATATGGAAAAATTTTCAGAAGGAAATGCTTTTCCGATTCTTCAAACAATGCAAAGAATTCAGGAAGGATATAAAGTGGGTCCGGATCTTACTCATATCAATACAGAATTGATGATATCTTATATAGAAAAAAATCTTCTTCCTAGTTGGGATAAAGAAGTTTTAGATTTTTTACTTAAAATGTGCGTGGTAGAAGAATTTGATATAGAACTTGCCGAACTTATTACTGGTAATTCTAAAGTCCTTGCGCTGATTGAAAAAACAAAAGAAACAGGAAATTTTCTTTTTCAGAAGAAAGAAACTTATTTTATAAGACCGTTACTTTTAATGGCGCTTCGCAATCATATACTAAAAATATATGGATTAGAATGGATAAAAAAATATCAGTATAATGCTGGCTTATATTATGAAATTCATGATCGGCTTCCAGAGGCATTACAGATGTATGATCGAAGTGGAGAACAAAAAAAAATTCGCGATATTTTACTTCGCAATGCGAGAAAAAATCCAGCAACAGGATTTTATTTTGAACTTAGGGAATATTATTTGCGCCTTACCGAAAAAGATGTGGAAGATGAACCAGATCTTATGGCCGCACTTAGTATGTTATATTCTTTAATGATGCAGCCAGAAAAAAGTGAATATTGGTATGATAAAATAAAAAAATATGCAAAAATGTCAGAAGGCATATTAAAGAGAAATGCAGAGATTCGATTAGCGTATTTAAATGTAGCCTTGCCGCATAGAGGCATTAAAGGATTGACAGAGATCTTAGTAAATTTATCAAGAGTTATTTTATTATATGATTTGAGTCTTCCAGAATTTTCACTTACAAGTGATTTGCCTAGTGTGATGAATGGAGGAAAAGATTTTTGCGAATGGAGCAAACATGATAAAAAATTAGCAGCTGCAATAGGAAAGCCAGTTACTCTTGTTCTTGGGAGATATGGGAAAGGATTGGTAAATGAAGCATTAGGTGAAAGCTTTTTTGAAAAAGGCGAAAATGATTTTGAAACGTTAAAGTTGCTTGCAAGAGCACAGGTAGAAGCTGAAAATGGTGGGAAGAAAGAACTTTTATTTGCAATTATCGGACTTCAAAGTCGATTGCATTTGCTTGGAGGAGACTTTATTCTGGCAAAAGAGATGATGGTTTCCTATAGAAAAAAACTAAATAAAGAAGATCCGAAACAGTTATTTTTAAACGTACAGGCTTTTTTGTGCAGACTATATTTTTATGAGAATAATAATAAGGCAATTGAACAATGGATACAGGAAGAAGCGCCAGATGAAAATGAAGTTTTTTTTGTTATGGAACGATATCGTTATCTGACAAAGGTACGTTATTATATCTTGCATACAGAATATAAAAAAGGTCTTTCATTATTGGAACGTTTGCGATATTATGCAAATCAATGTGATCGAATATATGTTTTAATGGAAGTGGAGATTTTAGAAAGTATTATACGGAATCGTATGGGAGAAGAATGGAAGGAATTATTTGGAAAATTGTTACAAAAAGCGAATGAATATCAATTTATCAGAATTTTTTCGCAAGAGGGAGCTGCCATATTTCCTCTTTTGAAGGAATATAGATATTATTACATACCAGACAATAAAAAAAGCAAAAAATGGTGGAATCAAATATATAATGAGACAGAAAAAGTTGCAGAGTATTATCCTGGATATCTGAATTCAAAAAGTGTCTCAATAAAAGATTTTAGTGAAAATGCAATACGCATTTTACAATTACAGGCAAGTGGAATGACAATTCACCAGATTGCTCAGACAATAGGATTATCAGAAGCAACAGTAAAATATCATGCCGCTGAAAATTATCGAAAATTAAATGTAAGGGGGAAAACAGAGGCAGTACAGAAAGCAAAAAGTTTAAAAATTATATAAAAAGATGGATATACTTCCCGATTGCAACGCTGGTTTCCCCAATATTATTATATTGTGTCAGATATGCTTCTTCATACTTGAAGCTTCGAAACCAGCGTTCAATCATGATATTGTCAGCCCAACGACTTTTTCCATCCATGCTTTGGAGAATATCGTTTTCTTTTGCAAAATCGATATATCGTTGACTTGTAAACTGACAGCCCTGATCCGATTTTAAAATCTGCGGTTTTGCCACCTGAAATGCTTTTTTAGGGCATTAATAACCATGCGGGTATCCAGTGTGTCCATCTACTTCCCAGCCCACAATACAGCGGCTGTATCAGTCGAAGCAGAAAACCCATTGACTTTAGACAATGGGTAGTTCACAAATGACAAATATAAGAAAATATGATACAATATTTTCAATAATGACGAATCTCATCAAGCTGAATCTTTTCCAGCGCACGTTTTCTGGATGTCGCCTG
>CBCTVZ010000140.1:0-5078 GCA_965150505.1 uncultured Robinsoniella sp. | reverse complement strand
CAGTGGTGGTTGAAGCAAGAAGCTCGGTTACTTGTAGCCGAGTAGTTCACAAATTCGTGATAAACTAGGTGTAGCATATCAGATTTTAAGAGAAAAAGGAGTAACAAAATATGCCAGTATTTGATTTTAATTCATCACCAGATAAGAAAAATTATGCGGAATGTACTTATACGACATTTCGTTCTAATGAAAACGAAACATCAGCTGAAAAACCAATTTTGATTTTAGATAACAGTATCCGTAAATGGAAACATCATTCCTGTGGAATTTTTACAAATCCAATCAAAAGAACGACGTTTGAATTTAAAGAGGAAGATGGAACAGTCAGCGCTGATATTTTGAAAATAGATGCGCGTTTTGTCAGTCTTCTCCGATGGCTGGGAGAAAACCATATTAATGTGCGGCTGTCTGGAGAAAATCGTGAAAATGGATATGCCGTCTATAAAATTAGAGAGATTGCTTTTGGAGGAGGTACAAAACTTTCAGCGGAAGATGGATTTCTTCAGTTTATGATCGAAAGATTGCTTTCAAGTGATGCGCCGGAAGAAGAAAATGAAGATGAAGATCAGGAGGAAAAAGGCGATGACATGAAGCTGACAAGCTTGCAGAGCATCACAGACTTTATGACTTGTGCCGGCAGAACATTGCCTGATAATATTCGACTGTGGGCAAGAAGAAATCTGGCTGTTGCACGGTCGCATGAAGTTTCTCCGGAAGAGCGTCGCCATGCGCAGCGCGCCCTTTCTATTATGATGAATATTCAATGGAAAAGTAATTACTTTGAAGCGATTGATCCCGATGAGGCACGCCGAATTTTAGATGAAGCGCTGTATGGAATGGAGAAAGTAAAGCAGAGAATCATTGAGACGGTAATCCAAATCAATCGTACGCATACACTGCCGGCATATGGTCTTTTATTGGCAGGACCGGCTGGAACAGGAAAATCTCAGATTGCCTATGCGGTAGCTCGTATTTTAAAATTGCCATGGACGACATTGGATATGAGTTCCATCAATGATCCAGAACAGTTGACAGGAAGCTCTCGTATTTATACAAATGCAAAACCAGGTATTATCATGGAAGCATTCTCCATGGCAGGAGAATCAAACCTTGTCTTTATTATCAATGAGCTGGATAAAGCGGCGGCAGGAAAAGGAAATGGAAATCCGGCCGATGTTCTTTTGACCCTTTTGGATAACCTTGGATTTACAGACAACTATATGGAATGTATGATTCCAACAGTAGGTGTCTATCCGATTGCGACAGCAAATGACAAAGATCAGATCAGCGCTCCTTTGATGTCACGTTTTGCGGTGATTGACATTCCAGATTATACGCCAGAAGAGAAAAAAATTATCTTTTCAAAGTATGCTCTGCCGAAAGTTTTAGGTCGTATGAGTATGAAAGAAAGCGAGTGTATTGTGACGGAGGAAGCGCTGGATGCTGTGATTGAGAAATATGCAGACACGACAGGAATTCGTGATTTGGAGCAGGCGGCAGAACACATTGCGGCAAATGCGCTGTATCAGATCGAAGTGAATCATGTATCAAAAGTTGTATTCGATGCAGAAATGGTGCGAGAATTGCTCGGATAAACAAAAACGAAAACGGACAGAAAAAGAAGAACCTATGAAAAATTATAAAAAACGAATAAGATGGTCGTTTGAGGCGGAGAAAGATGATTTCAATTTTTCAATATAAATCTCCATTGGGCAGGATGACAATGGCAGGAGATGACAATGGACTGACAGGTCTTTGGTTTGAGGAACAAAAATATTTTGGATCTATTTTACCCGAACATTGTGAGGAAAAGAAACTTTGTGTGTTTGAGCAGACAGTACAGTGGCTAGATTTGTATTTTTCAGGACAGATCCCATATGGTATGCCGCCTATTAATCTGAAAGGATCTAAATTTCAAGAGGAAGTCTGGAAAATTTTATGCGACATCCCTTATGGAATGACCATAACGTATGGAGAGATTGCAGCAACAATCGCAAAGAAAAGAGGAATAGCTAGGATGTCGGCACAGGCAGTAGGCGGAGCAGTGGGACGTAATCCGATCGCGATTATCGTTCCATGCCATCGAGTGATCGGCGCAGATGGAAGTTTGACAGGGTATGCAGGTGGTTTAGACAGAAAAGCAGAGCTATTAAAAATAGAAAAAGAAACAGGATGTCTATTTTGAGAGAGGGGACAGCGACAGATGAAAAAAGTAAAAATAACGGTTGTAAAGATGGCTTGTTATCCAGACTTAATGGAAAAATATGAAAATCCTATAGAACACGCATGTGATATGAAAATGGGACAGATTTTTATTGCGAACGGGTGGAAACAACCAGAGGGATTCTGTGACAGCGCATGGGATACCATTTCTCCTTTTGTGATGACATTAGCTCATGGAGGGGAGGACATATATCAGGGATGGATGAAGAATAAAAAATCTGCGATGATTTCGTGCAACGATGGATTTCGTCCGGTCAGTTTTCTGCTTGAGACGATGGAGGAAGAGGCACAGTAAAGGGAGATGATTCAGAATGTGGATTCTATTTGCATTTGGTTCTGCCTTATTTGCTGGGATTACTTCTGTTTTAGCAAAGTGTGGAATACAAAAAACGGATTCTACGGTTGCGACAGCCATTCGTACGATTGTCGTATTAGTTTTTTCTTGGATGATGGTTTTTATTGTTGGATCTCAGACACAGATCTTACAGATCAATGGGAAGGCATGGCTGTTTTTGATATTGTCAGGATTAGCGACAGGAGCATCGTGGCTTTGCTATTTTAAGGCTCTGCAGACGGGCGATATCAATAAAGTTGTTCCTGTCGATAAATCAAGTGTAATCCTGACAATCTTACTGGCCTTTTTATTTTTAGGAGAAACCGTCAGTATATCAAAAATGGCTGGAATGATTTTTATTGGAATGGGTACATTTTTGATGATTGAAAAAAAAGAAGCTATTTCTGAACAGAAAAAAAACGGAAGTAAATGGTTTTTCTATGCAGTCGGCTCTGCGGTGTTTGCAAGTTTGACCTCTATCTTAGGCAAGGTGGGAATTACCGGAGTAGAGTCAAATCTTGGAACGGCAATCCGAACGGGAGTTGTTTTGGTGATGGCATGGGGGATGGTCTATGTCACAGGAAAACAACATCAGATCAAAGAAGTTTCTAAAAGAGAGCTGATTTTTATTATATTATCTGGAGTTGCGACAGGGGCATCGTGGCTTTGTTATTATAGAGCATTACAGGATGGTCCAGCCAGTGTCGTTGTCCCGATTGATAAATTGAGTATATTGGTCACGATCGTATTTTCTTATCTTGTATTTGGAGAAAAATTGTCAAAAAAATCGTTTTTTGGATTGGCAGCGATTGTAGTGGGAACATTTATTATGATGATTTGATTTTTTATTTGGTAAAAATATAAAAAGTTGCAGGGGAAAATCAGATGAGCAAAATTTTAATTATAGATGACGATATTTATATTAACGATATGCTGGAAAAAGTGCTGACGAAAGCGGGATATGAGGTTTTTCATTCTTATTCAGGTACGGAAGCGATGTTATTTTTGGAAAAGAGGAAACCAGATTTGATTTTGTTGGATTTAATGCTCCCTGGACTGTCAGGTGAAGAAATACTGCCAAAGATCGCAGATGTGCCAGTAATTGTGATAAGTGCAAAAGTAGATATAAAAGATAAGGTATCTCTTTTATTAAATGGCGCTGCTGATTATCTCACAAAGCCATTTGATATAGAAGAGCTTTTGGCTAGAATTGTTGTACAGCTGAGAAAAGATAAGAGGTCGGATGGTCTAAATAAACTGTCATACCAAGAGATTGTTCTGGATTTATCGACGCATATCGTTACAGTAAATCATCAAAATATAAAACTGACAAAGACAGAATTTGCCATACTTAAGATTTTGATGGAAAATCCGAGACAGGTCATCACAAAAACCGTTCTTCTGGATCGGATTAGTTATGATACACCTGATTGTATGGAAAGTTCATTAAGAGTTCATATCAGCAATCTGCGAAAAAAATTAAGAGAGGTATCTGGAAAAGACTATATTGAAGCTGTGTGGGGAATCGGATTTAAAATGGCAGAATCATAAATCTTTACCGTTTCTTTGCACTTTTCTTAACAGCTTTCTTAACATTTCTGGAATAGGATACAGATAAATAAAAAATAAGGAGGCTGAATGAAAGATGGAATATGTAGTGACAGCAAGTCATCTATGTAAGAAGTATAAACATTTTAAGGCATTGAATGATTTTTCTATGCACGTTCCGAAAGGAGCAATCTATGGATTTGTAGGAAAAAATGGGGCAGGAAAAACAACATTGATTCGATTGCTTTGTGGAATCCAAAAACCTACATCTGGAGAGTACACCTTATATGGAATCAAAAGTACAGATAAGAAAATTTTGCAATCTCAAAAAAGAATTGGCGCAGTAGTGGAGACACCATCGATCTATCAAAATATGACAGCGGAAGAAAATATGAAAGAACAATATTATCTTCTGGGACTTCCCGATTTTCATGACATTCCTCATATTCTTAAATTGGTAGGATTAGAAGACACTGGAAAGAAGAAAGTAAAAGATTTTTCACTTGGAATGCGCCAAAGACTTGGCATTGCAATCGCCTTGGCAGGCAAGCCAGATTTGCTTATTTTGGATGAACCGACGAATGGATTAGATCCGCAGGGAATTATTGAGATCAGAGAATTGATTTTAAAATTGAATCGGGAACAACAGATTACCGTTTTGATCTCTAGTCATATTTTAGATGAATTGTCAAAATTGGCGACCTATTATGGTTTTATTGATAAAGGAAGTATGATAAAAGAAATCGGAGCAAAAGAGTTGGAAAGTGTCTGCCAAAAATGTACCGAACTAAAAGTAACGGATACCTCGATCCTTGCCAATGTATTAGACCGTATGAAATTATCGTATGAGATTTTATCAGATACGAAAGCAACTATATATGGAGAAATTCCGATTTCAGATCTGACGTTGTCACTGGCAGAACAAAACTGCCGTGTTCTTTCTATTCATGAACATGACGAAAGCCTTGAAAGT
>CBCTVZ010000139.1:0-5083 GCA_965150505.1 uncultured Robinsoniella sp. | reverse complement strand
TCTATGCCTATCTATTTTTTACTTTACCCCCAAGTAAAGTTTACAACCTTTTTTATGTAAAAATATAAAAATTTTGATATAATAAATAGAAAAAAGAAACAAAGAAATAAGAATAGATAAGAAGAATGAAACAAAAGAAAATAAAGAACAAAAAAGAAGTAAATAGAAATAAAGAATAAAAAAGAAGAAGATAAACAGCAGGCGAGGTAAAAAATGTACATAGCAGATTTACATATTCATTCACGGTATTCGCGTGCCACCAGTCGGGACTGTACACCGGAATATTTAGATTTATGGGCGCGCAGAAAAGGCATTCAGATCGTTGGGAGTGGGGATTTCACACATCCTGCATGGAGAGAGGAATTGAAAGAAAAGCTCATTCCAGCAGAAGAGGGATTTTATATTTTGAAAGAAGAATATCGTATTCGGGATGAAATAACTCCCGATTCTTTTATTCCAAGATTTGTCATTACAGGAGAAATCAGTTCGATTTATAAAAAAAATAATAAAGTGCGTAAAGTTCATAGTTTGATTTTGCTTCCTAATTTGGAGGAAGCTGAAATCATATCAAAAAAATTAGAACAGATAGGAAACATTCACTCAGATGGACGACCGATTTTAGGGTTGGACTGTCATGATCTTCTGGAAATTTTATTGGAGCTTTGTCCAAACTCTATTTATATTCCAGCTCATATCTGGACTCCTCATTTTTCTCTATTTGGAGCTTTTTCAGGCTTTGACACGGTTGAAGAATGTTTTGAGGATCTGTCTTCTCACATTTATGCGATGGAGACAGGTTTGTCCTCTGATCCAGCAATGAATTGGAGAGTTTCTGCTCTTGACCGATATCAGTTGATCTCAAATTCGGATGCCCATTCACCGGCGAAATTGGGACGAGAAGCAAATTTGATGGATATATCACTTTCCTATGAAGACCTTAAGAGAGCGATTGAGACAGGTAAGGGACTGTATGGCACGATTGAATTTTTTCCAGAGGAAGGGAAATATCATTTGGATGGTCATAGAAAATGCGGAATTTGCCTGACTCCTCAGGAAACTGAAAAGTTTGGCGGGATTTGTCCTGTATGTGGAAGAAAAATTACAATCGGCGTATCACATCGAATAGAACAGCTTGCAGACAGAGCAGAAGGATATCAAAAAGAAAATGCGAAAAAATTTGAGAGTCTTGTTCCACTTCCGGAAGTGATTGCTGCTTCGGTGGGACATTCTTCTCAGAGTGTATCGGTTCAGAAAGAATATCAAAAAATGCTGCATAGACTGGGAGCGGAGTTTGAGATTTTAAGAAACGTTCCTCTAGATGAAATCAGGCATTTATCAGGGTATCGGATTGCAGAGGGGATTGAAAGGATTCGCCTCGGAAAAGTAGAGAGAATAGCGGGATTTGACGGAGAATATGGAACGATTCAATTATTTGAAAAGGAAGAGCTAAATTCCACAGAAGGTCAGATGGATTTTTTCAGTATGTTGGGAATTGATCGAAATGAAAAGCATTTGAAAGAGATAAAAAAAGAGGATTTAAAAGAATGGACAACGCAGGAAAAGAGAACCATTCCAAAAGATGAATTGGCAAAAGAGAAGAACGAGGAGAAAGAAAAAAGAGAAGAAAGTGGGGAAGATGGGAAGGAAATACCGCTGAAGATGGAATTAAACAAAGAACAAGAATTAGCGGTTCATGCACAGGAACGTATTATTGCTGTGGTGGCAGGTCCTGGCACTGGAAAAACGAAAACATTGATTGCCCATCTTTGTGATTTGATTGAGAATAGAAAAATAAAGCCATCTGAGATTACAGCAGTGACTTTTACGAATTATGCTGCGGCAGAGATGAGAGAGAGGCTGAAAGCGCAGGTTACAAAGAAAAGACAAATCAACAATATTCAGATTGGAACGTTTCATGCAATCTGTATGGCGTTTTTAAAGGAACAGGGAATTGATTTTTCGATCATTGATGAGGCAGAAGCGCTTGAGAGAGCGAAAGAAATCATTTGCCAATCTTCTCTCGATATCAAGCCGAAGAAATTTTTAGAGCAGATTTCACTTAAAAAATCGGGAGTAGAAATCTGTTGGGATTGTGAGATGGAAGAGGCGGCTGGACTGTATCAAAGATCTTTGCAGGAGAAACAACAGATGGATTTTGACGATCTTCTCTTGGAGACGTTAAAGATTGTGGAAGCAGATTCTAATACACATTTGAGAAAGCCATTTTCCTATCTGTTGACCGATGAATTTCAGGATATCAACCCATTACAGTACCGTCTGATCAAAGCATGGAATAAAGGTGGAAAAGAATTGTTTGTGATTGGAGATCCAGATCAGGCCATCTATGGATTTCGAGGAGCTGACAGCAAATGTTTTGAAAGGTTAAGACAGGATTTTGAAGAGGTGAGAGTGATTGAACTGGTTGAAAATTATCGCTCAACACCTGAAATTTTAAATACAGCGCTTTCTTTTATCTCGTATCATTCCGAAAAAGAGCGGATTTTAAGAGCAAATCAAGATGCCGGCGAGAAGGTGCGTCTTGTAAAAGCAGGCAGTCCGATGGGGGAGGCGATTTTTACAGCAAAAGAAATCAATCGATTAGCAGGCGGAATTGGGATGCTTGAGGCGCATGAGGCATCACAGAAAGAGAGAACCATCCGAAGTTTTGACGAGATTGCTGTTTTATATCGAACGCACAGAGAGGGCGAACTGTTGGAAAAGTCCCTAAGACAGGAAGGAATCCCTTATATCAAAGCAGGAAGAGAAAGTTTTCTTCAGGATGAGACGGTGCGAGGCAGTCTTCATTTCTTCCGATATCTGGAAGATACCGAGAAAGTTTCAGAGAAAGAAAAGGCAATTTCGCTTCTGTGGGGAATGGAAAAAAATGAAATCGGCGCGGTGATTGCACAACAAGCACAAGAAATGTTTCAACCACTGTATGAAAAGAAAAAACCACAGAAATTTATGGAATTGTGGATAAAAGAGATGAAACTCGAAGAAAATGAAGCGATGAAAAAACTGGCAGATATGACAGGATTTTATAAAACCATGCCGGAGTTTTCAGAGGCTCTTTGCCTTGGAACAGAGAGTGATCTGAGACGGTGTGGAAATAAGAATTATAAGTCAGGCGCAGTCACACTGATGACGCTTCATGGTTCAAAAGGGTTGGAATTTCCAGCGGTGATTTTGTATGGTGTTCGAGATGGCATGATTCCATTTGAAAGTGAAAACCATCCGACCGACAAAGAAGAAGAGCGAAGATTGTTCTATGTTGGAATGACACGGGCAAAAGAGGAATTAATTTTAACTTCATCAGAAGAATCATCGCAGTTTTTGGATGAAATACCAGAGACAATGATTCAGAAAGAAGAGACTGGCAAGAAAAAGAAAGAGGAAAAATATTGTCAGATGAGTTTGTTTTCGTAACAGAAAAAACGAAATAGAGATTAGAAATCTCATGTCGCATGAAGGGATAAACAATGGAAATTGCTCATTGACAATAGGATGATCTTTTTGTATGATAATCACCGAATAATATGAGGAAAGTTACAAAAGGAATAAAAAGATGAAATATAATTTGACAGAGGGAAGCATAACAAAAAATTTGCTGAGATTTGCGTTTCCATTGATGGTGGGAAATCTTTTACAGCAACTTTATAATGTGGCAGATACGCTGATCGTAGGGCGTTTTTTAGGTGCGGATGCCTTGGCAGCCGTTGGCTCTTCTTATACATTGATGGTTTTTTTGACTTCCATTCTTTTAGGGCTTTGTATGGGAAGCAGCGCATTTTTTTCCATTCAATTCGGAAAAAAGGATTTTGAAAAACTGAAAAATAGTTTCTTCTTATCATTTGTAATGATCGGAATTTTTACGATTGTTCTGAATTTGCTTGTGTTTTTTAACATTGATGCAATCATTCGTTTATTGCAGATTCCACCGGAAATCACAGGGATGATGAAAGAATATCTTCTTGTTATTTTTGCAGGAATTTTTGCTACTTTTTTATATAATTATTTTGCGAACTTGCTGCGTGCAGTTGGAAATTCGTTTGTTCCGCTGATTTTTTTAGCTGTGTCTGCGATCTTAAATATTATTTTAGATTTAGTATTTGTAATTTCGTTCAAATGGGGCGTTGCCGGAGCGGCAGCAGCAACGGTAATTTCTCAGTTTGTATCTGGAATCGGCATTATGATTTACTATTTCTTCTGTTTCCCTGAACTGAGGGTACATAGGCATCATATGAAATGGAGTTCGAAAGTGCTGAAAGAGATTGCCGGATTATCATTTTTGACTTGTATTCAGCAGTCTATTATGAATTTTGGAATTTTAATGGTACAAGGGTTGGTAAACAGCTTTGGAACGACTGTCATGGCTGCATTTGCGGCGGCAGTGAA
The DNA here is from genome assembly GCA_965150505.1 of uncultured Robinsoniella sp. Taxonomy (GTDB): domain Bacteria; phylum Bacillota; class Clostridia; order Lachnospirales; family Lachnospiraceae; genus JAGZHZ01. The sequence continues at coordinate 688 of CBCTVZ010000139.1, read as the reverse complement.
AATTGATTCCTTTGCGTATATGCCGGTTCAGGATTTTGGAAATGCGTTTTCAACTTATATTGCTCAAAATTATGGGGCAGGAAAACAGGATCGAATCAAAAAGGGAATTAAAAGCTCTGTGATCTGTGCGTTTTTATTCTGTATTACCGTCAGCTTGCTTGTCTGCATTTTTGCAGGACCGTTAATGACGATCTTTATTGATCCTTCACAGACGGAAATTATTTCCGTTGGTGTGCAGTATCTCAGAATCGAAGGAAGCTTTTATTTTGGAATTGGTCTACTGTTTTTATTCTATGGTTTTTATCGTGCAATCAAGAAACCAGGAATGTCGGTTGTTTTGACGGTTATCTCACTTGGAACGAGAGTTGTGTTGGCATATGTGCTGTCAGCAATTCCGGCATTTGGGGTGAATGGAATCTGGGCAGCAGTTCCGATTGGATGGATTTTAGCTGATTTGGCTGGAATTTGGTATTATCGGAAATGGAATAAAACAGTGAAAGAAGAAAATGGAAAAAAATTAAAAATGAAAGAAGAAAAATAAAAAGATCAGAATAAAAGATCAAAATAAAAAGATTAAAATAAAAAGATTAAAATAAAAAGATTAAAATAAAAGGGTATGTTTTCACAGATAAAAATGTACTGACCCCCAAAAGTTAGACTAAAATCTAACGATTGGAGGTCGGTATTT
>CBCTVZ010000138.1:0-5183 GCA_965150505.1 uncultured Robinsoniella sp. | reverse complement strand
AATCAAGGTTTTTAGACTTTTTCAGCTTTTTCAGCTTTTTCAGCTTAAAAAGTAATTTAAAAAGGAGTGATCTAAGATGTGGGTTGAGAAAACCAAGTCAGGAAAATATAAATATGTGGAACAGTATACAGATTATCTGACAGGAAAGAAAAAACGTGTATCTATAACTATGACCAAAAACACGGCTGCCACAAAACGCACAGCTACAGAAACATTGCTTAGGATGATTGAGGAACGTCAAAGCACACCGAAGAAAACGGAAGATTTATCCTTTGGAGATCTAGTAAACAGATATCTAAATTATCAGGAATTAACCGTGAAGCCATCTACCTACAGAAGAAATTCTTATCAATGTAACAGCCTTATAAAACTTCTGGGGTCAGATGCTCTCATGAGTCGCTTAACAGCAAATTATATCAATGAATGTTTTGTCAGATCTGGGAAATCTTCCGGAACATTGAACGAACACCGCACACGCCTATTAGCTCTCTTAAGATGGGGCTATGAAAACGACTATGTAAATGACATATCTTTGATAGAGAAGATCAAGCCTTTCAAAGATCAAACACATAAGGAGAAAATACAAGATAAATACTTAGAGCAACAGGAATTAAACAAGCTAATATTTTCTATTAAGATAAAAAAATGGCAGTTGCTTACCCGTTTCCTTGCCCTTTCTGGTCTGCGGATTGGGGAAGCCATTGCTCTGAATACTGCCGATATTGATTTTTCTGAACATTTAATACATATAACTAAAACCTATGATGCAAATAATAAGATTGTGAACACTCCGAAGACTTTATGCTCTATTCGTGACGTTTATTTACAGCCTGAATTAGAGTCTATCTGTAAAGAGGTCATACAATACACACGGCTTGAGGGACTCTCTTGTGGATACCGTACAAACTTATTTATTAGTGATAAAAAAGGCGATCATGTAAATATATTTTCATACAACAAATATTTAAGAGAACACTCTAAAAAAATTATAGGGCGATCTATCACAGCCCATACATTAAGGCATACACACGCATCCTTGTTATTAGCTAATGGGGTAAATATTGAAACGATTGCTAGAAGATTAGGACATGAAAACAGCTCTATCACAAAAGAAATTTACTTACATGTGACAGAGAAATTAACCCAAAAGGACAACGAACAACTCCATGAGGTGCAGATCATTTAAAAGTCGATTTTAAGGGTGGGGGGACAAAAAGGGGATTTTTTTTACCGTCTCTTACCGCAAAACGACAAAAAAAAGAGGCTAAAAACACCGATTTTTCAATGTTTTACCGCCTCTTACCTATCTTACGGCATTAAAGTTCGATTCCGGTCGCCGGCATTGAATAATATATAAAAGACGGAAATCGTTGAGAAATCAGCGGTTTCCGTCTTTTTTTGTGTTTTGAAATGGCACATGGATTAAAATCTGCCGTAACAACGTGTCAGGTCTAAGATTTTATCTGCCAGAGTATCTGAAAATTCGCCCTTTATCATTCTCCATTTCCAATTTATCCCTAATGTGGAAGGGCGGTTAATTCTGGCTTCTTTTCCATATCCCAAATAGTCCTGAATAGGAATCACACAGAGTTTTGCTACGCTTGCCATGGCAAGACAGTTCAGATCCCAGTATAATTCTTTTCTTGTGTCATGGTAATTATTCAAATATTTTCGCACCATCTGTCTTTCTTCATGCGTAATTTCTTCGAGCCATCCTGTCAAAGTTTCATTGTCATGCGTGCCTGTATACACGACGCAATTTTGCGTATAGTTATGAGGCAGATAATCGCTGGCGCTTCCGGTGTCTCTGGAATCGAACGCAAATTCAATCACTTTCATTCCAGGATATCCGCTGTCTTTTACAAGCTGGCGGACGGAATCCGTCACATACCCTAAATCCTCTGCGATGATCTCTTTTTCTCCCAGACATTCGCGCACTTTCCAGAATAATTTCATACCTGGACCTTTCTCCCAATGACCATGATGCGCTGTCTTTTCTCCATATGGAATAGAAAAATATTCATCGAATCCTCGAAAATGATCGATTCTGACCACATCATAGAGATGAAAACACGCTTGAAGACGGCTGATCCACCAAGAAAACTGTGTGGATTCGTGATAATCCCAGCGATACAGAGGGTTTCCCCAAACTTGGCCGTCTGCCGCAAATCCATCTGGCGGACATCCCGCAACGGAAGTCGGCATTCCACTCTCATCTAACTGGAATAAGTCTGGATTTGCCCAGGTATCGGCGCTGTCAAATGCAACATAGATTGGGATATCGCCTATAATTTTTATGTTTTTTTCATTTGCATATGCTTTCAGGCGATACCATTGTTCAAAAAATTTGAACTGCACATACTCGTAAAATTCAATCTCATAATAGAGTGTTCTCTGATAATATTCCATGGCATAATCCCATCGTTTTCGGATGTCTTCCGGCCATTCGTTCCAGCTTGATCCTTGAAAAAAATCTTTGATTGCCATAAACAGCGCATAATCTCGTACCCAGTATCCATTCTGTTCCATAAATGTGCAAAAAGCTGGATTTTTACTGATATCGCTGCGTTCATATGCTTTTCTCAACAGTCGAAATCGTTCTTTATACAGTTTTCCATAATCAACGGTTCTTGGGTCATCCCCGAAATCTGCCTCATCGCATTCTTTTTTTGTCAGAACGCCTTCCTCTATCAAATCTTCCAGACTGATAAAATATGGATTGCCTGCAAAAGTTGAAAAAGATTGATAGGGCGAATCTCCATAACTGGTTGGTCCAAGAGGAAGAATCTGCCAATATTTCTGTCCGGCTTTTTTTAACTGATCCACAAACTCATACGCGCTTTTTGAAAAACAACCTATTCCATATTCAGACGGCAGAGTGCTGACTGGAAGCAAAATACCACTTGCTCTCATTTTTTCACCTCATTTGATTTTTCTATCCCTGCTTTATTGATACAGATTGCAGGATTTTACTTTCTATCATCATACCACAGACCGTATTCTCTCGTCATTTCTTTTTTGTCGAACATCAAAAAAAGTACCGCAAAATGCGGTACTTTTAAGGAGTTTTTTTGAGACTTTATTTTTTGACAGTAACAATACTTTTTGGAGTATTTGTTATCTTCTTCATCATACGCTGTTTTCCCTGTCGGTACAAGCCTCCCTAGGGGTTATTTTTTTACTTTTTTCAAAAGTTTCTTAAAAGGATGATTTTGTCCCGTCTTTTTTAAGAATCTGAATCATCGAGGATAGAAATCATTTTCTTGCGGAAAAAATGAAATCGTTAATTTCTTCATATCTTCAAAAAGGACGGGACTCCTCACCATGCCGTTTAATTTACTGCATAATTACCGTATCCAAGGTTCTGCGTTTTACTTTCCGCAGCATTCCATAAAAAAATGCCTGTTCCGAAAAACAGACATAATATCTCTCTATGTGGGTAGATAGACAAGATGTAAAACTTTTCTCGGAAGTTTTAACCTTTTACATAATAAGCAGGTTTCCTGACTTATAGATCATTGCTCTGTCTCTCCTTCTCATGACAAATCTGCCACAATGGACTTTATCTGAGACATCGCTCCCTAAATACAGTGACCGGATCGCTCAGGACTCTCACCTGATTCCCTCTCAATCAACAGTTCTTTTGACCTGTTGATACACTTTTTATGCTATATGGAATTATACGTTAGTTATTGTATCATGCGGCATTTATCATGTCAAGTCCTTTGACTTTGAATCTTTACGGCTCTGCGTACAACTGTGAAAGCACCTCTACACATTCTCTGAAATTTTCCTGTGAAATATTTCCTCTCAGACCAAAAAGAAGTTTTCCTATTACTTTTCCAGCAGCGCTGCCCATCTGTTTTTGCAATTCTTCTTTTCTGTCAGTTTCCATTGGCAATTCTCTTATGATTTTTTGCATTCTCCAGCTTAAATCTTCCACTGCCTTTTCTCGAATTTCCTGTATTTGTGGAATCATATCACGGCATTCGTACCATTTATAAAATTCCTCCATCTGTTCCTCTAAAATTTTCTTTGCTTTTTCAATATTTTCCTTTAACTGTTCACTTTGAACATCAATGTGGAAATCGTCGATATCGTACAGCTTAATCGTATCGAACTCTGCGATCAGAGGGTCGATATCTCTTGGAACGGCAAGATCGAGCAGAATCATTTCATGGGTGAGCGTTACGGTTTCTACAAGTTCTTTTGTCAAGGTATAGTTTGGACTTGCAGTGGCGCTGACAATCATATCGCACTCTGGGAACAGACTCATTCTCTCGCCATAATCAATTCGCTTACATTCTCTTGGAATATCTACCATTCCACTTCTGTACTGTCTTACTGTCACAGTCACATCCATGCCAGCCTGCTGTAAAGTGGAGGCGGCCAGTTTTCCCATCGCTCCATTTCCGATTACCATACATTTTTTTCCATTTAGCTGATATCCCATATCGCTTAGTACATGAATGGCCTGATGGATAACGGACTGATTGGCGATGGATAATACAACCTCTGTTTTTACTTTTTTTGCCGCTGTGACTGCCATACGGAACAAAACTTCCAGTACATTGTCTGTCACATATTGTTCGCGCGCAAAAGTCAGAGCATCTTTTACCTGTGTAATAATCTGATCTTCACCTAAAATTTTTGATTTCAGTCCGCATGAAAGCGCAAATAGATGAGACACGGCTTCTTTGCCGTTTCTCTCTGTAAAATACGTTTCATAAAGAGAAACAGGCACTTCGCGCAGTTCACACAGCAGTTCGCACAGAGAAAATGATAAATTTTCTTCACAGCTAACCCAAAGTTCCATGCGGTTGCACGTTGAGATCATGATACATCCGTGAATCCCTTTTTTTGCTTTGATTTTTGGCAAAGCCTCAGCCATTTGTTTTTTTGTAAATGAAAAAATACAGCGCACATCAATATTAGCTTTACTGTGATCAATTCCTATCATCTGTATATTCATAAAAATTTTACTTAGGCACGGAAACCCATTTCCGTCAGGCAGTGGGAGAAGTGCCATTTTCCTTTCCTAAAATCGAATACCAAGACTCTTTGGTCATGGATCGTGGATGGTTTTATCATAGCACAAACTTTTTTTCTGTCAAAGACCATTTCTTTTTTCATAAATTAAATCCTTTCGTTTGCCATAGGCGGAAACTCACTACCTTCAGGTG
>CBCTVZ010000137.1:0-5259 GCA_965150505.1 uncultured Robinsoniella sp. | reverse complement strand
CTTTAAGTCCAGCAAAAGTAATTTCTGTTATAGCAGAAGTTTCTGATGAAGGAGAAAAGACAGCAAAGGTAATTGTGCCAGATTATCAGCTATCTCTTGCAATCGGAAAAGAAGGACAAAATGCAAGACTTGCAGCAAGACTGACAGGATTTAAGATTGACATTAAGAGCGAGTCTCAGGCAAGAGAGAGCGGAGAATTAGAACAGTTAGATGAAGATCAGCATCAGGAAGATGAAAACCTCGAAAACTTGACAGAGGAAATCAGCGTAAGCGAAGAATAGGAGAAAGAATGAGTCAGGTAAAAAAAGTCCCGATGCGAAAATGTATAGGATGCCAGGAAATGAAAAATAAAAAGGAAATGATGAGAGTGCTGAAAACACCAGAAGGCGAACTTGTCATTGATCTGACCGGAAGAAAAAATGGCAGAGGTGCATATTTGTGCTTTTCAAAAGAATGCCTTGAAAAGTCAATAAAAAATAGAGGACTGGAACGTTCGCTGAAAATGACAATTCCTGCATCGGTCTATGAAAAATTGAAAGAGGAGATTGATCAGATTGAGTCAAAATAAAGTGTTATCTCTGATTGGATTGGCAACAAAGGCTGGAAAGACGGTTGCCGGAGAGTTTTCAACAGAAAAATCAGTGAAGACAGGTCATGCTTTTCTTGTGCTGGTTTCAGAAGAAGCATCGGAAAATACAAAAAAGAAATTCCGTAATATGTGTGAATATTATCATGTTCCAATTTATTTTTATGGAATGAAGGACGAACTGGGAAAAGCTATGGGAAAAGAAATGCGCGCGTCACTTGCTGTGCAGGATGAAGGATTTGCAAAGGCCATAGAGAAAATACTCAACGAGAATGCGTGAGGCATAAAGGGAAAAGCCTCAGTCCCCTATGGGGATTTATAATGGAGGTGTGAGTATATGACCGGTACAGTCAGGATTTATGAGTTAGCAAAAGAGTTAGGCAGAGACAACAAGGAAATTATAAATTTTTTATTAGAAAAGGGAATTAGAGTAAAGAGCCATATGAGTACAGTTGAAGATAAGAATGTAGAAATGATTAAAGATGAATTAGAAAAAAAAGAAGGAGCTTTTGATGCTGCCAAAAAGAAAAACGTGACACAGGTGTTCCGTCCACAAAATAGTCGAGGATCATCAGGTCGTCAAGGTGGCAGACCGCAGGGCGATAGAAATCAGGGCGACAGAAACCAAGGCGGCAGACCACAAGGCGACAGATATCAGGGAAACAGACCACAGGGTGATAGAAATCAAGGTGGTAGACCGCAAGGCGATAGATATCAGGGTGGCAGACCACAGGGCGACAGAAATCAAGGTGGCAGACCGCAAGGCGATAGATATCAGGGAAACAGACCGCAGGGCGACAGAAATCAGGGTGGCAGACCACAAAATGACAGATTTTCAGGCGACAGAAATCAAGGCGGCAGACCACAAGGCGATAGATATCAGGGAAATAGAAATCAAGGCGATAGATACCAAAATGGTAGATCACAAAATGATAGATTTTCCGGTGACAGAAATCAAGGAGACAGATATCAGGGAAATAGACCGCAGAATGGACAGGGCAGATCGATTGCGATTCCAAAAGCTCCTGTTGTGGAAGATCGTCCAATTACAAAAGAATCCAGAATGAAAAATGACAGAGAGAAACGGTACGATAAAGAAAAAGAACGCGAGCGCGACCGTGAAAAAGAAAGAGGATTTAAACGTCCTGGAAATGGCCGTTCAAACGGAAAAAATAGTTTAAAATCTAGCGGCAAGACAATGCCAAAACAGAATAAACCTGCACCACAGCCACCAGTTGAAAAAGAAGAGACGATCAAGACCATTATTCTTCCAGAAAGTCTGACAATAAAAGAACTGGCTGAGAAGATGAAAATTCAGCCTTCAGCGATTGTAAAGAAACTGTTCTTAGAAGGCGTGATGGTAACGGTCAATCAGGAAATTGACTATGATAAAGCAGAAGAAATCGCATTGGATTTTAACTGTATTGCTGAGCCAGAAGAAAAAATCAATGTACTGGAAGAGCTATTAAAAGATGAGGAAGATGATGAAAAATCTCTTGTTCAAAGACCACCAGTTGTCTGTGTTATGGGACACGTTGACCACGGTAAAACATCTCTTTTGGATGCGGTCAGAGATACCCATGTGATTGATAAAGAGGCTGGCGGTATTACACAGCATATCGGTGCATATGTCGTATCTGTTGATGGACAGAAAATTACATTTTTGGATACGCCAGGACATGAAGCATTTACAGCAATGCGTATGCGAGGAGCAAATGCTACCGATATCGCAATCTTAGTTGTAGCTGCTGACGATGGCGTGATGCCTCAGACAGTGGAAGCGATCAACCATGCGAAAGCAGCTGGAATTGAAATTATTGTTGCAGTCAATAAGATTGATAAGCCAAGTGCAAATATCGAACGAGTAAAACAGGAATTATCCGAGTATAATCTGATTCCAGAGGACTGGGGCGGAAGCACAGTATTTGTTCCTGTATCTGCAAAGACACATGAAGGAATTGATCAGCTTCTGGAGATGATTCTTCTGACAGCGGAAGTAAGCGAATTGAAAGCAAATCCAAAAAGAAGAGCGCGCGGTCTTGTCATTGAAGCACAGCTGGATAAAGGAAAAGGACCAGTTGCAACAGTTCTTGTTCAGAAGGGAACACTTCATATCGGAGATCCGATTGCAGCAGGATCTTGCTATGGAAAAGTACGTGCGATGATGGATCACAATGGAAGAAGAGTGAAAGAAGCAGGACCTTCTACACCTGTAGAAATCTTAGGACTGAGCGATGTTCCAAATGCAGGAGAAATTTTTGTATCACCAGAAAATGAAAAAGAGGCAAGAAACTTTGCTGAGACGTTTATCAGTGAAGGCCGTGAAAAAATGCTGGAAGAGACAAAATCTAAGATGTCTCTGGATGATCTGTTTAGTCAGATTCAAGCAGGAAACTTAAAAGAATTAAATATCATTGTAAAAGCAGACGTACAAGGTTCTGTGGAAGCGGTAAAACAGAGTCTTTTGAAACTGTCAAATGAAGAAGTTGTCGTTAAGATTATTCATGGCGGAGTCGGTGCTGTGACAGAATCTGATGTCAGCCTTGCTTCTGCATCCAACGCAATTATTATTGGATTTAACGTAAGACCAGATGTGATGGCAAAAGCGACAGCAGAAAGAGAAGGCGTTGATGTCAGACTTTACCGTGTCATCTATGATGCAATCGCAGATGTAGAAGCAGCGATGAAAGGTATGTTAGAGCCAATTTATGAAGAGAAAGTGATCGGTCATGCAGAAGTACGTCAGATCTTTAAAGCATCTGGTATCGGCAATATTGCTGGATCTTATGTTCTGGACGGTACGATCCAAAGAGGCTGTAAAGTACGCATCACTAGAGAGAAAGATTTGATCTTTGAAGGACCTTTGGCTTCCTTAAAGAGAGGAAAAGATGATGCGAAAGAAGTGCGAAGCGGCTTTGAATGTGGTATGGTATTTGAGAAATTTAATGATATTAAGGAATTTGACCAGGTAGAAGCTTATATTATGGTAGAAGTTCCAAGATAGAAAATGAGGTGGATAGATAAATGAGAAAAAACAGCATTAAAAATACCCGTATCAATGGTGAAGTAATGCGTGAATTATCTATGATTATCAGGGGAGAAATTAAAGATCCAAGAATCCATCCGATGACATCGGTTGTTTCTGTGGAAGTAGCTCCTGATTTAAAGACATGCAAAGCATATATCAGTGTCTTGGGGGATAAAGAGGCACAGGATAATACGATTGCCGGATTAAAGAGTGCAGAGGGATATATCCGCAGACAGCTTGCGAAAAATATTAATCTGCGCAATACACCGGAGATTCGTTTTATTCTGGATCAGTCGATTGAATACGGTGTAGCAATGTCAAAATTGATTGATGATGTAAATAAAAATATGCCATCGCAAGAAGAGGATGATGAAAATGAATAAAATCGGACCAGAATTAGAAGGCGTTTTTACCGTTGCGATTGCTGGCCATATTCGTCCTGACGGTGACTGTGTAGGTTCTTGTTTGGGAATGTACCAGTATTTGATAGAGAATTTCCCGCATTTAAAAGAAGTGACGGTTTATCTGGAGGAAATCGGAGAGTCTTATCAGTTCTTAAAAGGAGCTGATAAGGTCTGCACTTCCTATGACAGAGAAATGTCATATGATCTTTTTATTGCACTGGACTGTGGAGATAAGGAAAGACTTGGAAAAGCAAAGAAATACTTTGATACAGCGAAGAAAACCATCTCCATTGATCATCATATCAGCAACAACGAATATGCTCAGATCAATCATGTTGTGCCAAATGCAAGTTCTGCATCGGAATTGGTGTTTGATGTGATTGAGGAAGAAAAAATAACAAAAGAAGTAGCAGAGGCATTGTATATGGGAATTGCACATGATACGGGAGTTTTCCAGTACCCATGCACTTCTCCAAAAACAATGCGTATCGCCGCAAAACTTATGGAAAAAGGAATTGCATTCAGTCGGATTTTAGAGGACACCTTTTATTCTAAAACATATGTACAGAAGCAGATTTTAGGAAGAGCTTTGTTGGAGAGTATGCTGCTCTTAAATGGAAAATGTATTGTCAGCGTCATTCATGAAAAAGAGTTTGATTTCTATAATGTAAAACCGAGTGACTTAGAGGGAATTGTCAGTTGCCTGAGAACAACGAAAGGCGTAGACATTGCTATTTTTATGTACCAGACCGATATTCAGCAGTACAGAGTAAGTATGCGCTCTAATGGAAAAGTAGATGTAAATCAGATCGCATCTTATTTTGGAGGCGGCGGTCATGTAATGGCGGCAGGATGTACTATGCAAGGTTCTATGCACGATGTCATCAACAATCTGACAGAACACATTGAAAGACAGCTGAATCAGGAGAATGAATAGTGATTCACGGAGTAATTAATATTTATAAAGAAAAAGGGTATACTTCTCATGATGTAGTGGCGAAACTGCGCGGAATACTGAAGCAGAAGAAAATAGGTCATACAGGAACGCTTGATCCGGATGCGGAAGGCGTGCTTCCTGTATGTCTTGGAAGAGCCACAAAATTATGTGATCTTCTGACGGATAAAAATAAGACGTATCGTGCAGTGATGCTTTTGGGAACTGTGACTGACACACAGGATACGTCAGGAAAAGTTTTACAGGAAAGAGAAGTTCATGTTTCTGAGGAGGAAGTAAGAAAAGT
>CBCTVZ010000136.1:0-5363 GCA_965150505.1 uncultured Robinsoniella sp. | reverse complement strand
TCGTACGACTGGGCAGTTACAAGCCCATGACCTTTAGGTCGTGGGTAGTTGACCACATAAAAGTAGAATACTTTTGATTATATTTGGAAGTAGATGTATATAGGAAACCAACGTGCTGAAGATACTGAACAGTTACAAAAAATAAGAAAGGGGAGATTTAGAATGAACAGAGTTATTGTAATTGCAAATCAAAAAGGCGGTGTCGGAAAGACAACGACAGCAATCAATCTCTCTGCTTCTTTGGCAGAGGCAGGAAAAAAAGTATTGATGGTTGATATGGACCCTCAGGGAAACTGTACAAGCGGACTTGGCATTGAAAAAAATGAAGTTGAAAATACAGTATATGAACTTTTATTGGGACAGTGTAAAGCAGAAGAGTGTATTTATGAGAGTGTCTGTGAAAATCTATCTGTGATGCCAGCCAATATGAATCTTGCAGCCGTTGAGATTGAACTGATAGACGAAGAAGAAAAAGAATACATATTGAAAAAAGAATTAGATACGGTGCGTGGAAAATATGATTTTATTTTAATTGACTGTCCGCCTTCTCTGAATATGTTGACAATCAATGCGATGTGTGCAGGAGACACCGTTCTTGTTCCTCTGCAATGTGAGTATTATGCTCTGGAAGGTCTGAGTCAGCTTATGTATACGATCAATCTGGTGAAAGAAAGATTGAATCCTGATCTTGAGATCGAAGGGGTAGTATTTACGATGTATGATGCCAGAACAAATCTCTCCCAGCAAGTAGTAGAGAATGTAAAAAATAATTTAGACCAAAATATTTATGACAGTGTCATTCCAAGAAATGTTCGTCTGGCAGAAGCGCCAAGCTATGGAATGCCGGTTCTTTTATATGATGCAAAATCGACAGGGGCAGAAAGTTATCGAATGTTGGCAAAAGAAGTAATGTCCAGAGGTGAAAAATAATGGCAGTGAGAAAAACAGGACTAGGTAAAGGATTAGATTCCCTGATTCCCATGACAAAAAAAGAAAAGACGGCTGAGAAAAAGACGGCAAATGTAAGAGAACCAAAAAGTGCAGAGACAACGTTAAAGATCACAGAAATTGAGCCAAACAGAGAGCAGCCTAGAAAAAATTTTAATGAGGATGCTTTGTTGGAACTTGCTGAGTCAATAAAAAACTTTGGACTTTTACAGCCGATTATTGTGCAGAAGAAAAAGGAATATTATGAAATCATAGCTGGCGAGAGAAGATGGAGAGCGGCAAAAATGGCAGGGCTAAAAGAAGTACCTGTTATGATCCGAACATTTTCTGAGTTGGAGAGCATGGAAATTGCACTGGTTGAAAATATTCAGAGAGAAAATTTGAATCCGATAGAAGAAGCGCTTGCTTATCGGAAGTTGATGGAAGAGTTTCACATGAAACAGGATGAGATTGCTGAGAAGGTGGCAAAGAGTCGAACTGCTGTCACAAATGCAATGCGGCTTTTAAAATTAGATGAAAGAGTACAGCAGATGGTAGTGGATGATATGATTTCGACAGGTCATGCCCGTGCCTTAATCAGCATCGAAGATAAAGAAGAACAGATTAATCTGGCTCATCAGATTTTTGATCAAAAAATGAGCGTCAGAGAAGTAGAACGACTTGTCCAGAAAATGCAGGAAGACAAAAAGGAAAAAAAGAAAAAAGAGGAGCGTGAGGATCTGTTCTGTCGTGAAATCGGGGAAAAACTGAAAGAAATCTTGGGAACAAAGGTTGTAGTCAAACCGCAGAAAAACCATAGAGGGAAAATTGAGATTGAATATTATTCCAATGATGATTTAGACAGAATTTTTAGTTTGATCGAGAGTATTCAACAATAGCATATAGATCGTTGCAGAAAGGAGTTATATGGAAAGTCAAATATTAGAATTTATAGGAATTGATCCTGGTATTATCTTTATTATTATGGCATTGCTGATGTTACTGATGTTTATTTATATGGTAAAAATTTCTTTTAAAATGACGAGATTTTTGCAGAAGTATAAGCAGTTTATGAGAGGCAAAGATGGGATCTCACTTGAAAAATCATTCTTGAGAAGTTTTGCGGAATTAGATATGTTGATGGAATCCAGCAAAAATCACATGGAAGAGATTAGAAAATTAAAAGAAATTCAGAGTAAAACTTTTGTCAAGACAGCAATCGTAAAATACGATGCTTTCAAAGAAGTTGGAGGAAAATTGAGTTTTGCTTTAGCTATGTTGGATCAGGAAAATAATGGATTTGTATTGAATGCGATTCATAACAGAGACGGATGTTATACGTATATTAAAGAGATTGTAAAAGGTGAATCTTATATTATATTGGGAGAAGAAGAAAAAGAGGCTCTGCGTCAGGCAGTTAATTCTTATTCAGAAATGCAGAATGCTTATATTCCAACAGAGCGATCATAAAGAGAGAATCTATAAAATATAGAGATAAATTAAAAAAGCATAAGGCTGCTGCAATCAGACGGAAAAAGGCAATTTTCTGAAGATGCAGAAGCCTTTTCTCTTTACTAAATTTGCAAAATAGAGTATGATATATAAGATATAGGTAGAAGATAAAACTATTATCGGAAAAATATAGAATTATTCAAATATTTTGCTGATGTAGGAAATAGAAAAAAATGCAGTCTGGGATAAAAACAAATGAGGGAAAGACATCGAAAAAGGAAACCAGATTGAAATGAAAAAAGATAAGATCAGGGAAAGGAAGAAAAATCATGTTAGATATTAAATTTGTCAGAGAAAATCCGGAAATCGTAAAACAGAATATACGAAATAAATTTCAGGATAGCAAACTGCCTCTCGTAGATGAGGTAATCGAGCTTGATCTGCGCAACAGAGAAATCAAGAAAGAAGTAGAAGCGCTCAGAGCGGAAAAGAATCAGATTTCAAAGAAAATCGGCGGATTTATGGCACAGGGGAAAAAAGAAGAAGCAGAAGAGATGAAGAGACAGGTTGCAGCATCAGCAGCTAGAATGGAACAGTTATCTGCGGAAGAAAAAGAAGTAGAAGAAACTCTGATGAAAAAAATGATGATCATTCCAAATATTATTGATCCATCTGTGCCGATTGGAAAAGATGACAGCGAAAACGTAGAGATTCAGAAATATGGCGAACCAGTTGTTCCTGAATTTGAAATTCCATATCACACAGAGATTATGGAAAAATTCAATGGAATCGACCTTGACAGCGCCAGAAAAGTAGCTGGAAATGGATTTTATTATCTGATGGGAGATATCGCACGTCTCCACTCAGCAGTGATTTCTTATGCGAGAGACTTCATGATTAACAGAGGATTTACTTACTGTGTACCTCCTTTTATGATTAGAAGTAATGTCGTGACAGGTGTTATGAGTTTTGCAGAGATGGATGCTATGATGTACAAGATAGAAGGCGAAGATCTGTATTTGATTGGTACAAGCGAGCATTCCATGATTGGAAAATTTATTGATACAATTATTCCAGAAGAATCTCTGCCTCAGACTTTGACAAGTTATTCTCCATGTTTTAGAAAAGAAAAAGGTGCGCACGGTCTGGAAGAACGTGGGGTATATCGTATTCATCAGTTTGAAAAACAGGAAATGATTGTTGTATGTGAGCCGAGCGAAAGTAAGATGTGGTTTGATAAACTGTGGCAGAATACTGTAGATTTATTCCGCTCTCTTGATATTCCAGTTCGTACACTGGAATGTTGTTCTGGAGATTTGGCAGACTTAAAAGTAAAATCGATTGACGTGGAAGCATGGTCTCCAAGACAGAAGAAATATTTTGAAGTAGGAAGTTGTTCTAATCTGGGAGATGCTCAGGCAAGAAGACTGAAGATCCGTGTGGCAGGAAAAGATGGAAAATATTTTGCACATACATTAAACAATACCGTTGTTGCACCGCCTAGAATGTTGATTGCATTTTTGGAAAACAATCTTCAGGCAGATGGAAGCGTTAAAATTCCGGAAGTTTTACAGCCATATATGGGCGGTATGAAAGAAATTCGCTAAGACATAGATAAGATATGTTACGCAATATATCAAAGCAAACAGATAAGGTGTCCCTAAAAGGATGCCTTATCATTTTATAAAGTGATAGCCAGAAAATCTATGCTTTTTCAGGAAGAAGCTTTTGACTTCTGTAAGTCGGAGTAGTTCGCAAGATGGAAGAAAGATCTTATTTTGGGGAGTGGTATGAAATCGTAAGAATATAAGGAGGTACAAGGTGCATCAGTATTTAAGAGCAATCGGATTCAGCGATAAAATGACAAGAAAAGAATTAGATAAAATGCTGAAAGAAATGGTTTTGGAAAATGATAGAAATGATGTTGTAGAACAATCAGATGAAAGTGCATTTGTAGAAATCAGTAAAAAGTTTGGCCCAAATATCGGAATTACTTTATGCGGAGAAGTAGATCAAGATGGATTTCATCAGGATTATTATTTTCCATATTTAGAGGGAGAGACAGTATCCACAAAAGAAGGTGTCATGATTGAACAGTCTGGAAATGGAAATACATATTCCGGCGCATGTGAAGATCCAAGAGTTGGGGTTACATTAATTTTTTATCTTCAAAATGTAGCTGCATTAAAAAGAATAAAAATGCAGGAAGATTTTAAAAAGAAAGAACAAGATACGATCCTGACGGCTCTTTCTTTGGAAGGAAAAATATTACTGCCTGTCTATCAAAATGCTATGCAGATGGCATATGAAAGAGAGAGCGCTTCCAAACGAAAAGAACTCTTAGCAGATGCCAGAAAAGGAAATGAGGAAGCAATCGAAAGTTTGACGCTGGAGGATATGGATACTTATTCCATGATTTCAAAAAGAATTCAAAAGGAAGATGTTTTTTCAATCGTAGAGACATTTTTTATGCCATATGGAATGGAATGTGACAAATATCAGATTTTAGGGCGAATTTTGGAATGGCAGGAAATCGAGAATGAATATACGAAAGAAAAATTATATCAGATGAAATTAGAATGCAATGATATTGTGTTAGAACTGTGTATGAATAGTAAAGATCTACTGGGAGAACCTGAAATAGGACGGCGCTTTAAAGGGATCGTGTGGCTGCAGGGAAAAGTCCAGTTCTAAGAAAATATACCGTTTTTTCCTGAAAGAAAACATAATTGACAAAAATTTCTAGAACAAGTATAATTTAAGATTTTGGGCGGGAATTCTCGGTTATTTATATCCGAGATGAAATCCCGTTTTATTTATTGAAAGATATATTACATGTATATGATATAAACTTGATAATTATTGACAGGTTTTGTTTTATATGTTATACAATATGTAAAAAGTGATACATATGAATATGTATATTCATGGAAGAACCAGTGTCTACAACATCAACTATCATATTGTCTGGTGTGTAAAATATC
>CBCTVZ010000135.1:0-5604 GCA_965150505.1 uncultured Robinsoniella sp. | reverse complement strand
TCAAAAAAACGCATCAGTTCATGCGCACGCTCTTTTCCTGATCCTGAAAAAACGGAATACGTCTCATATAGCAGATCTGAAAAGACCGGTACAAGCCCCATCTCTCTTAAGCATTCCCCAAGACGTTCCATCTCTTCTGCCTGTTCTCTTTTCAGTCCATTTGAACATACTGTAATTCCCACATGATCTCCTGAATGAAATATTATTCTTTTTTCCATTTCTTTTGTTTCCTTTTTTATTTTACCTGAATTTTTATAAACAAAATTTGTCATAATCGTGATCTGCCTGTTTATTATGGATTTAATATCACAGAGGCATAAAATACACCATCTTTCCAAGTGTAACGTGCCTCACCGTTATACTGTTCAGCAATCAGACGAACTGATTCTGTTCCCGTCCCCATACCATCCTGTTTTGTAGAAATCAAATGCCCATTATTTTGTATCGGTTCACGACCACTATTATCAATCGCTATACAAAGCATACTTTTACCTGTCTGACGTGCATTGACTCGAATAAATCGGTTCTCTTTTAATTCTTTGCACGCATATAAGGCATTTTCCAAAAGATTTCCTAAAAGTACACACAACATAGGCTCTGGAATAATTGCTTCCTTATCCATTTGAAAAGATACCGTTATCTCTATTCCCTCGGCTGCTGCCTGCTCTGCATAATATCGCAGCACTGCATCTACAACAAAATTCTTGCAAAAGGTACCTATCGTTTCAGAGGGCAGACTCGAACCATACTCTTGAACATAATTAGCCAATGTTTCCATATCCCCACTATTAATGCAGCATTGAATCACCATTAAGTGCTGTCGAAGATCGTGCCTCGCCCGCTTTGTTTCCTCTATTCGATCCTGAAGCATAGCATATTGATTACTCTGAATAGTAGAAATTTCTTCCAATCTTTTGATATGTTCTTCATTCTCCAATTGCTTCTGAAAACTGTGAACAGCCGCAACCACAAAATAACAGCTTTGGAATACCGCCGCCATCATAATTATTCGAATCATCAATGACATAAAGTTATATTGCCGACCGTGTGTAAAAATCAAAACAAGCAACTGTGAAAATAATGGAAGCTTCCATGCACTTTTCCATACGCCAGGAACTTCTATTTCAAATACTTTCTTTGCCATGCGGTTAATATAAAATGCCATAAAAGGAAGCGTAATAAAAAACATCACTATTATAACTACTCCAAATTGCCATGTACCGTTTGCTTTCAAAAATATGATCTGTGAAAAATATCCAGCCACACCTCTGATAATCAATACATAAGCCATGGTGAAGACGTACATAAATGCTACTTTTCCTTTTTCCATTCTAACCATAAAAAAAAAGATCGGAATAGAGATCGGCAGAAAAACCAGATTTGCATAACCGACTCCTACACCGATATATATCAAGGATACTGCAATCATAAGACTGATCAGTTCAGCCAAAAATAAAATCATCAGCAATACCGATTTCTTCACTTTTAAATGATCGCGAAAAGGAAGATAGGCAAATAACCGAAACGGCATTGTTGCTATGAATTCACTAAATATAAACTCCATCATACTGGATCCCCCCTTGCTTGTGCAAAGGACCATTCAAAAAATTTCTCCCGCACATTTTTATATTTTAAACGACTAATTGGTATTTTTACACCACCTTCTATCAAAAAACTGTCCTCCGTCAGTTTTTCAACTGCTTCAAAATTGACCAGTATTCCTTTCATGCAATCACAAAAATAGGGATATTTCATCAGTAGCTCTGCAAACGCATTCCATCCCATTGAAATCATTATTTTTTTGCCGTCTTTGAAATAAACTTGAATTCTGCGCCGATTATATTCTGCATACGAAATCTCATGCAGTACTAAACGTTCTTCGCCATACCGGCTAGGCACATAGATCGCCTGTTCCTTTTCCAGTAATAATGTTCCGCATCTCGCAAAAGCAGCTGTTAATTTTTCATAACTGTATGGTTTTACTATATAATAAGAAGAAGCAACGTCATAGCTCTCTACAGCAAATTCAGATGAAACGGTGATAAATACAATACGACATATTTTATCCATCTCACGAATTTTTCGTGCGACATTTATTCCTATCATCCCATCCATATAAATATCCAAAAAGACCACATCATATTGATCTTTATTAAAATTCTCCAGTAAAGCATCTCCACTTTCAAATAAAGCGGGCGATGGAATGAGCGGTACGCCATTTTCTTCTGCCCAACGATAAATATTGAACAACAAGTAATTGCGATCCTCCGCCTGATCATCGACAATAGCAATTCTCATATTTCTTCCCTCTGATCTGCTAGGTCACGTATGATAGATGAACTATGACATTCTATGGAATACGAAACCTGATTCAATCTTCATTTTATTTTATCATTATATCATATCATACCTGTTGTACAAACGCATCTTGTGTATCATTTTTGCCATCTTGTGCAGGAAGAATTGATTTTTCTTTTTATTTTATGTATCCTAATCTCATACAGAACAGAAAGGAGAATCTCATTTTGTCAACTACTCACCACCTAAAGGTAGTGGGCTTGTAACTGCCCAGTCGTGCAAGTGGCTTACGCCTCCGACCTTTCACCCCAATAAGTATTATACTTAAAGTGTCATTACATCATAGGGTGATTGACAACACCCTTTATAGCAGAATTTACTCTGCTATAACTGTATTCGCTACTTGACGATCAACAAGATAGTTTATTCCCATACAATACAGATTCATAGCTCCAATACGGTCATCGTTTGATTGATAGCTACAGTTTTTACAAGTAACCAAATGCGTTTTTTATTACGGTTTGCTTTTTCTGTATGTCCACAAATAGGACAACACTGACTCGTATAACGAGGATTCACCTTTATAACAGTAGACTGATTCTGTTTCGCTTTGTACATAAGTTTCTGTTCAAGGTCATAGAACGACCATGATACAGAAATATAGCGGTCTTTCGTTTTGACACGCTCTGTAGCATTGCGAACACCTGTAATATTATACTAATTATTAGTGAAGTCAATAACTGTCAGAGGTGGTTTATAGATAATAAATATAATCGGCATAACAGACGCAAATACAATCTAAAAGTGCATATAGTTTTGGTTACAAAATATCGTAAGCAGCTTCTCAAAGATCCTATTGCTGATGATGTAAAACAAAAGATTCTCGATATGTCTAATACCCGTAGCTACGAAATAATTAATATGGAAACAGACAGAGTATGTGATATTGTGAAAATCACTAAACAGCAAACTACCCACTATTTATGGCAGAAATATCCAAACTTCTTATCTAAGCAATATGGGAAGAAAAAAATCTTTTGGTCCGATGGATATTTTGCTTGTAGTATAGGGGAAGTGGGTTTCCACCTATGATAAACGAAAGGATTTTATTTATGAAAAAGTATATCAAAAAAATATCCTCTTTTTTCATTTTTACTCTTGCATTACAAAATTGCAGTATCGTACAGGCATCTGATGCAATCGTCCCAAAACCTTTGCCATCGAAAGTGATTGATATCAATCCTTATATGTCCCCAAGCGAGTCCAATGTCCACAATGATTCTTACAATTCAGATGTTACTGACGCTGTATTGCCTATTGGAATTGACGCTGAGGTCAACACGGCTGTCGAAACTTTAAATCCCTATGCTGCACCTGCTATCTTTTATGATTCATATGGCAACGCAATTTCACCATTACTAGGCGGCGTGGCAATACGAGATCTCAATGCGGATATTGTCACAACATCTGGCGCTTTTATTCCTTCTCAGCATGATAACGGCGGTTACTATCTTCAGCCATCTTATTCTTTTGTGGATTCTGACAATCACGTTGTATGTCCAACCAGTCACAACCACGTTTTGATGCTGCGCATCACAGACGAAACTGGAACACCATTGCCTGTATTTGAAAAGGTTCTGGATATTGATATAAAATCTCTGGCTGAAAATAAACTAGGAAAAACCATCGACCAGAATCTACTCTCTGTCATTTTCGACTATGAAGGAAATCTCTGGTTTGTTACTGGCGGATTTCGTATTTATCCTGAACGTCAGCAGACCGGTGTCATAGGTTATATCACTCGCAGCGCTATTGATGAAATTCTTTCAGGTGGAAATCCTGATTTGATGCAAAATGTATCCTGCATAGAAATGGAGGCCGGAGAAGGCGCTGAAAATGGAATTGCTTCCTGTGCAGATGGCGTCGTTATTCTAACGAATCAATTTTGCTATCTACTGCGTGCAAACGGCGGTGTTGACATTGTCTGGCGTACTGCTTACGAAAGCAACGGGGCAAATGACAGTCAGAAAGATGCTTTTACTACCGGCGGCGGTCTGGCTTGGGGCGGTGGAAGTTCTCCTACGCTGACTCGTGATCTTGTACTTTTCACAGATAATCTTGATCCTGTAAATCTCATTGCATTGGATATGAAAACCGGAAATTCTGTTTCCACCTATCCTGTACTTGATGAATTACCTGAAAATATGCCTGTATCTGTAGAAAATTCTATTATCGGATACGATCATGGAAACGGAACGATAAGCACAGTTATCTGCAACTGGTTTGGCGCAGGCAATGCAGATCTGTCTAATTCAGACAGTGATTCTTCTGTACAAAGTTACGATGTTCTATATGATTCCAACTGGATTAAACAGGGAAATATCATGGTCATGCCTGGCATAGAACGGGTCGATATTATAAAAACAGAAAACGGTTATGATACACATACGGTCTGGTTCCGTGATGATATACGAGACACCTCCATGATTCGTCTTTCTACTGCTACTGGATATCTTTATGGATACGTTCAGGATCTGGAAACGAATATGTGGCAATTTATTATGATTGATTTTGAAACAGGTGAGACCGCTTATACACTGGATGTCTCTGACAAATCTGGATATAATAATATGGCCATTGGTATGTACGGAGGTTCTAGCGGAAATGTCCTTTACTGCCCTACTGGATACCTCGAAGTACTGCGCATTCAAGATCGTTTTGCCTATCTGCCTGAAATGCCATATAGAAAAATAGATCTTGATCTCACAAAGCGTGAAATAATTTCCCCAGAGCAGCTTTTAAAGCATGGGATCTTAGGTACGCCTGTCACATGGCTTCACAGCGTCACAGTAAACAACGTACATCCAGAAACAACCGTTGCAATCAAAGTCAATGGTCTAACAGATAATACTAATCAACTTACTTTATATGCCCGCAGTCAAGACGGAAATTTCTTAAAAGTAGATTCTGAACATTGGACACTCGCTACTTCTGATCAAAAACAAAACGCTGAGACCATCTATGAAATCCATGTTTCTATTGAAGATAATGGCCCATATGATGCCAACTCTGCTTCTAAAGAAATTACTGCATCTGTTTTTCTTGTTCGCAGCTAATACAATTTTGTCTGATCTTTTTAAAGTGCAAAATATAATAAATAAATTCATGGGAGCTTTTTTGATATGATACCTCCTAAGTAGACAAGGTAAATAACCAAAATCTATTTAGGAGGTTTTCTATGTCTAAATCTAAATATGCACCTGAATTCCGTGCTGGTCCTATGTCAAGAAAAAGTACAAATTAAAT
>CBCTVZ010000134.1:0-5653 GCA_965150505.1 uncultured Robinsoniella sp. | reverse complement strand
ACGATTGCCAGTTCCTTAATTTTCATTGGAACGTATGTCTTATCACATATAAACTGATATACGATCTCTTTTTTTTTCTGTAATAATTCCCAATCCATCTGTTGTTCCGTCCTCCATTTTTTCTTTTTTGTTGTTCTCTATCTTCAGAGGTTATATGGTATTTAAGCTATTGATCTCTCGATCTAAAGACCAAGACCATAGATATTGTGCTGAATATGATAAAAGAGGCAAAACGGGCTGCTGCAAAACATAAATTTCTTCTTTCAGCTTTTTTATTTAAAAAATCTACTGAAATCCAAAAGTATATGATTGTTGCAACAGCCCATCTTTTCTTTGTGATCATAAAAAACATATAAAACTATTTTCCCTGTCTTACCTTCAGCGAAAAAAATTTTTCTGTATTTTCCTTAAAAATTAAGGTTCAGCACGATTGCCAATATAATAAAAGCAAACGCTAAAATTCTCGTTGCTTTAAGAGCAAATCCTTCTGCAGAGCGTCCTTTATTTTTTGCCCAATACGTTTCCGTTGATCCTCCGCCTAAAGAACCCAGTCCATTCTGTTTTCCTTCCTGCATCAAAATTAAAACGGTTATCGCAAGACAAACAAGTCCAAAGATCACTGTTAAAATCGTTCTCAAAACTGCCACGGTTACACCTCCTATATCATACATTGTCTAGTTTATCATAGCCAATTCTATTTTTCAACTGATATTTTCGGTGTTTTATCTGATAAAAAAATTATCTTTTAAATGGATCTGTATAACTAGCTCCTTCTCCAAGTTCCTCTTCTATGCGTAAGAGCTGATTATATTTTGCCACACGTTCGCTTCTTGCCGGCGCTCCTGTTTTAATCTGACCCGCACCAGCGGCAACTGCAAGATCTGCAATAAGCGTATCTTCTGTCTCTCCAGAGCGATGTGATAGAACCGTGCGATATCCCGATTCTCTTGCCGTCTCGATCGCCTCCAATGCCTCTGTCAATGTTCCAATTTGATTTACTTTTATCAAAATTGCATTTCCAGCTCCTAATTCAATTCCTCGTCTCAAACGCTTCTTGTTTGTAACAAACAAATCATCCCCGACAAGCTGTACCCTCTCTCCGATACGCGCTGTCATTTTCTGCCATCCTTTCCAGTCTTCCTCCCAAAGTCCATCTTCGATGGAAACAATCGGAAATTCTTCTAAAAGATCTTCGTAGTATTGAATCATCTCCTCTGCACTGCGTGTCACTTCTGTTCCTTTCATCTTGCTTTCACCAGGAAACAGATATTTTTTTCTCTTTTC
The DNA here is from genome assembly GCA_965150505.1 of uncultured Robinsoniella sp. GTDB lineage: Bacteria > Bacillota > Clostridia > Lachnospirales > Lachnospiraceae > JAGZHZ01. Next base: position 4,369 of record CBCTVZ010000134.1, on the reverse strand, counting down.
ATCATACAGTTCGCTTGCCGCTGCGTCCAATGCAAATACAATATCTTCTCCCGGTCTGTATCCACTTTCTCTGACTGCACGCATCATCAAATTTAAAACTGCTTTTGCATCCGGCAGATTTGGTGCAAAACCTCCCTCATCTCCTACTCCTGTAGATAAACCTTCTTTTTTTAAAATTTTCTTTAATGTATGGTAAATTTCTGAACACATCCTAAGCCCATTTGAAAAACAGCAAGCGCCTGATGGCATAATCATAAATTCCTGTAAATCTACGGTATTATCAGCATGGCATCCTCCATTTAAAATATTCATCATTGGAACTGGCATCCGTCTTGCCTGAATCCCTCCTAAATAACGAAACAATGAAATATTCATCGCCTTTGCAGCTTTCGCTGCCACAGCCATAGACACTCCTAAAATTGCATTTGCACCGAGATTTTCTTTTTGTTCTGTTCCATCAGCCCTGATCAGGATTCTGTCTATTCCTTCCTGATTCAGTACATTTTCTCCAATAATCAAATCTGCAAGAACAGCATTGACATGATGCACAGCACGTTTTACACCAAGACCGAGATATTTTTTTCCTCCGTCCCTTAACTCCATCGCCTCAAACGTTCCGGTTGACGCTCCTGAAGGTACGGCCGCCCTTCCGACTGCGCCGCCTTCTTCCATAACTTCCACTTCTAATGTGGGATTTCCTCTTGAATCTAAGATCTCTCTCCCAATTACATCCACGATTGCAATATATTGATACATAGAAAAACTACCTCCTTTTTATAGAGGTAGTCTATCCATTTTTCTTTATTTCATGCTAAACTTTTCTAATTCATTCAGATAAGACTCAAACACATCAAGTGCTTCTTCCACAGGTTTCGACGTTGTCATATCCACACCGCAGATTTTTAAAAGATCAATCGGGTCCATACTTCCGCCGCTACTTAAAAATTTCAGATAATTTTCTACCGCATTTGGCTCTCCATTTATAATTTTCTGGCTGATTGCTATTGCTGCTGAAAATCCAGTTGCATACTGATACACATAAAACGGTGTATAAAAATGCGGTATTCTAGCCCATTCCACTGCAATCTGCGGATCTGATACCATCTGATCACCAAAGTAAAGCTGATTCAATTTATAGTACATCTCGCACAATCTTTCTGCTGTCATGGTCTCCCCATTCTCCACAGCAGCATGTGTCATTTTTTCAAATTCTGCAAACATAGTCTGGCGGAACATCGTTCCTTTAAACTTATCTAAGAAATAATTGATCAGATACATTCTTTCTTTTTCATCTTTTGACTGTTCCATTAAATAATGAATCAGCAGAGCTTCATTACAGGTCGAAGCAACTTCCGCCACAAAGATCTTGTATCCTGCGTACACATACGGCTGTGCCTCATCGGAGAAATAAGAATGGAGCGCATGGCCCATCTCATGTGCAAGTGTAAACACATTTGTCAGATTTCCATTAAAATTTAAAAGTACATATGGATGTGTGCCGTATGCTCCCCAAGAATATGCTCCCGTACGTTTTCCTTCATTTTCATAGATGTCAATCCATCTGCTTTCCATCCCCTGTTTTAAAACAGCGCCATATCGCTCTCCAAGAGGTTTTAATCCTTTTTGTACAATCTGTTTTGCCTCCTCAAAAGTATACGTTCTCTGAACTTCTGATGCAAGAGGCATATACACATCATACATATGAATTTCATCAAGTCCTAAGATCTTTTTCCGCAATCCTACATATCGGTACATCAATGGCAATTTTTTATGGATGGTGTCAATCAGCTGATCGTAGACCGATACGGGAATGGCGCTGCTGTTCAGATAATATTCTCTTGAAGATGAATAATGATGCTCTTTTGCAAAAAAGGATGCCTGACGTAAATTTGCATCAAATACAGCCGCCAATGTATTTTTGAACTGCTCATAAGAACGATAAAATACTTCAAACGCTTCTTTTCTCACTCTTCTGTCGCTATTTTCTTCCATTGCAATGAAACGTCCCGCTGAAAGCACCTGCTCTTCTCCATTTTCATCTTTTACACTTCCAAATGTGATATCTGCATTGTTAAACATCGCATAAATCTGATACGGCGCATTTCCCATTTCTCCTGCTCTGGCAAGCATCTCTTCCTCAGGAATAGACAGCGTATGCGGCTTTTCTCTTAAAATTTCATCTAAAAATCTTTTATAAAACTGCAGTTCTTTACTTTGTTCCATCCACTGACCCAGTATGGTCTCATCCATGCTTAGAATCTCTGGCACTACAAACGCCGTTGCGCTGATAACTTGATTTTGCAGTACCTGCGCCTCGCCTGCTAATTTCTGATATCGACTGTTTTTTGTATTTTCATGCAGTCTTTGATTTGCATACACATGAATTTTTTCATGGCGTTCCATCAATTTTGCATATTCATTTAAAAATTGAAGAAGCGTCTCTTTCTTCTCTGTTAATTTCCCTTTAAAACTGCTGATTTCTTCGATCTGTCTGTGCAGTTTTTCTGTATCTTCTCTCCAAAGCTCATCTGTTTCATACAAGTCTTCGATTGCCCAGCAATCTTCTTTTTTTACCTCTTCCCGTTTCAGCAATTTTTTCTGTGCCACGTCATTTCCTCCTTTTGCTTGATCCGTTATCTATTTCGATACATTTGTAAAATAAACAGACTCTTTTTTTCTTTTTCATTTATTAAATATTCTTTTCTCAGATGATACTGCGGGTATCGGCTGCAATTTTTTTGAATCAGCGCTTTCTCAGATGTATATAAAAATAAAATTCCTCCATCTTTCAAATGTGTCATTGCTTTTTCAAAAAAGTTCTGATACAATCCTGCAATCTGTCCCTCATTTCGGTTTTTACTTTTTCCAGGTAAATTTGTCACAATCTCATCAAATAAATATTCATGCTCAAAATCAAAAAAGTTTCTATTGATATAATGGATTGGAAGACCAGCTCTTTTTGTATTTTCTCGTGCTTTCTCCACGGCTTCTTCTAAAATATCAAGTCCATACATTGTTCGTGCTTTCACAGCTGCGTTTCGCTCAATCAACATTGTTCCTACACCGCAGAATGGATCTAAGACTTGAGCGTTTTCTTTTAAATATTCTTTTCCAAGTTCCATCAAAAGCGCTGCATTGACAGGTGAAATCGACGTAGGCAGATATTCTTTGCGATAAGAGAAGCGTTCATCTGGTATGGTATATAATTTTAAAAGCGGAATAAACTTCTCTTCTTTTGTCTGGATCAGACGAATTTCAATCTCATATTCCTCTGGTGAATTTTTCCATCTTCTTCCAGATGCCGTTTCAAGCTTTGCCGTCATTTTCCGAATCCATATTCCTTTTTTTTCAAGAGGCATATTGCTCTTTAATTCTACCCGAAATAAGAAAGGTTCATTCCCTCTGTGAAGACTTGAAATAAAATCAATCATTTTCGATGCGCCTAATATACTTCCTATTTCTTCTGGCGTTCCCTCTAAGGAAGAAATATAGGGAATCGGAAAAAGCATCTCTTTCCATGTTCTGATTTTTAATATTTTTTCAATCTGATTCGTATAAAATCGAATACCACTAGCTAACATCGTCACATTTTCTATCTCAATCTGTCTTCTTGTTGCCTCTCTTTGACATCGGTTTGTCAATAAAATGATTTCTGCTGATCTTGCGCTTGGTATTCCTGTAAAGGTATGTTTTTTTGGTTTTTCATACATAAATATCATATTTTGAAGCAGCGCAGCCTCTTCCCGCAAATGTTTCGTTCCCTCAGTATCCTCTTCCATATTTTCTATTTGCGCTTTTCTCTCTTTCAATACAGACAGATATGGTAAAAATTCATAAGAACGGATTGCTTTTAAAAAATCTGGTCGTACAAATAATGTTTGTTCTCTTTCATATGCTGAAACTAGCTCCGGAAGCATTTCTTCGCATTCCATTACCCCCAAAATTAACGCCGCATTTTTTCGTACTTTTGCATCCTCATTGTCGAGAAGCTCTGCAAACAAATCATACTCTCCTCCTAAAAGATATGCTAAAGCACGCTTCTGATTTTCGTCTTGAATTTCTTTTCTGAGTAAAATTAAATTTTGACGAATCTGAATACCATGCTGAATATTTTCAATTAATTCTTTTATCATTTGTTCCTCCTTTCTTTCCACAAAAAAACTGCCGCAAAATGAAGCTTATTTCCGTTCATTTTGCGGCTTATCATTTATTCTTCTACACTGTAATTTGGTGCTTCTTTTGTAATATGAATATCATGAGGATGAGATTCTTTCAGGGAAGCTGCTGAAATCTTAACAAATTTTCCATTTTCTTTCAGTTCTTCAATATCTTTGGTTCCGCAATATCCCATACCGGAACGTAATCCTCC
>CBCTVZ010000133.1:0-5703 GCA_965150505.1 uncultured Robinsoniella sp. | reverse complement strand
TTATGTGTAGCAGGTAGCAAGAATCCCACGGCTTTAGCCGTGTGGAGTGTCAATATGCTGTGATATAATAGCGCATAGCGTGCATGATTTTTGGAAGGAGGATGAAAAAAAGGAAAGAGTGCCGCTGTAAAATAGGAAATATTTTTTGGAGGGAATTTATGGAACATAAATGGAAAAAACTGGTTGGCTATTATAAGCCATATCAGAAATTATTCTGGACAGATATGATCTTTGCTCTGACAGGAGCAGCGGTCACATTGATTATTCCGCTGATTGTTCGATATATCACGAATGAAGTTGTCTATCTGGGCGGAAATGAACCCCTTCATCAGATTATAAAATTAGGAATTTTGATGATGGGACTTGTTGCAGTAGAATTTTTCTGTAATTTTTATATTGCATATTACGGTCATCTCATGGGCGCAAAGATGGAGCATGACATGAGAAATGAGATCTTTTCTCATTATCAAAAATTGTCGTTTACATTTTATGACAATCAAAAAGTCGGTCAGCTATTGTCTCGTGTCACAAGTGACTTGTTTGATATCAGCGAACTTCTTCACCATGGGCCAGAGGACATTGTGATTTCTCTGATTAAGTTTATCGGGTCTTTTGTGATTTTGTTTCAGATCAATGGAACATTGACCCTTGTTGCCTATGCGTTTATACCGGTCATGGCTGCGTACGCATATTACTTCAACAAGAAGATGAAAAGGGCATTTAAGGAGAACCGCGCGAAAATTGCAGATATCAACAGCCAGATTGAGGACAGCCTTTCTGGAATCCGCGTCGTCAAATCATTTGGAAATGAAGAGGAAGAGATGCGAAAGTTCCGTCAGGGAAATGATCGTTTTGTCAGCACGAAACGGACAAGTTATTGGTATATGGGATGGTTTCACTCTGGACTTGGCGCGCTCACAACAATGGTGACGATCGGTGTTTTGATTGCTGGGGCTGTGATGCTGACAAAAGGAAGATTAGAAGTAACCGACTTGATTACATTTTTGCTGTATATCAATAACTTTACAGAACCTGTCAAAAAGTTGATTAATTTTACAGAACAATTTCAAAATGGATACAGCGGATATGAGAGATTTTTGGAAATCTTAGATATTCAGCCAGATATCAAGGATGCGCCAGATGCCCTGCCGCTTGAACGAGTAAAAGGGGATGTGGAGTTTGAAGATGTTTCTTTTGGATATGGTGAGAAAAAGGAATATGTTTTAAATCATATTAACTTGAAAGTAAAAGCTGGAGAATATATTGCGATTGTAGGCGCATCAGGCGGAGGAAAAACGACGCTTTGCAGTTTGATTCCACGTTTTTATGAGGTGGAAAAAGGCAGAATTTTGCTGGATGGCACAGATATCCGAAAGATCAAATTAAAAGATTTAAGAGATCATATTGGAATTGTACAGCAGGATGTATATTTGTTTATGGAAAATGTAATGGAAAATATCCGGTATGGTCGTCCAGATGCGACAGATGAGGAAGTCATAGAAGCTGCAAAACGTGCCAATGCACATGAATTTATTATGGAACTTCCAAATGGATACCAGACAGATATCGGACAAAGGGGAGTGAAACTGTCCGGAGGACAAAAACAAAGATTGTCGATTGCGCGCGTATTCTTAAAAAATCCACCGATACTGATTTTTGATGAGGCAACATCGGCGCTTGACAATGAGAGTGAAAAAATTGTACAAAATTCTCTGGAGGAATTGGCGAAAAACAGAACGACATTTGTGATCGCCCATCGTCTTAGCACCATCAGAAATGCAGGAAAAATTTTAGTACTGACAGAAAATGGCGTTGAGGAGCAGGGAACACATGAGGAGCTATTAAGACAAAACGGCATTTATGCAATGCTGTATCATCGATAGGGGTGAAAGATTTGATCGAATTAAATTTTCAAAAACCAAAATTAGAAGATAAGGAATTGGTTAGCCATTTCTTATCTCTTCAAAAAAACAGAAGCTGTGAACAGACTTTTGCAAATTTATATCTTTGGAGAAGAAAATATCCGGCTGGGATTGCAGTGGTAGGAAAGATGTTGGTGATCAAGACAGAGGGAGAAGTACAGAGTTTTTCTTTTCCGATTGGAAAAAAAGAAGATATAAAAGAGACGATTGATCTTTTGATGGAGTATAGTAAAGAACAAGGCTTTCCATTTCAATTACATTTGGTGACACCGGAACAATTTGAACTGTTGGAAGAAATTTATCCAGAAAAATTTACAATCTCATACGACAGAGATATGGCAGATTATATTTATGAGACAGAAAAGCTTGCAAATTTGTCCGGTAGGAAATATCATGGAAAGAAAAACCATATTAATAAATTTAAGCGGATGTATCCGGACTGGAGTTATGAGACTTTAAGCAAACAGAATGTGGAGGAATGTTTCCAGATGGCTTTAGAGTGGAGAAGCCAAAATGGATGCAATGACCACGAAGAAAAAAATGCGGAGATGTGTGTCGCATTAAATTCTTTGCGTCTGTTTCGGGAGCTTCATTTAATAGGAGGCGTACTTAAAGCCGGAGGAAGGGTGGTTGCCTTTTGTATGGGAGAACCAGCCTGCGATGACACGATGGTTGTGCATATTGAAAAAGCGCTTGCCGATGTGGAGGGCGCATATCCGATGATTAATCAGCAGTTTGTGCTTCATGAAGCAGAACAGTATCTGTACATAAACAGAGAAGACGATGCGGGAGAAGAGGGACTGCGTCAGGCAAAACTTTCCTATCGACCGGCAATTTTGCTGGAAAAAGGAAGGGTGACAGAACGGTAAGACCGCTTAAGGAAAGAAGGAATCAAAATGATATCAGAAAAGATGAAGGAATATGTGAAGAATGGTTCGGCGATCCGCGCCATGTTTGAAGAAGGAAAACAGATGGCAAAGGAAGTCGGAGTGGAAAATGTGTATGATTTCAGCTTGGGCAATCCAAATGTGGCAGCGCCTGAAGCGGTGAAAGAAGCAATCGTCGATCTTGTCACACACGAAGATCCTGTAAATCTGCATGGATATATGAGCAATTCTGGATATGAGGATGTCAGGGAAGCAATCGCATCTTCTCTGAATAAGCGGTTTGGAACATCCTTTGCTGGGAAAAATATTGTGATGACAGTCGGTGCGGCCGGCGGTTTAAATGTGATTTTAAAGACTTTGCTCAATGCAGGAGACGAAGTGGTGGTATTTGCACCATTTTTTGGAGAATACCGTTTTTATGTTCAGAATTATGACGCAATCTTAAAAGTTGTTCCTCCAAACACAAAGACATTTCAGCCAGATTTAGAAGCATTTGAAAAGATTTTGACTCCAAAAACAAAGGCAGTCATCGTAAATTCTCCAAATAATCCGACTGGCGTGGTGTACAGCGAAGAAACGATTCAGAAACTGTCAGATCTTTTAAGACAAAAACAAAAAGCATTTGGAACAGAAATTTATCTGATCTCTGATGAGCCATACAGAGAACTTGTCTATGGAGATACGGAAGTTCCTTATCTGACAAAATATTATGAAAATACGATTGTGGGATATTCCTACAGCAAATCCCTTTCTCTTCCGGGAGAACGTATTGGATATCTGGTGATTCCGGACGAAGCGGCAGACTGTCAGGAGATTTTAGACGGCGTAAATGTGGCGACACGAATTTTAGGATTTGTCAATGCGCCTTCTCTTCAGCAAAAGGTAATTAAGAGATGCCTTTCAGAACAATGCGACGTTTCTTATTATAACAGAAACAGGGAGCTTTTATATGAAGGATTGAAAAAAGCGGGATTTTCCTGTATCAAACCGGAAGGAGCATTTTACTTATTCGTAAAATCACCGGTGGAAGATGAAAAAGTATTCTGTGAGGCGGCAAAAAAATATCATATTTTGATTGTTCCAGGCAGTTCTTTTTCGTGTTCGGGATATGTAAGAATTGCTTACTGTGTTTCATATGAGACGATTCAGAAGGCATTGCCGTATTTTGAAAAATTGGCAGAAGAGTTTGGATGCCGATAAAAGAATGGAGGAGAGAAAGGATGAGAGTCTGGGAAGAAAATATAAGAAAAGTGATCCCTTACATTCCGGGAGAACAGCCAAAACAAAAAGATATCATCAAATTGAATACAAATGAAAATCCATATCCGCCAGCGCCCGGCGTGCGAACATCTCTGATGCAGTTTTCAGAGATGAATTATGATTGGCTGCGGAAATATCCAGATCCAGCCGCAGACGTTTTGGTGGAGAGTCTGGCAAATTATTATCATCTGCAGAAAGAACAAGTCTTTGTCGGTGTTGGGTCGGATGATGTTCTGGCAATGGCATTTTTGACTTTTTTTAATTCCAAAAATCCTATTTTATTTCCTGATATCACGTATTCTTTTTATGATGTCTGGGCTGACTTATTTCAGATACCGTATGAGAGACAGCCTCTCGATGAGAGATTTCGGATTGTGCCGGAGGATTACTACAAAAAAAATGGCGGTGTGATTTTTCCAAATCCAAATGCCCCGACAGGCGTTCTGATGCCGCTTGAGCAGATTGAGGATATCGTAGCGCACAATCAGGATGTCATTGTAATGATAGATGAGGCATATATTGATTTCGGAGGAGTTTCTGCATTGCCTCTGATTGAGAAATATGACAATGTATTGATTATACAGACATTTTCTAAGTCACGTTCTATGGCTGGAATGAGAATCGGATATGCGATGGGAAATAAGACCTTAATCAAATATTTGAATGATGTCAAATATTCTTTTAATTCTTATACCATGAATCAGACCGTTCTTGCGGCGGGTCCGGCTGCGATTGCAGATGAGGCATATTTTCAGGGAACGAGAAAGAAAATCATGGAGACGAGAGAACGTGTCAAAAAAGAGCTGAGAGAACTTGGATTTTCATTTGAAGATTCCATGGCAAATTTCATCTTTGTCACGCATGAAAAATATTGGGCGAGGGATATTTTTGAAGCGTTAAAACGATCTCATATCTATGTCCGATATTTTAATCATCCTCGGATTGATAATCATTTGCGAATTTCAATCGGAACAGATGAAGAGATGGATCAGCTGATTGCATTTTTAAAAGATTATATAAAATAAAGGAGAAAATAATGGAAGCATTAGTACAATGGTTTACAACGAATCTGTCAGGAGTTCTGTCAAAAGAACTGATCGCATTTGTAGTTTCTATGGTTCCAATTCTGGAATTAAGAGGCGGTCTTTTGGCGGCATCTTGGATGCACATTGATATGATTCGGGCGATTGTGATCTGCGTGATTGGAAATATTATTCCAATTCCGTTTATTTTGTTGCTGATCACAAAGATTTTTAATAAATTAAAACAGACACGCACGTTTAAACCGATGGTAGAGAAACTGGAAAATAAAGCGCTTGGGAAAAAAGATCAGATTGAAAAATATGAATTTTGGGGACTTGTCTTATTTGTAGGGATTCCTCTGCCAGGAACAGGGGCATGGACAGGAGCTTTGATTGCTTCTCTTTTAGGAATCCGTTTCAGAAAGGCATTTCCAGCAATCATACTTGGAATTTTATTGGCAACGTGTATCATGACGATTGTTTCCTATGGAATTTTAGGAAAGGTCTGGTAAGCGATGGAAGCATATACAAGTTTTGCAAGAGTGTACGATACTTTTATGGATAATGTTCCATATGAGGAATGGGGCAGATATGTGACACAACTGCTGAGAG
>CBCTVZ010000132.1:0-5755 GCA_965150505.1 uncultured Robinsoniella sp. | reverse complement strand
TGAACTTCTATGCCTATCTATTTTTTACTTTACCCCCAAGTAAAGTTTACAACCAAATTTTTGAGAATGATTGAAAAGATAAACAAATAGTGTATAATAAAAAAGAACAGAGAAAATCTGCTCGATGAAGACAAAGAAACGGGGAGCTTGCTAAAAGCAGGCTGAGAGTAAGCTGTGTCGCTTTGACCCATAACCTGATTTGGATAATGCCAACGTAGGGATCTCATATAGAAAGACGCTGTGAATCTGTACGGACAGGGAGATTTACAGCGTTTTTTGTTTCCCTGACTGATATCCAAAACGGAAGAGAAAGGAAAAAAAGATGTTAGGAAACTGTATTGAAGAAGTAAGAAAAAATATGCCTTTGGTGCATAATATCACAAACTATGTGACCGTAAATGATGTGGCAAATGTATTACTTGCCTGCGGAGGAAGTCCGATTATGTCAGACGAACCAGATGATGTGGCAGATATCACATCTATTTGCGGAGGACTGAATATTAATATCGGGACATTAAATAAGAGATCAATTGAGGCGATGAAAATTGCTGGAAAAAAAGCGGCAGAATTGGGGCATACCATTTTACTCGATCCGGTTGGAGCAGGAGCAAGCGCACTGCGAACAAATACGGCAGTTGAGCTGATGAAAATGATTCCATTTACGGTAATCCGTGGAAATATTTCAGAGATTAAAACTTTGGCGCTTGGAAGTGGAACGACAAGAGGCGTGGATGCAGATGTATCGGATGCAGTCACAGAAGAAAATTTGGAAAATGCTGTCCGATTTGTAAAAGAGTTTTCAAAGAAAACAGGCAGTATCATCGCTGTGACTGGGGCGATTGATTTAGTCAGCGATGGGCAAAAGTGCTATGTGATCCGCAATGGGCGAAAAGAGATGGGAAAAGTCACAGGAACAGGATGTCAGCTTTCCGGTATTATGACAGCGTTTGTCACTGCAAATCCAGACAATAAATTAGAGGCAGCAGCGGCGGCAGTCTGCACGATGGGACTTGCAGGAGAAATTGGATGGAGCAGAATGCAGTCAGGAGACGGAAACGCATCTTATCGTGTGAAAATTATTGATGCAATCTATAACATGGATGGAAAAACATTGGAAGAAGGAGCAAAATATGAAGTGCAGTAAAGAAAATTTATTATTATATGCAGTGACAGACAGAAGTTGGCTAAATGGAGAAACTTTATATCAGCAGGTGGAAAAAGCCCTGAAAGGGGGAAGCACGTTTATTCAGCTGCGTGAAAAAAATTTAGATCAAAAAACATTTTTAGAAGAAGCAAAACAGATCAAGGAATTATGCAAAAAGTATCACGTTCCATTTGTCATTAATGATAACGTAGAGATTGCAGCGACAATCGGAGCGGACGGCGTTCATGTAGGACAGAGTGATATGGAAGCTGGAGATGTGAGAAAGAGACTAGGAGAGGATAAGATCATCGGAGTGTCTGCTCAAACGGTAGAACAAGCATTGATTGCCGAAAAAAATGGAGCAGATTATCTCGGCGTAGGGGCAGTATTCCAGACAGGATCAAAGGCAGACGCTCAGGAAGTAAGTCATGAAACGTTAAAAGAAATCTGCAAAGCCGTTCATATTCCAGTAATTGCAATCGGAGGTATAGGAAAAGACAATGTGATGCAGCTTGCTCAAACAGGAATCTGTGGAATCGCTGTGATCAGCGCTATCTTTGCTCAGTCTGATATTGAGGCAGCCACAAAAGAGTTGAGAGAAAAGACGGAAGAGATGGTAAACGCATGATACAAGGAGTCATTTTTGATGTGGACGGAACGCTTTTAGACTCTATGCAAATCTGGGATCATGCGGCAAAACGGTATCTGAAAAGAGAGGGAATAGAAGCAGAAGATGGACTGAGCGATATTTTGTTTTCTATGACAATGATGGAAGGGGCAGAGTATGTGATAAAAGCATACAATCTGAAAAAAAATCCAAAAGAAATCATAGAAGGGATCAATGAAATTGTATTTCAGTTTTATAGAGATGAAGTGCAACAAAAAGCAGGAGTGACAGAACTTCTGGAAAAATTTCAACAGAAACGGATAAAGATGGCAGTCGCTACTTCTACGGATCGCTTTTTGATTGAGGCAGCTTTTAAAAGATTAGGACTTATGAAATATTTTGAGCGAATTTTCACTTGTTCTGAAGTGGGGGCAAGCAAAAATGTTCCGAAAATTTTTCTGGAAGCAAGTAACGTTTTGGGAACGGATGTGGAACATACATGGGTCTTTGAGGATGGATTGTATGCTCTTAGAACAGCAAAAAATGCGGGCTTTCACACAGTAGGAGTCTATGATCAATCCAGTGATAAAGATCAGGAAAAATTGAGAGAAGAGGCTGAGATTTATCTGGAAAATATAAAAGAATGGGAAGAAAAATATAGACAATATTGCATAAAATGTAATCATAGAAAAAACAGTGTAAAAAATCATAATATATGTGAAAAATTATGATGAAATATTGAAAAAACAATAAAATATGAAAAAAATACATAAACAAACGATGTAAAAATTCTAGATTTTATGCAAAAATTCTGCTATAATAAAAAAATGTAAGGGAATGGGGAAACAAAATAGAAATCAGCATAAGCTGAAAAGATGTGTTTTTATACAAAGAAATTTGACTTATTAGGAGGAGGTCGAACTATGGGAAAGACAATTTCAAGAAGAGATTTTTTGAAAGCAACAGCAGCAAGCACATTGGGAATTGCTGTCTTAGGCGCAACTGGAATATCAGCAGGGGCTGAGGAAGCTACCAGTGCAGAGGGAAAGGCTGGTTTAGCGCCAGTCTTTAATGGATATGGCAGTAAATATGAATATGGTCATTTTACAGTGGAAGCAAGTGTGATTGACGCAAACAGCGAGGAAATGAATCCAAATGCTTCTTTCAGTATCTATCATATCATGGATTATACAGAAGCTGTTCCATATGCAGACAGCATGGCTACAAACGGTGCGACAAATGATAATAATACAGCAAGTATGTATGTGATCACTTCTGGAAAAGATGCGTTGTTAGTTGATATGGGAAATGGCGCGGCAGCGACAGCACTGCATTTTGGAGAAAATTATGAAGATGCAGCTGTTCTTGAAAAAATTGATACAGAATACCGTGATCTTGTTTTATCTCTTGCTGGAGATCGCAATTTGAAAATCGCAATCACTCATAAACATGGAGATCATGTAGGATTTTCAAGCGCTTTTGCAGGAAAAGGATATACTGTTTTCTTCCCAGAAGGAGATGTGACAGATAATATTAAAGAACGTTTTGCAGAGTATGATTTTCAGACATTTGTTCCTGGAGAATATCAGATTCCAGTAGGTGATATCACAGTAGACACGATTTTATGTCCAGGACACACAGAGGCTTCTACGATTTTTGTTATTTCAACACCAGTTATTACATATAACTATGGCGCAACAAATGCAACCGCTTCTTATATTGCTTTGAGCGGCGATGCAATCGGTTCAGGTTCTAGTGTATGGATTTTTACTTTAGACGGATTAAATCAACTGAATGAAGGAATCGATGCTGTAATTGAAAAATTAGAGAGCTATACTGCATTTGATGCCGGACTGGGAGCTGGAGAAGAGGCAGGAGCTAAAATGCTGTTTTTAGGCGGTCATGGATGGCAGTATGTAAACCGTTTTGGCGTTATGAATATGGATATAGAATATGCAAAGAGTTTGCAGAATTTGATTCATGTTCTGTCAGACGCAGATAAATGGCAGTATGACGGCGTGGACGGATTGACAATGGAAGATTGGATGAGACGCGGATATGTGGCGCTCAAAGCTGTCGGATCAGGCGGACGTTATACCAGTTATTTTGGAACAACATTGACATCAGCAGCAGCGATCACAGGTCCTCTTGATGCAATGCGTGAATATGCAGGAATTTTGCCAGAGGAATAGAGAAGAAACTTTCAGAAAAATATAATTATATGCAAGGGAAGACATCAGCTCTTGAAAGATAGACTGATGTTTTCCATTATTTTTAATCGATATACCGCTGGCACCAGCGGAGGAATGGAGATTTTTATGAAAATTGGTCTTCAGGAATTGGTTGTTGTCTTTATTGTAGCCCTGATTGTACTTGGCCCTGATAAATTACCATATTATGCGCAAAAATTGGGACAGGCAATGAAACAATTCAAAAAATATACGGCAGAGGCAACAAAAGATATTCGCGAAAATATTGTAGAGCCGTTGGAGGAAGCCAAGCGGCCTTTAAAAGAGGCGATGGAGCCGATTAATGATCTGAACAAAGAGATCAACAAAAATATAAATGGAATGAAAAAACCATTTGATGATCTCGGAAAACCTGCGGAAAAGCCTGTAGAAAATCATAATACAGATGATATAAATGAGACGAAAAAACCACAGGAGGAACAAAAAGAGCAGAAAGAACAAACAGAACAAAAAGAAACCAGTGAGGAAGAGGTCGTAAGACCTGTTTCGGATATAGAAGTTCAGAACACAAAAGAAGCAATGAAAATCTATCAGGAGGAATGTTAAAATGAAAATCGGAACTACAGAGTTACTTGTCATTTTAGTAATTGTTATGCTGCTGTTTGGACCTACACAGCTTCCAAAATTGACTAGAATGTTTGGAAAAAGTGTAAAAAGTTTCCGAAAGGGAATGTCTGAGGAAGATGAGACAGATACTTCATCTGACAAAGCAGAGCATGTAAAATAAGCATGAAGAAAAAGAAATCATCTGAAAAAAATCTGACCTTATCCGGTCATCTGCGCGAGCTGAGAAAGCGTGTGATAATCTGTGTGATTTGCCTGATTATTTCATTTTTTATAGGGCTGAATTTTGCCCCAGAATTGGTGTCAATCTTGACGGGAATAGGGGAAGAATATGGATACACTTATATTTTTATTGCACCTCAGGAATTATTAATGCAATATTTTGCTGTGGCAATGCTTGCATCGGTCTGCATTACTTTGCCGATTCTTATCTATCAAATTTGGGCATTTGTTCGTCCGGGACTGCGTAAGAATGAAAATATTTTGCTTGTAGCTGCGTTGATTTTTGGATTAATCTGCTTTGTATTAGGCGTGATCTTTGCATACAAAGTTATGATGCCATTTATGCTGTACTTTTTGATGGATTTAAGCGCTGGAAGTGAGATTACAGCTTCCATCAGCGTACAGAGTTATATGTCCTTTGTGTTGAGTACATTTATGATTTTTGGGATTATTTTTGAACTTCCAGTCATGTCTGTATTGTTGACACAACTTGGATTTTTAAGAGTAGAATGGATGAGAAAAGGCAGAAAATTTGTTATCATTGCAATTTTCTTTGTTGCGGCAATCATTACTCCGCCAGATGTTGTATCGCAGATTATGGTTGCAATACCAGTATTAGGATTATATGAGTTAAGTATTGTTATTTGTACAGTTTTGATGAAATTAAAAGAGAGACATCGTAAAGCAGAAGAAGAATAGTGTATTTTCAGATTAAAATGCGTTAATGTAAAAAATACAAAATCATAAGAATTTTATGGTAGGATACCGTATCCACGAGCAAGCAGCATATCGTGGATGCGGTATTTTTTCGTATGATATAGGAATATTTACTTACAAAAAATATTTTTTGGTCAGAGATAAAACATATGGGCTTTCTTGTAATTCATTTTTGACACTCCACACGGCTAAAGCCTTGGGATTCTTGCTACCTGCTACACATAACTAGCTGACCAGTCTATTTCTAGTAGG
>CBCTVZ010000131.1:0-5761 GCA_965150505.1 uncultured Robinsoniella sp. | reverse complement strand
CCTGTAGTTTGCATATAAAACAATATTTTCTTTTCTCTCCTCGATCTTTTCATGATACTTTTCACAAAATTCTCTTGAAAATCCTTCTCCGTCAAATGCGATACATGGTACTTCTTTTTCGCTGCACACTGCTATGTACATTGCTTTATTGCCGCCTTTTGAATGACCGCTGACCGTAATCTTTTCATAATTCAACGTTTCAAACCATTCCAAAGCGTCTATCTGCTGTTTTGTATCCGTCTGTGTGCCTGCTGTAAAATTATCACGCCATTCATTGTATCCTGTCCCAGCAAAAACTACGACGGCTTCATCCTTTTGCTCATCGTAAAAACAGATTGCTTTTGCGCCTGTCTGGGGATCATTTTTTCTTTCTGTAAGCCGTAGTCTGCAAAGCTGTTCATCCTCAGATGCCAGTCGGATCAGATTGTCCCATTCCTCTTTTGTCGTAGCCGGTCCAAACAAACTCCCTTGCTTTTTATACGCATCTGTATCTATAAAAGAAAGCAGTTCTCCGACTAAAAATGCCTCTGCGCCTTCGGAGGTAAAAATAGGATCATAGATCAAATTATTTAACATTAAAATTTGTGCCTCTGTCATATTGTTCTCCACTTTTATCTTTTCATCGGTTACTCTTTTCTTCTGGTATATAACATACACTTTGTGCCAAATATAGATGATCTTTTATCAATTTTTCTGTATCGTCTCTGTCAAATGATAAAAAATCAGCTTCTTTTACTAAAAAAAACGAAACTAAACTTTCCATCTCCTCTTCTTCCCACAAATTTTTAAATTGTCTTGCCTTCTCCTCTAACTCTTCTTCTTCAATTCCTGTCACTATGATCCAACTGACTGTGCGAATTTTTTCTCCTTTTTTCTTTGCTTCTTTTAAATCATCTGTTTTTTCTATTTTCTGCGAAAATTCTGTCTCATTCAAAAAAGACACGACTTTCGCTTTCGGAAATATCATTTCCGCTTTTTCTCTCATTTTATTTTCATATTCTGGACGGATACACAGACCAAAATAACTATCGGTAAAAAATTTTTCATCTTTTTCTTCGTAGCGCCTCACCCAAAAATTTTCTTTTCTCCCATCTATTTCGGTCCGAAAATTCATCTGATCATATTGCTGATTCCAAAATCTCCAAATGATCCCCGTAATCTCATATGAGACTTCACCATATTTTTGTCTGAGATATTGTTCTATTTCTTTTTGTCTTTCGTAAAGATCTGCTTGTCCCTCCATTTTTATCTCCTCTTCCTTTTGTCTTGAACATCCTGAAAACAGGATGACTGCTACAGCTGCAAGCAATATGATCCATTTTCGTTTTCTTTCTCTCATTTTTTCCTCATCTATTTTAAAAGTGCAAGATACGATCCGTATTACGAATCGTATCTTTTTCCTTTTCCCAAAATAACTCTTCTGCCATTTCCAACCATTGTGCCGTAAACAAAATTAAATTTTTTAGTCTTTTCTCTGCCTCACATAAAATATGATACGTCTCATTTAGCTCACTCGATGTGCTTCCCGCACTTTCATTTAAAAGCTGCGTTGTCACAAAATTGCGATTTTCAAGATGATCCGCAAGATTTTTCAATGCTCTTATGTGATCTTTTAATTCTCGATATTGTATCTGTATTTCTGCCATCTTATTCATTCCCATATAAAAATTTATCCGCTTCATCAACTGCTTCCACAAACTCTATACTGTATTGTCCAATCGTATCAGTAGCTATTTTTATTGCCTCTTTTATTCCACTTAAATTTTCTAACAATTTTTGAATCCTTGCCGTAATTTGTTCATCTTGAATCGCCGTATTTATCACTTCATTTAAAACCCATTCATACGCTCCTAAATGAATATTTAAGAAATTTCCATAATTTCTTATTGTCTTAGAGGCAAATTGAAAATTTCCGTCTGCTACAATAAGATCTTCTGCCATCTTTTCTTCCTCATACCATCAGTCGTTCCAAGGATCTAATCTTTTCATCTAACTGCTGTCTTCTTTGTTCTTCCGCTTCCATTTGAATGATCAACTGTTCTTTTTCTTTTAAAATCTCTTCATAAAACATTGTCATATTCTCCTGCGTTCTTTTATAGTCATTGCCATAAAGTTTTTCTCCCAGACAGTCAGCGAACTTTTTTATTCCATTTGGAGAATATTCATTGTGTGCAATTTTTGTGGCACACTGTCTTTTATCTCTTAAGTGATCTTCAAATTCTTCTCTTTTTTTCTGATACATCGATTCGACTGCTTCTAAATCTTCATATCTTTCATACAATTTTTTGATCTGTTCCTGTGCTTCTCCTCTTTCTTTTCTTTTCTGCCGAATCATCTGCTCTACTCCATCTCTGCCTTCTATCATCCTATAAACTGCCCTGCAATTTCCAGATCCGTCTGTTCAATCGTATCTGCTGTTCTAATCAGTACCTTTTCTATCTCACGAATCAGTTCTTCCGCTTTTAAAAATCCCGGTTTTAACTGTTCATATCGTACTGCATAAGAATCACTTGCAGCCCCTTCCCATTCTTCTTGAAGCCGAACTAAAAGCTGTTCCATATTTTGAATCACTCGATCCAACTCATCTGCCTGTATACCATATTCCCTTGCTCTGTCTCTTAATTTTTCTGGTGTTATTCTGATTTGTCCGTTCATACTTTTCCTTTCTTTCATCCTATAACTTATTTTGTTTTTATTGGTACTTTCCATTTTTCCAAATGATATCCATTCCAAGAAAAAATTTCCGACTCATTTTTTCTCTCCCTGCACTGTTTTAACTCTCCAAAAGGTATTTCCACTATTTGAAGATCTTTCTTGTCCCCAAAAAATAAAATTTGTCCCATTGTTTTGATTTCCTGAAGCAACTGCGGACTTTGATAACGAATCGGCCGATTTTCTAAATTTGTACAAAGAATCGTACTATTTTGCGAAATTTTATGCACAAGCTCATACTGCTCCCTGCTCTTAGAAATTTTTGCGGCTACTTCCATTCCATTTAAAATTACCAGTGTTTCATCTTTGCTTTCTTCGATTATTTTTAAAGCCTTATCCAAAAAATCGTCTTCATTTTTCGTATAAAGACTCACATATGGATTTTTTTCCAGATAAGAAAGATTGTCTGCCCGATCATCTAAAATCAAAATCTGTACCGTTTCTTGAAAAAACTGCCATGTATCTGGTATCGCAGCAATCCATTTCTTTTGCTCTTCCCCACAGATTCCAATGATCTTTTTTTTCCATTGCCGCCAAAAAACAACTTCTTTTTGTTTCAATTTCACTGCTGCTGGAATTTCTCCTTTTTCTCTATATACCGGATATTCATTCCAACGCAATATTTCTGGAATCACTGGTATTTTTCTGGCTTCTTTTTTTATGTTCTCTTGACAGTTCCAAATCCAGTCTTCCATATTCAACATATATTCTTTTTTTGTCTTTCCTCTAAATGCCAGATACACCTGCATTTGATAAACTTCATTTTCTTTTTGAAAAAAACCTCTTCCTGCTATGGATGGAAGTTTTCCTTTCGCGTAATCCATCAGTTGTCTGTATACACTGCTGTCTTCCTGATACAAACTGATTCTGCATCCAAATCCAGAGAGAATCTGTCCCATCCCATTTATTTCCTCTTGAAAGATAATCGTGTGAATATGAAATCGTATTCCTTCTTTCCATATGACACTGGCACGTTCTTCTAATTCTGGATATTTCTTCTTCCATTTCAAATAAGAAAACCATATGAAAACCACATCATTTTTTTCAAGCTCTGCTGTTCCTTCTCGCTCATTCCATTCCCTTTGTTTCTTTCTGAAATTTAGCTCCTCTTCCATCATTTCAATCAGATTTTCCAATTTTTCTTCTTCATGCTGGCAGACAATCCCTCCTATTTGCGGCAATCTTTGTATGACCGATGGAATGCGTCCTTCAAAATCAGCAATATAAATTTCCGTTTCTTCTTGATACTGTTCTGAAAAAGCTCGAAGCAGGACAAAAAAAAGATTTTGTTTTCCAGATCCTATACTGCCAGAGACGAAAAGATTTTTTTCTTCCAAGTCCAATACGGCCTCCGGTTGAGCCTGATTATTTGGATCATCATAGATCCCCACTGGGATCTTCCATTTTTCTTTTCTGCCTTTTGACGGATATGCAATTTCTGTCTTTAATGGTTCTAAACACACGGTGCAAAGCTCTCTTTTATATTCTTTTTTCCATTGTCCTTTGATGATTTTTCTTATTTCCTCTGCCTGTGTTTGTTCTTTCTCAAATTCTCCCTTCTTTTCATAAAGTAAACGGCGTTCTCCACCTAAATCAACAGAAAAAATCTGGAATCCTTTTTCCTTTTCTTCCCTAACTTTTTCTGAACTATATGCCGATTGAAATAAGAAAAAAAGTTCTTGATTTCCCACCTGAAAGTATCCTCTTCCAATCTCAGAAATATGAGCTGCAAGCGCACAATGCAATACTTCTCTGCTGTCGCTTTCTTCCTGTACTTTCAGACAAATCCGAAATTTCGCATTGCTCCAAATTTGTTCGCTTACTTGTCCTGATGGTTTTTGAGTTGCTAAGATCAGATGAACCCCCAGACTTCTTCCTATTCTTGAAGCGCTGATCAATTCTTTCATAAATTCTGGCTGTTTTGCTTTTAATTCGGCAAACTCATCTACAACAATCAACAGATGCGGCATTGGTTTTCGTTGATGAATCTGATTTCTGTATATTTTTTCATATTCATCTACATGGACACATCCATACTCCGCAAGTATTTTCTGACGTTTTTTCAATTCTGCCCGAATAAATAAAAGAGATCTTTCTAACAATGTTTCCTCTAAATTTGTGATGACTCCAGCAAGATGGGGCATCCCATTCAAATGATTTGCAAGACCTCCTCCTTTAAAGTCTATTATTAAAAACTGAAGCTTCCATGGTGGGAATGACAAGGCGGCAGAAAGCAGATACGTCAAAATCAATTCACTTTTTCCTGATCCTGTTGTTCCTGCTGCAAGTCCATGTGGACCATGTATTTTTTCATGCAAATCCAGATAAAAAACGTTTCCATTTTCCGCAATTCCAACAGGGACAGGAAGCGTTTCTCTTTCTTCTTCCCATCGTTTCTTTTTTCTCCAATTTTTTCCATCTGCTTTTTCTAGTAATTCAAATAATGTAATTTTCTTTGGCAAATTTTGCTGTGTTGTCACACTTTTTTTTCTTACGCCTGAAAGAATGACGGCTGCCTTAGCCAATCCGTTTCTCTCTGGAAGATCTATGGAAAATTCTATTTCTTTTGTCTCATCGTTTGCAGATAGGATTCCATATTCTCCGTTCAGACAAATTTTTTCTTTGCATCCTCTTGGCAGTTGTTTTGGATCTGAGCTTAAAAAGATCAGATAGATTCCATATTTTTCTGCCTCTGAATATTCCTCCTTCATAAAATATAGTTCTTCTTCATATTCTCCTAGACAACATATGATCCAAGCTGGTATCTTTCGTTTTTCTGCCATACGCTGTTTCATTTCCTGCTCTATCTCTTTTGCAAGAAATTCTCTGCTTCTTTTCTCCCACCCAATCCATCGCCTATCTTTTTCTTTTTGTAGATGAGGCAAAAACCGCATCCAAGAAAATGATAGGATCGACTTTTCATCACCCATCAAAACGATTTTGATCTCTTCCTCTGAGTGACTGCATATTGTCTGGAATAAAATCATTTCCAAAAATGAGAGCCGTTCTTCATCCGTTCCTGTAATTCCTATTTTCCCCGCTGCCGTCA
>CBCTVZ010000130.1:0-5908 GCA_965150505.1 uncultured Robinsoniella sp. | reverse complement strand
GGCGTAGGATATTTGAGAGGAGCTGCCCTTAGTACGAGAGGACCGGGGTGGACTGACCTCTGGTGCACCGGTTGGTTTGCCAAAGCCATGGCCGGGTAGCCAAGTCGGGAAGGGATAAACGCTGAAGGCATCTAAGCGTGAAGCCCCCCTCAAGATGAGATATCCCTTGCGCAAGCAATAAGACCCCTTGAAGACGACGAGGTAGATAGGTTAGAGGTGGAAGTGCAGTAATGTACGGAGCTGACTAATACTAATAGGTCGAAAGCTTAACCAAAGAGGTTGGTTAAGACGGATGGAGAAGATATAAAGTCGAAAAGTAAGAAAGATACAATAATCTGTGTGTAGTTTTGAAGGTATAAAAGATAGAAGTACAGTATGAAAATACTGTGCTTTTTTTATTTGAAAATAATAAGCAAAGCTAGGAGGCAGGAATTTCAAAATATATTTTATGAAGTTTCTGCCTTAACTAATCTCTTTCTTACTGCAAATATTGGCACAGTTGCAAGATTTGACATATATCTGAACAATAAATTGCTATCCGAAGCAAAATCTTAGAGATTCCGAAAAAGAACAAAAATGGTATGATATGTATATAAAAAAGAACGGAGGAATTTAAAAATGAAAAGAAAAATAGCAGCGATGATTTTGATGGCTCTCTCTTTATCTGTAACAAGTGCGCCAGTTGCTTTTGGAGCGGAGACAGCAGCGGAAGCATCTGAAGCTGAGGCATCCTTCAAGGCAGATGTGGTGCAGCATATTAAAAACGGAGAAATCAAAGGAAGTATCGTAAATGAAGAAAAAACGCTCTTATGGACGGGTGTTCCATATGCAGCGGCTCCTGTGGGAGAATTGAGATGGAAAGCTCCTCAAGACCATGAAGACTGGGAAGGAACATTTGATGCAACAAAAGATGGAAATATTGGAACACAGATCTCAGGCGGTGAAGTAGTTGGTTCTGAAGATTGTTTGAATATGGATATTTTCCGTCCAAATACAGATGAAACAGGACTGCCTGTTTTAGTATATATTCATGGCGGAAACAATCAAACAGGAACAAGCAAAGAAATTCCTTTTGAACAGTTGGCAGCAAATGCAAATTGTGTTGTGATTTCTTTAAATTATCGTTTGGGAGCGCTTGGATTTAACAGTTTACCAGCATTAAAAACGGGAGATGAATTAGAAAATTCCGGTAACTATACACTGCTTGACTTTGCAAAAGCGTTAGATTGGATCGCTGAAAATGGAGAGAGTCTGGGAGCTGATCCGAAAAATATTACAATTTCTGGATTTTCAGCGGGTGGTCGTGATGTGATGGCGATGCTGATTTCGCCAATTTTTGAAGGAAAATTCCAAAAAGCAATCTCTTTCAGCGGCGGTATGACGGTAGCGGATGTGGAAGATAGTCAAAAAGTGACAGCAAGAGCGATTGCACCGCTTGTTGTAGAAGATGGAGTAAAAGCGACAGAAGAAGAAGCGATTGCTTGGCTGCTTTCCGAAGATGAGAAGGAAAAAGAAGAAGTCAGAACGTATCTATATGGAGTAGAAGCAGGACGACTTGCAGGCATTATGACGAATGCAGGAATTCGTATGAGCGTATTTCCTCATCTGTTTGGAGATGGAACGGTTCTTCCTGAGGAAGGATTTGAGACGACGCAGTATAATGATGTTCCAGTGATTATGCTTACAGGAGCTTCAGAGTTTTCTATTTTTACACTAGGTGATCCATACTTTGCAGGTGCAGGGGACTTAGTGGAAGGTGAAAAAAGTGCAGAATATAAATTTGCAATGGGATATGGAAGTGAATTGTACGGACTATTTAACGCAGAAGAATCAGCTGTGAAAATGATCGACAAATATGAAGCGCCAATTTATACATGCGAGATAGAATTTGGAACAGATGAAGAAATCATGGGCAAACAGCAGGCAAATCTAATAGGAGCTTCCCACGGAGTATTTATTCCATTTTTATCAGGCGTTGCGACAGGCTCTGCCGGAGGAGACGGATCAGCATATGAATATGACGGTCCAAAAGAACTGACTGAAAAATTCCAGAGCTATATTTCTAATTTCTTATGGACAGGAGATCCAAATGGAGAAGGACTCGTGACTTGGGAAGCGTGGACAGGTGCAGAGGAAGGACCATCCCAGCTTATTTTAAATGCGGATAAAGAAAAAGCAATCATTACGATGGAGACAGAGCGTACATCGTATGATGAAATTTTGGATCGGATGGAAGAAGACACAAGTATCTCAGAGGAAGCAAAAAATCAGATTATTTCAGAGGTATTAAATGGCAGATGGTTCAGTGCAGGACTGGATGAAAGATTTGAAAATCGTAATCTGTGGGAATAATAGAGAAATAAAAAAATAAATAATGGGAGGTATTTCATAAAACATCGTATATGTTTTATGAGATACTTCCCATTTTAATTAAAATCAATGAAAAATTTTGTATTTCATTTTAAATTAATATAAAATTGGTTCTTTTTCAGATGGATTTACATGAACCATACAGTGAATACAGTTAGGAAACTTCGTCTCAATAGCTGTATGAACGTGTTCTGCAATTTCATGAGCTTTTTTTAAACTGAGTTCACCATCAGCAAGAATCTCAAGATCTACATACAGTTTAGAGCCAAAAAGTCGTGTTTTTAAATCATCTATGCCAAGGACACCAGCAATATTCAATGTGACAGTACGGATTTGTTCTTCTGTGGCAGCATCGCAGCTATGATCGACCATTTTGTTAATGCCATCTTTGAAAATGTCATATGATGCTTTTAAGATACAGACACTGATCACAACACTGGCGATTGGGTCCATGACAGGAAAACCGATTCGTGCAAAGAGGATTCCTATAAAAGAGCCTACAGAGGACAATGCGTCAGATCGGTGATGCCAGGCATCTGCCATTAGAGCGCCAGAGTTGACTTTTTTTGCGGCAGCTCTCGTATACCAAAACATCCATTCTTTGACGATGATCGAGACGACAGCGGCAATGAGAGGAAGGAGTCCAGGGACAACAAGATTTTCATAATTTCCAGATAAAATTTTTTGGATACCGGATACTCCGATTCCAACTCCTACGATTCCAAGGAGCATGGCAAGAAGAATAGAAGCGACACATTCCATACGTTCATGACCGTAAGGATGTTCCTGATCTGCTTTTTTTTCCGCCATTTTTACTCCTACTATCACAACAACAGTGCTTAAAACGTCAGAGGCTGAGTGAACCGCATCTGAAATCATGGCATTTGATTTGCCTAGGATACCTGTAAGAAGCTTTCCAGCAGAAAGAATAAAATTGACTGCAATGCTGACGACAGAGACGTGGACAGCAATATTGTTCTTTTGATTTTTGTTTTTCCCTCATAAAAATTTTTAACCTCCATTTAATAAAAAAACATCTATAGAGCAATAGTATGAACTACTGTCCCACAGACGTTTTAATCTGTTGTTACATAAGTAACCCGACCACATAAGAAACTTAAGGAAAAGATAAGCCTTCTTCTAGGTCTGTTCAGTTTGTACTATAGATCATGTTGCGATTACAACATACAGTGCAAAGATTTTAAACATAATTAAATACTGAATTTAGAGTTTTGTCAAGAGCTTTTCTGGTATTTTTTATCATACTTTAGAATTTGCAAATTTATCATAAAAAATACGAGATTTAATAAAATTATAAAGAAAGAATAAAAGATATGTAATATCTATGAAGTATGATAAACTATTACTGGATAAATAGGAGGATTGTTAATGCTGATCGAATAAATAAAATGATGAGCAGAGCATATATTTAAAAGTATAAATAATAGAAAAAGGAGGCTAAGAGTCAGAAGAATGAAAAATATAAAAAATTGGCTAATTCTTATTTTTTGTACAACTGCATTGTTAAAACCATATTGTGCAGAAGCAGCAGAACAAAATAGTATTGAGGAAGGAATCGCATATATAGAAAGGCTGGAAAAAAAAGAAACAGCAGAGATTGAAGAGCAGATAAAAGAAATTAAGAGGCAAGAACGCCAAAGAGCAATGGAAAATGGGGAATTGTCTGTGTGGGATCAATTTTATGATTCGATTATCATGGGAGATTCCAGAATCGTAGGATTGACCGAATATGAGCTGATGGATTCACAATATGTCATTGCAAATCCCGGTGATCGGATCGATGTAATCACAGAATATTTAGAAACACTTGCTGTTTTAAATCCAGAAAAAATATTTTTATGCTATGGTTTAAATGATCTCATGGGATATTATGCAACGCCTGCTGAATTTACAGACAAATATCATAGTATTTTAGTACAAGTAAAAGAAAGACTTCCAAATGTGGAAATTTATATCAATTCTATTTTACCTGTTCAGGAAATTGCATTGTATCAAACAGCAGGCTTTAGTGAAATCGATGCCTACAATGAAGCGCTTAGAATCTTATGTGAAAATAATGGGTATGGTTTTATCGATAATACACAAGTTGTTCAGGAACATATGGATCTATATGAAGATGACGGTATTCACCTGATGAAAGATTTTTATGAATATTGGCTGATGAATATGGTAAATGGAGTAGAAATAGAATGATAAAAGTAATAGAAGGCGTGAAATATGCGTGCATCCTGGCTGTTTTTATTTTTATTGGAAGTATGCTGTACGGGGATACAAGCAGCAAAGCAGTGATTGAGGATGTAGAAACAGCAGTTACATCAGGGATGGATCTGTCAGGAATGGAAAAGGCAAGCAACCGTATGATGAAAAGATTATATGGATTAAATGCAAATGACTATGAAGGCGCAGTACTTTACATATCTACGTTTAATATGGATGTAGAAGAGTTATTGATTGTAAAATTGAAAGATAAGAGTCAGGGAGAGACGGTAAAAGCAGCTGCTGAACAGAGAAAAGAAACACAGCTGACAAATTTTGACGGGTACGGTGTAGAACAGTGTAAACTTTTGAATGATTCTATTTTGGATGTGAAAGGAAATTATGTACTGTTTGTGGTGTCGCCGGACGCAAAAGAGGCGGAGGATATCTTTTTAGACAGTCTATGATATCTTTTGAAAAACTTTTTGCTGTCTATACAGCAGAAAATAATATACTTACAAGATAATTGCGCAGTAGAAAGGAACAAGAAAGATGATATTCAGTAGTATATTTTTTCTATATGTATTTTTACCAATCACATTACTGATTTATTTTCTAATGCCGAAGCCTGGAAGAAATGTGGTATTGTTAATCGTAAGTCTGATTTTTTACGCATGGGGAGAACCGATCTACATTTTTTTAATGATTTTCAGCATTGTATTTAATTATCTTACCGGAATTGAACTGGAATATTACAAAAACACACAGGATTGGAAAAAAGAACGATTTTGTTTTTGGCTTTCTGTGGCTGTAAACTTAGGACTTTTAGGATTTTTTAAATATTATGGTTTTTTTATGGAAAATTTGAATGCGATTTTACCATTTGAAATTCCATATAAAGAACTGCCTCTTCCGATAGGTATTTCTTTTTATACGTTTCAGACGCTTTCCTATGTGATTGATGTCTATCTGGAGAAAGTAGAAGCTCAGAAAAATTTGATTTCATTTGGAGTGTATGTGTCAATGTTTCCTCAGTTGATTGCAGGACCGATTGTACAGTATTCAGACATTGACAAGCAGTTAAAGAGACGTAAGACGAATTTGACGAAATTTGGAGAAGGAACGACATGGTTTTTGCGGGGACTTGGGAAAAAGGTACTTCTTGCAAATAATATAGGAATGGCTTTTGACGCGATTGCGGCGCTTCCTACAAATGAACTGTCTATTGCGACAGCCTGGATTGGATGTCTTGCTTATACGATGCAAATTTATTATGACTTCAGTGGATACTCAGATATGGCAATCGGACTTGGAAAAATGT